>JAQBHL010000126.1:0-4150 GCA_032127745.1 Acidobacteriota bacterium
AACCCATGAATATCCTGGAAGCGATCGTCCTGGGCGTGGTCCAGGGCGCGGGCGAGTTCCTGCCCATCAGCAGTTCGGGTCATCTCATCGTGGTCCCATGGCTGATGGGGTGGAAGGAGCATTCCCTGGCCTTCGACGTGGCCTTGCACCTCGGTACGCTCGTGGCGGTCGCGGGCGCGCTGATGGGAGACTGGGTCAAGATGATTCAGGGCGCTTTCGGGAGCCTGAAGGCTCACGGCAATCCCTTCGCTTCCGAGGACGGCCGCCGGCTTGGCTTCCTCGCCGTGGCCTCTATCCCCGGCGGGGTTTTTGGCCTGCTTCTGAATGGTCTGGCCGAGAGCACCTTCCGCAGCGCCGCGCTGGTGGCGGTCACGATGAGCGTGATGGGTTTGATCCTGTGGGTGGCCGACGCGCGATCTGGAACCGCGCGCGGTCTCGAAGCCTGGACCTTCCGGGACGCCATGATCATGGGCTTCGCCCAGGCCCTGGCCCTGGTTCCAGGCGTCTCCCGATCCGGGGCCACCATCTCGGCCGCGCGGTTTCTGGGCTATGAGCGCAATGTCGCCGCCCGCCTGAGTTTTCTGATGGCGCTCCCTCTCACCCTGGGCGCGGTGATCCTGAAGGTTCCCGGGATGCTGGCGGGCGGTGTGGAAGCTTCGCTGATCGCCGGGGTTCTGACCGCGGCCGTGGTGGGCGTCCTCAGCATCCGGGTTCTGTTCGCCTGGGTGCGCACCCGGAGCTATCTTCCTTTCGTGATCTACCGGTTTGGGTTCTCCGTGGCTGTGCTCGCGGTCTGGCTTCTGCGTTAGGTTGATCCATGCGGCCCATCCTCACCGCCGATGAAATGCGCGCCGCCGACGCCTGGGCCATCGGCCACGGGGTTTCCGGACCGACCCTGATGGAGAACGCCGGCCTCGCGGTGGCCCGGGCCATCGAGTCGCGTTTTGGCAAGGAACGCCGGGTGGCCATCGTCTGCGGCCTGGGCAACAACGGCGGCGACGGCTTCGTGGTGGCCCGCGTGCTCAAGTCGGACTGGACGCGGGTCTACGTCATTGGGGATCCCGACGGGATCAAGGGCGATGCGCGGCATCATTTCGATCGGTTGCGGAAAGAACGGGCCCGCCTGCCCGTGAGCATCATCAGGACTGAGGCGGAGTGGCAGGAAAAGGCGGCCGAACTCGGGCGCTGCTCTTTGGTGGTGGACGCGCTGCTCGGCTCCGGGACCCACGGGGCGCCGCGGGATTTGGCTCCTGCGGTCATCGATTCGATCCGGCGGGAGCGCTCTCGGGGCGCTCGCGTGGTCGCGGTCGATCTGCCCTCGGGAGTTCCCACCGATGCCGGCCCCTTCGACTGGAAGACGGTCGAGGCCGACGTCACCGTCACCTTCGCCGCGAAGAAGCCCTGCCTCGTCTTTTCGCCCGCTTGTGAACTCGCGGGGTCGGTGGTGGTGGCCTCCATCGGAATTCCCGACCAGGCGCTGCAGTTCGACGATCGCGGTGTCCGCCTCTTCGAGCTCGAGTCGAGCGACGCCCACGCCGTCTTTCCGGCGCGCGCTGTGGACTCTCACAAGGGGAGCTTCGGCCACGTCCTCGTGGTGGCGGGATCGGTGGGGAAGTCGGGCGCCGCCGTTCTCGCGGCCAAGGGAGCGCTCCGAGCCGGCGCCGGCCTGGTCACGGTCGCGTCCGTGGCGGAGGTGTGCGGTGTGGTGAGCCTGTCGCAGCCCGAAGTCATGACCGCGTCCCTGGGCGCGGGTGCTGAATGTGGCGATGTCGCCGGGGCCGCTGCCCGCGTGCTCGAAATCGTGACCGGCATGGACGCTCTGGTCATCGGACCCGGGCTCGGGCGCTCCGACCAGACCCAGGAATTCATCCTGGATGTGGCCGGCCGCTGCAGCGTGAGCGTGGTGATCGACGCCGACGGTCTGTACGGCCTGCGCGCGCAGACCCTCTCCCGTATCGCTCAGCGCGATAAACCGACCATCCTGACCCCGCACCCGGGTGAGATGGCGCGTCTGCTCGGCACCGACAACGCCTCGGTTCAGAAGGATCGAGTCAAAGCGCTCCGGAGCGCGGTCACGCAGACGCGCAGCACGGTGGTGCTCAAGGGCCGCCACACCCTGGTCGGCAACGAACGCTCCGAGGTCTGGCTCAACCCCACCGGAAGCCCGAGTCTTGCCACCGCGGGCACCGGAGACGTCCTGGCCGGAGTCATCGGCGCGATCGTCGCGCGCGGCGTGGCCCCGGATTCCGCGGCGGCGGCGGGAGTGTTCGTGCACGGCCTGGCCGGCGAGCGAGCAGGCAAGCGACGCCCCTGGGGGGTGACGGCCGGGGACGTCGCCGAGGCCCTGCCCCGGGCCATCGCTTCCCTGGGACGATGAGCCGGAGACTCTCGATGCTGAAAGACGTTCGCGAATCCAGATCCGAGGCCGAGACCGAGGCCATCGCCGCGCAGCTGGCCCAGGATCTCAAGGGCGGCGAGGTGCTCTTCCTGACCGGAGACCTGGGTGCGGGGAAGACCGCCTTTGTGCGGGGCCTGGCCCGCGGCCTGGGCGCGCCCGATGACGCCGTGGCTTCGCCGACTTTCGTGATTCAGACCACGTACCCCTGCGCGTCGGGACGCCTGCTCCATCACGCCGACCTGTATCGCCTGGCTTCGGAGCTGGGTGCGGAGGACGTGGGCCTGTTCGACCTGCCCGGCGAGCGCGACGTGCTCGCCATCGAATGGGCGGAGCGCATGAAGTCGTATCCCTGGCCGCGGGTCACGAGGATCGAAATCACCCACACCGATGCGAGCGACGATCACCGGCGGATCGAGATCCGGTCGTGAGCCGCCATCTCATGGTTGGAGCCGCTGTATTCGCCCTTTTGGCCCCGGGCTGCTCGGGCCCAAAGGCGCCGTCCTCCCGCGCATCGCCCGCCGCCGCCACTCCCGTGGCCAAGGAACGACCGGTGGTGGTCCTGATCACGATCGACACCCTTCGCCCGGATCACATGAGCGCCTATGGATACGCGCGCGCCACCACCCCGCGCCTCCAGGAGTGGGCGCAAAAGGGCGCGGTCTTCAACCAGGCCTACACCTACTGGCCCAAGACCCGCGGGAGCTTCGTGGCCATCATGACCGGCCGGACTGCGGGCGAGAGCGGCTACTCTCCCAAACACCCCGAGCTGCACGCCTTCAATCCCACCCTCGCGGAAACTCTTCAGAAGGAGGGTTACGAGACCGCGGCCTTCGTCGACAACGCCAACGTCTCCAGCTCACTCGGGTTCTCGCGCGGATTCCAGACCTACGTCGAAACGTGGGTCGACGAGTCGCTCACGAGCGAAGTCGCGCGCACGGAGGACATCACGAAGCGAGCGGTGGAGTACGTCCGGAGCCGGGGAAGGCGCGACGGCTATTTCCTCTGGCTGCACTACGTGAACCCCCACGCTCCCTACACTCCGCCCCGCCCCTTCGACCGGGCCTTCACCAAAAGGGTCAAGGGCGATCGCAGGTTGAGGGTGGTGGACGGCTTCTTCGGCGGCGTGTCGAGACAATGGGCCGAAGCCATGCCGGGCAAGACGCGGCTGTCCGACTACGTGAACGCCTATGACGGCGAGATCGCCTACGTGGACACCCAGGTCGACGAGGTGCTGAGGGCCCTCGATGCCACCGGCGCGCTGAGCCGGAGCACGGTGATCATTTCATCCGACCATGGCGAGAGCCTGGGAGAGCACGATTACTACTTCGATCACGGAGCGAACCTCTTCGACCCCGCGCAGAGGATTCCCTTCATCGTGCTCGGGCGCGGGGCCACCGCGCTGCGCTCGGACGTCCTGGTGTCGACCCTCGACATCATGCCCACGCTCCTGGACGCGGCCCGGGTGTCGTTCCCGTCAGGACTCGTCGGGCGGAGCGTTCTGCCCTTCGCCCTGGGGCGGAAGGATTCGACCCGGGAAACCCTGGTGGGTGAGAACGATCGCGGCCACCAGGGCATCTGGGATCGGCGCTACAAGCTCATCGATCCGAACCCACGCGCGGCCCCGTCCATGCGCGACTTCTACGACCGGACCCGTGATCCGGGGGAGGTGCGTCCGAGGAGCGATCTCAAGGACGAGATGAAGATGTACGCAGTGGCTCTCGATGAGTATCGGGATATCGAGTTGCGCTCGGG
>JAQBHL010000127.1:0-14243 GCA_032127745.1 Acidobacteriota bacterium
CGAACTCCTCGCACGCCTTGGTCTACGGCTCCCAGAAAGGCTCCGCCTGCCCGCTACCTCACGTCAAATGTAGTGCCAACCGACAGGCATAAGTGCTTTAGAAGCAACACTCGTACCCCCTTAACTGCGGAACTCGGGCTAGGCGATCTTGCCCTTGGCGATGGCGGCGCTCACGGTCTGGATCGTCTTCTCCATGAAAGTTCGGATCGCATCCTCGCGCGAGGCCGCCCCCGCGATGGCCTCCGCGTAGGCGACGCGCTTCACGAACAGCACCGCGCCCTTGTCGTAGACCCGCACCTCGACGGTGTCTCCAGAAGGAAGATCCTCCACCTGGATGTGGAACTGCCGGCCGTCGTGCTCGAAAATCCGGTTGGATCCTGTGACCATGATCTGCGGCCCCGGGCGCTTCAGCGCCTGCTTTCGCCGGTGCCGCTGCGCACCAGGGACTGTCGCCGGAGCCAGGTCTCGAAGAACCAGTTCCCCACCGAGTATTTCCCGCCCGCCTGCTTCAAGTAGCCCATCTGGGCGAGGCCCAGGAGGTGCGGCCCCAGGGTGTCTCCCGGGGTCGACAGCGCGCTGCCGATGTCCGCCGGGGTGAGCGAACGTTCTCTCGCCACCTCCTCGAGGATCCGTCGTTCGATGGGCTCCAGGGTCTGATGGTCCACCGAGAAGAAGTTCGAGACCATGTCGTCGTTCGCCACCACGTCGAGGGTGCCCTCGAGGTCCTTGTTCTCGAACAGGCGCGAGGCGATGAGTTGGACCAGGAACGGCTGGTTCCCGGTCTTCTCCGCGATGGCCAGAACCGCGGCTTCGCTGAAGCCTCCGCGAGCGAGCAGCGCGGTCGTTTCCTCGAGATCGAGCGGGGTGAGGTAGAGGGGGGGCAGGAAGCCGTGAAGGAAGGGCGAGGTGGCGAGGGCAGCGGTTTCGTCGAGACGGGCCAGCCGCCTGGTGGCGGTGATGACCGAGCGGACTTCGGGACCCTTTTGCAGGACGCGCCGGAGCCGGCCCAGGGTGGCCACCTCGTTCCGGGCCACGGTGAGCAGTTCCTCGCCCTCGTCCATCAGGACCAGGGTCTTCCAGCCCGAGCGCACGGCGCGGCGGATCACCGCCTGAAGCATATCGGTGACGCTCAGGTCCTCGATGGAGTCGATGTCGATGTCGGCGGCGCGGCGGAAATGCTCGTTGTCCTCGATGCTCGCGATCAGGCCGTCGGCCAGGCCGCGCGCGTCCGCGCTGCCCTGCAGGTCCCAGTACAGAGCCAGATACGGGGTTTCCTTGCTCGCCTGGGTGCGGGCCTCGACCTCCTTCAAGAGGCTGGTCTTGCCCATGCGGCGGGCTCCGATCACCCAGAGGGAATCGCGCGACCCTTCGAGGATGTCGCGCAGAAGGCCGGCGCGGCCGAAGAAGTTGTCGCCGCGGACCCAACTGCCGGCAATGAAGGGATTACGCATGGGTGATTTGGGCTTCCCTTGGCTAGAGGACGGGCTGTTCTGGAGTCGGGGTGGAGGTCCGGGGGGCCATCGACTCATCGGAGAGGACCAGCGCCTCGACCGCCACCACATCGCGGACCGTGATGGTCGAGCGTTCATCTTCGATCATGTGGTTGACCGCGTGGATGCAGAACTTCTGAATGATGTAGGGCTTGAGATCGCTGGCGTTGAGGATTCGCTCCACCGCTTCGTCCTCGAACCGGAACACGCCCTGCACGGGGTTTCGAATCAGCGCCTCGGCCTCGTCCCGGGAGAGTCCGCTGAGCTCGAATTCATCGAAGAAGTTGTACCAGGGCGAGCCCTCGCTCTTCCACCTGCGCCGGATCCCGACCCCGCTCATCACCGCGACCAGGTTCTCGGAGAAGGTCTTCATGAAGACGCTGCGCAGGCGCTGGTTGACGCGTTCCGAGTATTCGTTCAACTCGTCCACCTCGTCGATGAGCAGGGCCAGCTTGACCCTTTTCGAGGTGCGGCCCTTGAGGTCGGTGATGACCCGCTGAAGGTCGCGGGAGAAGTCGCGATCGTCGTAGTCATCGCTCTCCACCCTGAAACGCAACTCGGCGAGGGTTTCGGGGGCCAGATCCAGGGCGTCCACGATCTCCGACATCATGGTGTGGAAGAAGGTGTACTCGGGGATGCCCTGGAGGTCCACCGACACGGGGAAGAACTTGAACTCCGTGCCCTCGTCGCTCGAGAGCGCCATCTTGAGATGGTGCATGAACGAGGTCTTCCCGATGCGCCGGTCGCCCGTAATCATCAAAGAATTGGCGTGGATCATGTTCAGGACCCGGCTCAGGAGCTTCTTCCGTCCGAAGAACATGGCGTTCGACAACACCGGCGCGCCCGCGATATAGGGATTGAACCGGTTTCTCAAGGCGCGCCTCCTCCGCACCGTGTAGACGCTGGCTCCGGCCCCCAGCAAGGTGAACGCGCAGACCGCCACCAGCGGGTAGAAGTAGGGGTGCTCCACCAGGGTGGGCTTGCGGTCCACTTCGAAGACGGTCTCGAACTCACGGCCCTTTCGGTCCTTCACCGAGACCACCACGCGATTGAGTCCCCGGCTCAGGGGCACGGAAACGTCGAAGCTGTGCGCTCGGTCCTGATCCGCCTGGGCCAGATCCTCGGCGTACACCACCAGAGACCCCGAGCGAAAGGTGAGTTGGGCCAGCCCCCGATCGTCGGTGGCCACGCCCGACACCGTGATGGTGTCTTCCTTCGTCTCGGTCAGGGCATGCTTGGGGGCGACGAAGGTCAGGGCCGGGAGTTCGCGGTCACCAAGGAGAATGTCGAGGATGTCCCGCGCGTTGCGCTCGTCGATATCGGCCAGTTGCTGGGTGGCCATGGGGTCGCCGGGCAGAAGGCCGAGGAGCAGGTTGAGTCTGGTGCTGGCCTCGGAGAAGCTGTTGGCCTCGATCAGCCTTCCGATGTCCAGGCGAATTTCGGCGATCCGTCGATCTCTCTCCCGCTGCCGCCTTCTCTGCGCGCTCAGGTCCTGGGCCCGCTTGAGGAGAAACACGGCCTCGGTCAGGGAGGAGTCGGTGGCGGCCTCGGTCAGGAGAGGGATGGCCTCGTCGATGGCCCCAGACTCATAAAGCCGCCGCCCCTGCTCCAGATCGTTCAAACGCAGTTCGCGCGTGGTGGTGGCCCGGATGCGATCCAGGGCATCCCGTCGTCCGTCGGTGGCCTCCCGGTTTCCCGGATCGCCTTTCAGGATGGCGTCGAAACCGACCAGAGCGTCCCGGTGTTGGCCCGAAGTCAGGAGCCGGCGCGCTTCGCCCAGGTTGCGCTGGAGCGCCTCCCGCTCGCGTTTGAGGCGCTCCTCGGTCTCCCTGGCCGTCTGCTTCTGCCGAAGTCCCGCCAGCATGGCGGTGACCCTCGCCTGGGCCGGAGCATCGAGGTTTCTGGCCCGGGCCGCGGCCTCGCCCAGCTTCACGATCGCATCGTCGATCCGATCCCGGTTTTCGAGGTCGGTGGCCTCGCCGATCAGCCGATTGAATTCGCGTCTCAGCCGGCGCACCGCCTCCTGGTTTTCCCGATCGTCGGCCTCCTTCATGAGGCGCTTCAGTTCCTGGTAGTCGGAGGCGATCCTCTGGATCAGATTCTGCCGTTCCTCGGCCCTGAAGCTGGCGATGGCGTCGGTTCTGCGCCCCAGTCCGATGTAGGCGCGGCCCAGCTGATAGTTCGGGAGGTAGTCGAAGAATTCGAGGGAGTAGCTGCGCTCCCCGAGGCTCGAGGCCGGCTTGAGCGCCATCGCCCGGGTCAGGTGCTTGATCGCGTCTTCGAAGCGGCCGTTCTTGAGGTCCTGGTCGCGGGCGTCGAGATACAGCTCTTTCCACTCATCAACCGCCATCGCGGGCACACTGGAGAGGGAGAGGCCCAGGAAGAGGGAACAGACAATGGCGCATCGCATGCTTGGTTTTCTTGTGGAGGACGCGGAGGCCCGCCTCATCCCCCGATCTTACCAACGGGTGCCGAGGCGCGATTCCCCGGGGCTCACCCGGGACTTCGTTCAGAAAAGAAGATCCTTTCGAGGCGGCGGGCGAGATCGGGATTTCCGAGGGGAGAGAAGGAGGGAGCCAGAGTGAGGAGTCGCTCCCATTCCTCGGCACGCTCCGGCTCCCGGCTCAGGAATCTCAGGGCCCACACCCTCAAGAGCCTCGTGCGGACATCGGAGGGCGTTCTGGCCAGGGTCTGGTCCAGGAGGGGCAGGGCTTGAGCCGCCCTGCCCTCGAAAAGCAGGGCCAGGGCCCGGTTGAAAGAAATGTCTCCCTGCCGGTGATCGAGGAGGAGGCTCGCGCGTTCGAAAAGACCCGAACCCGCGTCCTCATGCAAGCGGAAGCTCGCGACCCCGAGATTGTTGAGGACGGCCGCGGTTTCCCGGGCCCGTCGCAGGGTTTCGAGGCTGTCCTTGGCTTCGGCATAACGGCCCGCCTCCAGCTGAGCGGCGCTGCCCTGAAATCGCAGGGCGCGAACCAGCGCGGGGGGAGTGCCGGGACGGGTGGGCAGGTGGGCGAGACGGATGGCGGTTTCGAAGTCCCGGGCCGCGATCAGCGCACCGATGGCGGAGAGCCTCAGGCCGATCGAGGTCGGGTCTTCGCTCAGGGCGATGCTCAGACCGCGAGACCTCTCGCCCGCGGTCGACAGGTTCAGCGCCGGACCCGCGGTCTGCAGGGCCCGCCACGAGGGGGCCGGGAAGGCGAGTCCATCGAAGGGGGCGGCTCCCGGAAGGAGACGGCGAGCGACCTCATCGATGGCTGCCGGCAGTTCGGCCAGCGGTCGAGAGACCTTGATCGATTCGCCCGCCCTGGGCCGTTCCGCATCGAAGGCCCGGGCCTCGAGGGTGGTGCTCTCGCCCCGATCGAAGCATCGGACGATCACCAGTCGCGTGGCCCCGAGGGAGCGGGCCAGGACCAGGTTGGAGGCGCGGGTGAGGATGGCATCTGAAAGGGAGAGGCGAGAGCGGGCCGCGCGCGTTTCCTCGCCGGAGACCGTGTCGTCGCCGAGGACCACGAGCGTCATCGGCAGGCGCTCGGCCACGTGGGCGCAGGTCCACGAGGGCGCGGCGGTTGCGTCCGAGGCCGCGGTCGAGGCCGAGACCACGGTCAGGCCTGCGCCGAGGGCGAAGGCGAGCGCGATCATGCCTGTTCCTTCCTGAGGACGTGGGACTCGTAGCGGATCCGGGGCCTGAATCCCAACGATTCATATAGAGCCAGGGCGGGCCGATTGGATGCCGTCACCGAAAGGGTGACCGATCGCGCCCCCATGCGCTCAAAGGCGCTGGCCAGCGCCTCGGCCACGCATTGCCGGGCCAGGCCTTGGCGACGGTGTGAAGGGGCGGTCGCGACTTCGCTGATGTGGGCCACGCCGGGAAGCGGCCAGGTCAGCAGGCAGGCGGCCACCGCTTCGCCGTTCACCTCCACCCGGCGCGAACGCAGGGGATCGAAAGGGCCGCAGACGCCGTCGAGGACCACCTGGCCCAGGATCCTCTCGCACGAATTGAGACTGTCGAAGCTCGAGCAGGCGTCTTTGGCGCGGGTTTCCTGATGGGCGTGGTACACGAGGCGCGTGACCGAGCCCAGATCGGTCCGGTGGATCGGCTGGGACCGCGTCGCCGTTCCCGCGGCCCCCCCCGAGGGTGGCCAGCCGCTGCTCTCCAGGGTCATGTAGACCCGGCTGGCCGACTCGAACCCCCGCTCGACGAAAGGTGCCTTGAGGCCCGGGTCGGAGGAGAACAGGGTCTGGCCGTCGATCACCCGCAGCCTGAGGGGCACCAGCCGGTCCAGGATCTGGCCCACCAGAGCCGACTCGAACCCCAGGCCTCTGACCCGGGCCGAGGTGAAGAAGGAACCGACGATTCCCTGGCCGTCGTTGACCGAATACGTGGCGTAGGCGCACGCGCCCTCGTCGTCGGTGACCGCGAAGCCCGTGAGTATGCCTTCCCCCAGGGCGTTTTCGAGCCTCGCCCGGGTGGGCTCGAAGCTCCAGCACAACTCGTTCCTCCACATGACGGCCTCCTCGTCGAGCAGACGATCGAGGTCGGCCCGGGGCACGGACGCGATCGGTTTTGGGGCGCTCGCCTTCATGGTTATCTGGATCTTATTGAGGAAACGCGGCCGCGCGATGCGCGATGCGCGCTCCCGTAGAGACGGGCCTATACTTTCACTCCCTGTGGACCCCAGCTCCGAGTCGCGAAAACGTGCGTTGGAGAAGGGACTCGTCTGCGAAGATCCCCGTGGATTGTCTCCCGAGTTCGCCCGAACCATCGAGGGACTCACGAAGGTGATCAAGGACCCGGTGGAGCGGCTGAGGTTCCTGAGGCACTCCACCAAGGCAGTCCGGCAATTAGAGGAGCAGATTCCGAGGGTGCCGAGGGTGGCGCGCCCGCTGGTCTATCGGTATCTAGGCTGGCGAGGGCTGACTCTGGTCCAGGGAGCGCATGCCTCGACGGTCCGTCGCGCGGCGCGGCGAAAGATCGCCGCCTTGCAGGTGGCGATCGTGCTCGCCGGAGGGGGGTTGCTGCTGGGCGCGTCCTACGGCACCATCCGCCTGGCCGCGACGCTCGGCGGGAGCATCGCGCCGGTCGAGGCTCGGGTTCAGGACGCGCCCCGGGTGGTCGCGACGCCCGCTCCGCCCCTGGCTCCCTCGCCGGAGCCCGAGGTGGTCACCGAGCGTCCGAACTCGATTTGGCTCGTGGAGAAGGGGCGCGACTACGAGCTGTACAGCAATGGTCTTCGCATCGACACCTCTCAGAGAGTGAAAGGGACCCGGCGGAGCTTCTTCCCGATCGACGAAGCCACCGGAGCGCTCCTTCCCGCCGTCACCGAGCCTGTGGGCATCGTCTTCCACACCACGGAGAGCGACATCCTCTCCCTCGAGCCCTCGAACAATTCCTCGCTGCTGCGCAATTCGAAGAATCTGGTGACCTACATCAGGAGGAACGAGTTCTATCACTACCTGATCGACCGTTTCGGACGGGTCTATCAGATCTTGAGCGACGACTCCCGCGCCAACCACGCCGGGAACTCGGTCTGGTCGAACGAGGGCAAGGTCTACATGAACCTCAACCATGCGTTCTTCGGCGTTTCCTTCGAATCGCGTTTCGCTCCCGACGGCCCGCTGCCCTTGACCGAGGCCCAGCTGCAGTCGGGGCGGCTCCTGACCGATCACCTGGTCCGGCGGTACGATCTGGACCCGAGGCTCTGCGTAGGGCACGGGATCGTCAGCGTGAATCCGAAGACGAGAAAGATCGGCCACCACGTCGACTGGGCCAAGAATTTCCCCTTCAAGACCTTCGGCCTGCCGGATGCCTACGAAGTGCAGCCGGCGAGTGTCAGGCTGTTTGGCTTCGGCTATGATGAGGACCTTGCGAAGGCGATCGGCGAGCCGTGGCCGGGCGTCTTCAAAGCGGAAGCGGAGCTGGAGAAGGCCGCGTTGAAATCGGGCCGTTCGACCGACGACCTCCGGCTTTCTCTGGAGCGACGTTTCGATCTCTGGTTCGAAGAACAAAATCAAGCCTCAGCCTCAGCCTCAGCCTCAGCCTCAGCAACGAAGGGCCCCACCGGCTCTTAAACCACAGCACCTGCCACCTGCAGGACCTGGAGTAAAAGAATCTCATGGACGAGCGAAAAGATAACTTGTGGAAGGTGCAGGAAGGGTCGGAGGCCGCCGCCGAGGATGCCTCGCGCGGCATGCCGCTCGGCGTCGATGTGGGCACGTCCAAGATCGTGGCCGCCCGAAGGCGGACCAAGGGCACCGAGACCTCGATGCAGTTGAATGCTTTCATTCCGGTGCCGTTCTCCCGCTTCACTGAGACCATTCTTGGCCAGAACGAGATCCCCTACTTCCGCGACGGCGAGGAGCTGGTGATCTTTGGCGGCGCCACCGAGCGTTTCGCCAACATGTTCAATGTCGAGACCCGGAGGCCCATGGCCGATGGCCTCCTGAACCCCAAGGAACGGATGGGGACGGTGGTGCTCGAGTCGATCATGCGCGGCCTCATCCCGAAGGCCAGGACCCAGGGCGAGGTGCTGTCGTTTTCGGTTCCGGCCGCGACCGAAGGCCGGGAGGCGGAACTCGTGTATCACGAGGCCAGCCTGCGCCGGTACTTCGAGACTCTTGGATATCGAGCCCTGGCCATCAATGAAGGCCTGGCCGTCATTTTCTCGGAACTCGAGGATCAGAACTTCACCGGCATCGGGATCTCCTGCGGCGGCGGCATGTGCAATGTGGCTCTCGCCTACCTGTCGATCCCCTCCCTTCTCTTCGGCATCTCCAAAGGCGGCGACTACATCGACAACTCCGTGGGCTCGGTGGTCGACGAACCGGCCACCCGGGTCAAGACCATCAAGGAAGAAAAGCTCGACCTGACCCGGCCGCCCGCCGACAAGCTGGAGAAGGCTCTTCACATCTACTACGAAGACCTGGTCGAGACGCTGGTCGATTCGATCCGGAAAGCGGTGGCCAAGACCGACAAGCTGCCCCGCGTCCACCGCCCCCTCCCCATCGTCATCGCCGGCGGCACGGCCAAGCCGCGAGGCTTCAAGGAGCTCTTCGAGCGCTCGATGAAGTCGAGGCCATTTCCGGCCGACATCTCCGAGATTCGCGTCGCCTCCGACCCGGTCACCGCGACCGCACGCGGCGCCCTCATCGCGGCCCTGTACGAGAAGTAACGGTTGATGACGCGCAACCAGGCCCGCTTCGGCGGGCCTTTTTGTTCTGAGCCCCGTGCATGCGGGCCTGCCGGGTCAGCGACGCTGACGGGGGCCGGTCGCTGATGGCGGGAGCCCGTCCCCGCCTCGCCATCACCGTCGGCGATCCGGCCGGCATCGGTCCCGAGATCGTGCTGAAGGCCCTGGCCCACCCCAAGGCGCTGGCCGCGGAATGGGTGGTCTACGGCTCCGCGGCGGTTCTGCGAACAGCCGGGGAGGCGCTGGGGCTCCAGAGCCTCGAAGCCAGCGGCGGTTCCATTGTCGACATGGGTGGCAGCCCGGTCGAGGCGGGTGTGGTCTCCTCCGAGGCCGGACGGCAGGCGGCCCGGGCCGTGATTCGGGCCGCGGAGGATTCGCTCAAGGGCGAGGTCTGCGGCCTGGTGACCGCGCCCCTCAACAAGGAAGCGATGCACCTCGCCGGCTTTGACTACCCGGGCCACACCGAACTCCTGGCTCACGTCGCTCAGACACCGAACGTGGCCATGATGTTCGTGGGCGGCAAACTGCGAGTCGCGCTCCTCACCATCCATGCCCCTCTCAAGAATGTCCCTTCGCTGGTCACGGAGTCGGAGATCGTCCGGGTGGCGACCCTCGTTCACGATGCGCTCCCGAAGTTCGGCGCCCCCGCGGGACGACGGAAGATCGCGATCGCCGGCCTGAACCCGCATGCCGGCGAGCATGGTCACATCGGGACCGAGGAGCAGGAGGTTTTTCCGGGCGCTCTGCGTGCCCTCCGCGCCTTGGGCATCGACATCGAGGGCCCTCTCCCGGGCGACACCCTGTTCGTTCGGGCGGCGAGGGGCGATTTCGACGGCGTGATCGCCTGCTATCACGATCAGGGACTCATTCCGGTCAAGCTGCTGGCTTTTGGCGAGGCCGTGAATGTGACCATCGGCCTGCCCTTTATCCGCACCTCGGTCGACCACGGCACCGGCTTCGACATCGCCGGCCAAGGCCGCGCCGACGAAGGCAGCCTCCTCGCCGCCATGCGACTGGCGGTTCAGCTGGCCAGCCGCTGAAGCTCGATTTCCATCCCTCGGTGACTCAGGTTACTGACGGGAGGGCGGACCGGGCGCACACTGGTGAGGGTCAGTGGACAATTCCGGTCCGGGGCGGAGACTTGAAAGGCAAGGAACGTCATGTCTGAAACGCACAGCTCATATCCCGTCACCATTCACTGGGAGGGAGAACGCCGCGGACTCGGATCGAGTTCCGATGGCCTGCCTCCGCTGCCCGTGGCGTCGCCTCCGTCCTTCGGCGGGCCGCCGGGAGTCTGGTCGCCCGAGCACCTGTTCGTGCTCGCGAGCACCTCGTGCTGGATGACCACCTTTCTGGCCGTCGCTCAGGCCTCGAAACTGGAAGTCGAGGCCATCGAGTGCGCGGGCGAGGGGACGCTCGACAAAGGAGAGGACCGGCGATTCCGCATCTCCCGGATCGCTCTGCGGCCGCGGGTGACCATACGGCGGGAAGAGGATCGCGAACGCGCGGTTCGGCTCATCGAAAAAGCCGAGGCCGCCTGTCTCATTCGCAACTCGATTCGCAGCGAGGTGACGCTCGAATCGGAGGTCATAGTGGCCGCGGCCACGGTCGCCTGAGGCGGCTCCGGAAAGGAAATCATGGAAAGCGTTTTGACCGGGCTCGTCTTCGCCGCCCTCTGGGTCGGGTTGCAGGTGTGGCTGCTGCCGCGGCTGGGCGTCCCGACCTGAGCGGTCCCGAACCCGCGCGTGCCGCGGTCACCCTCGGCCCTTCATCCGGACCAAGCACCCCTTGAGGGCGAGGAGTCCTCTCGCGTCTCCGACCGCTCCTAGCGACCCCACCGCCGTAGTCCTTCGGGGTCCACAACGTCGATCCGCCCTCGCCTCAGGGTCAGGAGGCCCGCCCTTTCGAATTCCTTGAGGAGGCGCGAGGCGATTTCGCGCACCGTTCCGAGCTCGTCCGCGATCGCCTGGTGGGTTACCCGTCGAGCACGGGGCCCGGTGGCGAGGAACAGGGCCAGCCTCTGATCCAGGCGCTTGAAGGCGAGCGCATCCACCAGCATCATGAGGTCGGCCAGGCGTCTGGCGAAAAGGGCGAAGACGAACCGCTGGAAGGAGGCGTCGCCAAGGAGACGGCTGAAGTGCGCCGGCGTCATGACCGCGACCTCGGTATCTTCTTCCGCCTCGGCGCGCGCTTCGTAGGCGACCTGGCCCACCAGGCACACGGTCGAAATGATGCAACTCTCTCCGGGCCCCACGCGGTACAGGGGCAGTTCCCGGCCCGCGGCCGAAACCTTGAAGACCCGGATGGAGCCTCGCAGCACGAGCGGGAATCCGATGCACGGCGTTCCCTCGGTGAAGATCAGGGTCCCCTTTGGAAGAACGCGCCGTATCGCGCTCCGGGCTATGTCGTCCCGGACTTTCGGATCGAGGGGGCCAAGACCCGGGTATCGGTCCTCGACTCCCGGAACGGGCATCAGCCTTCCGCGGGTACGTCGGCCACCATCCGATATCCCGCGCCCCGAACGGTGAGGAGGAGTTGGGGGTTCGAGGGATCGGTCTCGAGATACTTGCGCAGGCGCACCACGAAGTTGTCCACCGCGCGGGTCTCGGTGTCCGGATGCAGGTTCCACACCTTCTCCAGGATCTCGGCCTTGGACACCAGGTTGCCGCGCCGGTCGTAGAGCAGGCGCAGGAGTCCGGCTTCCAGGAGGGTCAGGCGGGTGAGGACATCGCCCCGCCGGACCTCGAAGTTGGCGAAGTCGACCTGGTTCTCGCCGATCGTGACCATGGCCTTTCCTTCGGGCGAGGAAGGAGTCCTTGTCCAGTCTCGTCTTCGAAGCAGGCTCCTGACCCGGGCCAGCAGCACGGTCAGGTCGAACGGCTTGGCGAGATAGTCGTCCGCTCCCGACTCCAGGCCCTCCACCATATCCTCAGGCAGCCCCTTCGCGGTCAGCATCAGGATGGGGGTGCGATTTCCGCAAAGGCGCGCCTCCCGAGCCACGGAGAAACCGTCGAGGTGAGGCAGCATGATGTCGAGGAGGACGAGATCGTGGCCGTCACGCGACTTCGGCCCGGGGATCGAGAGCTGTTCGCTGGCGCTCTGCCCGTCCGCGATCCAGTCGACCTCATAACCTTCGAGCTTCAGATTGAAGGCGATGCCTCGGGCCAGGCTCACCTCGTCCTCGACCACGAGGATGCGGGCCGCGGGGCCGGGGTCAAGCATGGGCCACGCCTTCATCAGCTTCGCCCAGGCTCTCCTTCACCAGGCGGGGGAGGCGCAGGATGAAAGTGGTCCCCTGCCCTTCGCCCTCGCTCTCCGCGGTCACCGAACCCCCATGAGCCTTGGTCACGGACTTCACGATGTAGAGGCCGAGGCCGGTGCCGGTGCGCGAGCGCCTTACTTCGGATCCGATCCGGTAGAACCGGTTGAAGATGAAACGCAGGTGAGCCCGGTTCAGCCCCACGCCCCGGTCCCTCACGGCCAGACGCGCGAAGCCCCCCGCTTCCTCTTCCAGGCTCACCATGATCATCACCTGATCGGTCGAATATTTCACCGCGTTGTCGAGAAGATTCAGGACCGCGGTTTCGAGGGCGGTGGCGTCCCCCTTGAGCAGCAGTGCGGACGGGCCCGAGTAGGTGATGGCCGACGCGGCCAGCTGATTCCGGGTCTGGGTGAGGGCGCAAGCGTGCTGCACCAGCCGCGCGAGGTCGAAAGCGGGCGGGTTGACCACCGCCCGGTCGGTGTACATACCAGCGTTCAGAACGTTGTTGATGGTCCCGTTCAGCCGGTCGAGGTCCACGCGCATGGTCCGGTAGAAGTCGTCGCGCTGATCCACGGAGAGGGTCTCGGCCCGGAGCATGAGGGTGTCGAGATAGAGGCGCAGCGAAGCCACCGGGGTCTTGAGTTCGTGGGTCACCGCGCTGACGAAGTTCGACTGCCGCTCGTTGAGCCGGACCTCGCGCAGGAGCAGGGTGAGCATCAGGCCCACCCCCGAGATCAGGAGCAGGAAGAGCAGAAGCCCGAAGAAGTAGACCAGGTACCTGGCGGTGGGGGACGCGCGGAGCGCGGCCTGCTCGCTGCCGATCAGCTGCCATCCCACGCTGAGCATCACCGCCACCAGCAGCAGGGAAACCCCGATGGTGAGGTGGAACCAGGTGCGGCGCCTGGGAGCGGAGAGGGGGGGTGCGTTCAAGGGCGGAGGGCCTTTCAGAACAGCTTGAAGATGTCCGGAATCACCCGCAGCATCCGTCCGCGGATGAGATATCGCCTGGACAGGGAGAGTTTCAACAGGGCGAGAAGCCGGGTCAGGAAGAAGGGATGGTGGAACGAACGCGCCGCTCCCGCCATCATGCTCCTGAACTCCGGGCCGTACGGGTACCACCAGACTTCACCACCGCGCGACAGGTCGCGAGCCACGTAGGTAGGCCGGGTCATCTCGCGCAGGCCCAGCGCGCCGTGGGTCCGGCCGATGCCCGAGGCCTTGATCCCGCCCCAGGGCGAAGTGGGCTCTGAGAAGGTGTAGACGTGGTCGTTGATGGTGACCACCCCGGCCTGGAGCTCGCGTTCGAGCCTTTCCGCCGTGACCTCGCTGGACGTCCAGCCGCTGGCGGTCAGGCCGTAGGGCGAGTCGTTGGCGAGCCTGATTCCTTCGTCGATGGACCTCACGCGCATGATGGGCAGGACGGGCCCGAAGGTCTCGTCGCGCATGATGGTCATGGTGTGGTCCACGCCGGTGAGAACGGTGGGCGGGTAGAAGTGCCCGAGACCTTCGGGGCGCTGGCCGCCGGTTTCGATCCTCGCCCCTTTGGCTCGCGCGTCTTCGATGTGAGCTTCCACGATGGCGCGCTGGCGCTCGAGGGTCAGGGGCCCCATGTCGGTCCTCTCATCGAGGGGATCGCCCATCGTGATAGCCCTGGTTTTCTCGACCACCCTGGCGATGAACGCGTCGGCGACCGCTTCCTCGACGTATACCCGCTCGACCGAGGCGCAGGTCTGGCCCGCGTTGAGGAAGGCCGCCCAGACGATGCCCGAAGCGGCGCGTTCGAGGTCCGCGTCCGCGCACACCACCGCGGGATCCTTGCCGCCCAGCTCGAGAGTGACCGGCGTCCCCTGAACGGCGGCGCTGGCCATGATCTTTCGACCGGTGGGGACGCTGCCGGTGAAGAGGATCTTGCCGAATCGAGGGTCGCTGACCAGCGAGGCGGCGACCTTGTCGTCGCAGGCCACCACGTTGAGCACTCCGCCGGGAAGCCCGGCGCGGGTGAACAGATCGCCGATGGCGAGGCCGATCAGGGTGGTGGCCGGGGCCGGCTTGAGAACCACGGTGTTCCCGGCCATCAAAGCGGCGGCCATGCCGGTGACGGGGATCGAGAAAGGGTAGTTCCACGGGGTGATGACGAGGACGGGTCCGATCGGCCGGAACTCGATTCGCGCCCGCTTGTGGCCGATCAGAAAGACCTCGGGCTCGGTCTCATGAGGGGCCAGAAATTCCTCCCCCCAGCCCGGCCAGGTGTTTCAGGAGGTCGAGGGCGGGGAGGAACTCGGCGAGGTAAGCCTCGGCCACCGG
>JAQBHL010000128.1:0-4603 GCA_032127745.1 Acidobacteriota bacterium
GGCACAACATCCTGATCGTGGTGGACATCACGGACCCCGAGCACCCGATCGGCTCAATGACCCTCGCCACGCAGGGCCCGGCCATCGCCGACATCGAGATCGAAGGCGACAAGGCCTACATCGGCTTTGACGACCCCGCGAAGCCGCAGATCGAGATCGTGCAGATCGGCGACCCCGCGAACCCGACCTCGGCGGGGGTGCTCAAGGGAGTAGGCGGCCGGCTCCAGGTGGTTGACGGCATCCTCTACGGAGCCTCCTACGGCTATGCGACAGAAGGCGTAGTCGGCGGTATTCGTACAGCGGCATTGGCTACGATCCTCCTCATCCGCTCAGTTTCCGCCTCGTTGGTCATCTACGAGCAGGAACAGCCGGTTACAGAGAAGAGCATCACCATCCTGGCGGCGGTTGCTCCCTCCAGCTACCAGATGGCCTCGGCGCAAATCGATCTGTACAAGAACGGCATACGCATCGAGACTCTGCCGGCGGAGCGGAACGGCCCCACTGCCATGGCGATCTGGCCGGCGAAACAGCCTGTGGATCCGAAGGCGGTCTACACCGCGCGGGCGGTCATCGATGCGGACGCGGAGCGCCCGCTGTCCTCGGTAAGCAAAGAGATGCCTCTGGTTCAGTTCGTCTACGTGGACAGGAATGGCAAGGAAGCATTCGCGCCTAGGACATCCGACCCCGACCCCGTGGTCTCGCTCGATCCGCTGTCCACCGCGAAGGTCACGATCCAAGGTGACGGAAGGCAGGCGAAGGTACAGATCTCTGGTCAGGTGACGGATGGACTCGCAGACATCGTGCCTGGAAGCGCAGCCGACGTCAGAGAAGTATCGGTTGGCGATCAAAAGATTCCGGTGACTCGTATGAGCGAGCCCGTCTCGGTGGCGAGGCCATACGCCTTCCGCGGAAGGTTCCAGGGCACGGTCACAGTGGATATCGCCGACGGGGACAACAGCTTCTCGGTGGTCGCGAAAAACGCCATTGGCAACACGGGAGGAGCGAGCGTCTCGATTACAGCGCAGCAGGATCTGGTCTTGCCGGAGGTGCCGTCGGGTGGAAACACCGTAGCTCCGAAGTTCCTGGATCCGTTCACGCTGGGCGTCGAGCCCACGCGCAACGATGCGGTGGACTCGATTGTTCTGGTCCGTGGTGTCAGCGACCTTACCGGGAACGAGGCTCGCCTTTTTGAGACGAACACTACGAGTCTTGATTTCTCCGGCTCCACGACGGAGCTTGGAAGCGCTCGGCTTGTGCTGTCGGTACCCGTGCCACCCAGCCAGGCAGCTATCCGCCGCGCTGTCTCGGCCACGCTCTCCAGCCGAGGCCTTGGCATCGACAGGCAAACGCTCGACTTCATGGAGACGGCTGCGGGCTCTGCAGTCTTCCGTACCCCTGCCATGCGGCTACCCTCGAATGCGCCCATCGAGGTGAGCTTCCAAGCGCTACCGACCGCTTCCTCGGCTGATACGCTGACCGTGAAAGTCGGGCTCGATCCGCAGCAGCAGGCGGGTAACCTGACCGAAACCGGGGCCAGCACCAGTGTCTTCACGGGACAGGCGAGCGGGCTCGGGACCGCGTCGGTGGAAGTGATGAGTCTGTCTGGCGTCCCCGGGAGCATCGGGACATTGCGCCTCTTCCTGACGAGCTCTGACTTGGAGCTAACAGGCTACCTCCTCGAGCTCAATGAGAGCGCGCCTGGCAGTCTGCGCTTCCGGACGGCAGTACTCTTCGCACCCGCAACGTCACCGATATCGCCCGCTCTCCCGACGATTGCCAGCACGACCATCGTGGGCGTGGAGGCTGTATCCGGAACCGATGAGAGCGTCTTCGAGCCTATGTGGGTCGTGGCTAAGGGTCTCAGGTCATTCGCCGCGGGGGATGCCGGCAAACTCGACAACTCGCCAATGGAACTGACAATGGCGACGGTGCCGGCGGGCACGGGTGCGCCGCTGTTCACGCGGCCGTACGTCCGGTTCAAGGACCCAGTGGCCTTCGTCTCGGATACAGGTTCTCTGAGCGTTGCCAACGTCAAGCCGGCGCTGGCCGAGGACGAGGCTCCGCAGGTACCGCCGCACAGCATGAGGTTCACGATCAAGGGCGACTCGTTCAGCGCCACTGTCGGAAGGATCACAGGGAACGAGGTCGCTGTCATCGTGGGGACGAAGAGCATTCTGGTGCTGCGTCATCTGCCGAAGAGACTCAAGACCGTTCGTGTCTCCGGTGGTGGGCTCACGCTGCCAGCTCTTCCAGTCGAGAGGCTGGATCTGAGGACGTGCGACGCGCGGAACGACTGCATCTACAGCTTCAGCATGCCTTTGGAGGTCGCAGAGGCCGCGGCGCAAGACCGACGGGACGTGGAGCTTGAGTACGAAGACAGCACCAAGGAGACGTGGAAGAACTACCTCACGGTCACGCATAGGCGGCTCATCGTCTTTGCCGTCGATGGTCTTGGCTGGGACAAGTTTCAAGAGGTACGAAACCAAGCCCCAAACCTCCGCCGACTGTTCAGCAATGACAGGCAGCTTGTTTCCGGTCAGAACGTCGTTAGTCAGGTACTGACGACCTTCTCGCCGATCACTTATGGGCGCTGGGCGACCGTCTTCTCGGGTGCGCCTCCGAGCGAAACAGGAATTCCCGCTAACCACTTCCTTAATCGGCGGGCCTACACGGACCCCAGCGGTGATTTTGGAGACCCGAGCCAGTGCTTGAACTGTTCAGGAGGCGCGCTCGGCACGATTGCGCACAGCCTGTGGCCGCTCGGCGGGTGGGGCTTCGTTCAGAAACAGACGGGTGCCTACACCTTCCACTTTAAGAACGATTTCATCTACGACAAGTTGCGCGCCCTCGACCCGCAGAAGACGCGCCGCCGTAGCGTGGTGATCGGGCAGCAGGCGGGCTTGGGCAAGCTGAATGCCCTGAGCGTGAACGAGCGCAAACCGGACAAGTGGCATGGCGCGAACTGGAGCATTGCCTATGCGAGCGCCAAAGACAAGGGTCCGGGACTCGACAGAGCCGTCAAGAACATTGCGCTCGACGAGCTCGAAGGCCAGCCGCTCACCACCGCCAAGCGCGATTTCGACATCATGGTCGTGTACCTGGGCGGCAACGACGACATGATGCACGCACACAAGCCTGGTTATGAGTCATACGTGCGCGACGTGGTGGACCAGCACATCGGAGAGATCGTTGCCACGGCGTCCCGGAAGCTGAAGAACACGGCGATCTACGGTCTTGTGTCCGACCACGGCCAGACCGTGGTCAGTCCCACCAAATTCATGAGCCTCGACAAGAACGGTTCAAACGTGCCCTTCGCCTCATGGCTCGATGTGCTGACGCCGCGGCAAGGGGATAGCTATCGTGTGAGCAAGACGCTCAAGCACCCGGGCGGTAAGTTCGGCAACGTGATCTTCGCACCAGAGGGGGGTATCGCAAACATCTACGTGGCCCGAGATGCCGAGTTGGGGGCTGATCCGCCGAACTGGAAGCAGCCGCCATCTCTGGCCACCCTGCGGCCGCTGGTCAACAACATTTTCGACATGACGCGCACTACAGATGAACGGCCCGTGAGCGATATCCTAGTCCGTGTGGCGGACCCGCAGGGATTCTCGGCGTCGAGGTACAAGGTGCTCCCGCGGAAATACGAGCAGGTCAATGAGAGGTGTGTCTACAACGGCGATTGCGCGCTCACGTTTGAGGGACAACTCGTCGATCTCGGTCAGATGACCGGGTCGGACTTCCCGACCACGGCGCCTGCTGCCTATGCTGATCCCGCTGGCCGAGTGGAGCAATGGCGTTCCGAGAACACAGGCGATATCGTGCTCCTTGCGAACATGGTGGAGGGCGAGTACTATTTCGACGCAGAAAAAAAGGCTTCCCAGCACGGATCGATGACATACGCGGACGCGATCGTCCCCTTGGCGTTCTCCTACCCAGGGGCCACAAGTGAGAGTATCACCCTGGATACCGTTCTCGAATCAGTGAGGAATTATCTCGAATCGGTGACGCTGACCGGTGGGCCGGCGAAGTCGCCCGTCGAGGCGCCGGCGATGGAGCGGGCAGTGGGACTCAAGAAACCGTAGGCCATGAGATGAAGATCAGTCGGCGCAGGACGGTCCGAACGATGGTCGTCATGGTTGCGTTCCTCGCGCCATGCTGGGCAGAGGAGACCCCGCAGGATCTTCAGCAGAAGTGCGATGGTGGCACTATGGAAGCCTGCTACCAACTGGCTCTGAGCTACCGCGATGGGCGAGGGGTTACGAAGGACGCCGCGCGCTCTTCTGCTTTACTCCTGCAAGCCTGCGATGGGGGCTTCGGCCAGGCATGCTTTACTGCGTGCCTTTCTGAAATTAGCAGTCGCCATACCTGCACCAGGGTGGGTGACTCGGGTCCCGAGCCATGGCAGTCGGTGCGAGCCTTCATCGCCGCCCCCGATACTGAACGGCGCAGACAAATGCTCTCCGCATCGAGAAATCTAGGCCTTCTGTGGTGGATCATTCACGAGGACGCCTACGAGGAGATCGCGTCGCTTCCAGAGTGGGTGTCTCTTCGGCATGCGGCTCAGGCGCGCCTGACGGAGATTGCGAAGAGCGATCCGGACCCG
>JAQBHL010000129.1:0-2815 GCA_032127745.1 Acidobacteriota bacterium
CGGGTTTCGAGGCGACCCGGACCAGAGCGGGGACTTTGTTCCCGAGCAGCGGAGACCTGTTCGTCACCGTGGCGGAAGCGGCGGTCCGGAACCGGCTCTACCGCGAGGGGGCCGATCTCGCCCGGGAAGCGCTGGTCCTCGAGCCCCAATCGTGGGCCGCCCTCGCAAGCCTGGGCCAGAACCAGCTGAGGCTGGGCGATATCGACGGCGCGCGCAAGAGTCTGGAGAAATCATTCTCGGGTGACCCTTACAACGTATGGGTGAAGAACACCCTCGATCTTCTGGACACCTTCGTGAACTACACCACCGTTCCTGCCGGGAACGGACGTTTTCGCCTCTTCCTCGACAAGCAGGAGGCGGGGGTTCTCGGGCCGCCGATGGGGGCTCTCGCCACCGAGGCCCTGGAGAAGCTTTCGGCCCGGTATGGCTTTTCACCGGCCGATCCGATCCGGGTGGAAGCTTATGCGTCCCACGCCGATTTCTCGGTCAGGACAGTGGGCCTCGCCGGACTGGGCGCGCTCGGCGTCTGCTTCGGTCCGGTGGTCGCCATCGACTCGCCCCAGGCCCGCGACCGCGGCGCTTTCAACTGGGGGTCGACACTCTGGCATGAGTTGGCGCACGTGGTCACTCTGGGGGCCTCCGGGAACCGCGTGCCCCGGTGGCTGACCGAGGGCATATCCGTGTATGAAGAGCGCCGCGCCCGGCCCGGATGGGGGGATGATCTGTCCCTCGAATTCCTTCTCGCTTATCAGACGGGCGAACTGCTGCCATTGCGCGATCTGAACAATGGCTTCATCCGGCCGAAGCGTCCCGATCAGGTCGGCCTCTCCTACTACCAGGCCTCGCTGGTGGTGGAGGTCATGGAAGCGAAGTACGGCATCTCGGCCCTGCGCGCCCTCCTGCGCGAGTATGCGAACGGAGCCGCCACCGACGCTGCCTTCCAGGCCGCCCTCGGCCGGTCGGTCGATCAGGTGGATGAGGAATTCCAGTTGTGGCTGAAAGGACGCCTGGCCGGGCCCCTCGCCGGAATCCGGGCCGTGGCCTCGGTGACCTCTCACGATCGGCCTGTCCCTCCGGAAACACGCGCCACCCTCGAGGCCCGGACTGCCGGGGATGACAACGACTTCATCGCGCACGCCAGCCTGGGGCGGCTCTACCACCGCGAGAAGCGCGAGGACGACGCCCTGAAGCACCTCGAGCGAGCTGCGCAGATCTGGCCCGGGTCCGCGGGCGCGGAAAGCCCCTACTTCCCCCTCGCCGAAATCAAACAGGCGCGTGGAGACCGGGACGGCGCCATCGCCGCCTTGAGATCCCTGGTGGCCCTGAACGAAAGCCACGATGCCGCCCGCCACCAGCTGGCGAAGCTCCTGGAGGAAATGGGAAAGCCGGACGAGGCGCTCTTGGTGCTCGATTCCTTGGTCTTCATCTATCCCTTCGACCTCAGGCTTCATGAACAGCGCGCCTCCCTCGCGACCAGACTGCACCAGCCCGCGGTGGTTAGAGACGCCCGCCGCGCCATCGTCGAACTGAATCCGGTCGACAAGGCTGAAGCGTATTTTCAGCTCGCCCTCGCCGAGCTGCAATCCGGGGATCGTTTCGCGGCCCGGCGCAGCGTCCTCCGCTCGCTCGAGATCGCACCGCGGTTTGAGAGGGCCCAGGAACTTCTGCTAAGGATCCATCGAGAGGAGAAGATGCCATGAGGCGAAGGTCGAGGGTCCTGGCCTGCACCCTGCTGGTGGGAGCCACCCTGGGCCACACCGCCGACGTACCCGCTCCGCCCGACGTGCCGTACGAGAACGCGCCGTACAACGGACGCTTCACGTTCGCCCGG
Organism: Acidobacteriota bacterium; assembly: GCA_032127745.1. Lineage (GTDB taxonomy): Bacteria > Acidobacteriota > Vicinamibacteria > Fen-336 > JAGNNV01 > JAGNNV01. The sequence goes on from JAQBHL010000129.1 coordinate 1,832, forward strand.
GTGAAGTTCCGGCCTTCCGAATGGGGTCCGGGACGCTACGAGTGGGGCCTCGACCTGAAGTGGAACCACGACTATCCCCGCGCTGACGAGCACTTCCTGAAGATCCTCCGGGAGACCACCTCCATCGATCCGAACCTGGAGCCGGTGATCGTGGGCTTCGATGAGCCCCTCCTGTTCGACTACCCCATCGTCTACGTCTCGGAGCCCGGCTACTGGACCCTGAACGAGAAGGAGACCACGAACCTGCGCGCCTACCTTCGCAAGGGCGGGTTCGTGATCTTCGACGACTTCTTCGGGCGGCACGCGCTCAACCTGGAGGAGCGGATGCGTGAGGTCCTCCCCGACGCCCGCTTCATCGAAATCCCGGACGACCATCCGCTTTGGGACTCCTTCTTCAGGATCACCGATCCTCCCCGTGGACGGGGCGGCGGAGGCCGGGGCGGATTCGGACGCAACTTCGGATTTGGAGGCCGCGGCGCGCCTTCGACCTACATGGGCATCTTCGAGGACAACGACAAGGCGAAGCGGCTGATGGTAATCGCCAACTACAACGCGGACATCGGCGAGTTCTGGGAGTGGTCGGACACCGCTTACGCGCCCATCGACCTGTCGAACGAGGCCTACAAGATTGGCGTCAACTACATGATCTATGCGTTGACGCACTAGGTCGGAGCGGCCCTCGGGCTCCTCCGCTTATCGCCCTAATTCTTCATCTCGTCGGCGAGGGCCTGGATCCGTCCTGGAAGGCCGCCGAACAGCGCGCTGACGTTGGACGAGTAGCCCTGGTACTTCTCGGGCAGCTTCCATTCGGCGGCGGCCTGTTCCGGCGTTTTGCCGGCCTTGAGTTCCGACTGCATCCACGTCACCAGGTCCCGGTTGAACTCCGCGAACTCCTTCAAGTCCGCCCAGGTGGTTTGCGCCGGCATGTGACCGTTGATGATGATGTTCACATCCTTGATGCCGTCGTACGCCTTCATGAGGGTG
>JAQBHL010000130.1:0-2943 GCA_032127745.1 Acidobacteriota bacterium
CGTGAACGAGGGCGACGCGGAGGATCACGGCGTCGGGCGATGCTTCGATGGCCGCGGCTTCGGCCCGCAGCTTCGACCGTCCGTACTCCATGACCGGATGGGCCGGTGAAGTTTCGCTCGCGAAGGGGAAGCTTCCCGCGAGCGCGGCCTTCGACGGTGGTGGTGACGTTCTCGCCGCCGATCGCGGAGAGGATCACCTCCTGCACCGAGGTCACACTCAGGCCCCGGCGCGCCAGTTCCTCGCGATTCAGCTCGAAGTCGACGAAGTACCCTTCGGCGGCGCGCTCGGCGAAGACGCTGCGGGCGCCTTTCACCTCGCGTAGGACTTTCTCGAGTTCGAGGCCGAGCCTCTCGATCTCCTTGAGGTCGTCGCCGAAGATCTTCACCCCCACGGGGGTGCGCACGCCGGTGGTGAGCATGTCGCTGCGGGCCTTGATGGGCATGGTCCACGCATTGGTGACGCCGGGGAGTTGTAGAGCCTGGTCCATCTCCGCTACGAGCTCCTCCCAGGACAGACGGTCCGGGGTGATCCTGCGCAGCACCCCAGCCTTCAGCCATTCGGGCGCCCAGGAGGAGTACCAGCGGTCTAGGAGCCTGGGCGGCAGAAAGCGGCTCCTGTCCACACGACGAGGTTCCGTTCGCGGGTTGGAAGGGGCTCGTCTACGGCCTCGCTATGGCTTAAAGGCTGCCTGTGCACGGTCATTGGCTTCCCGCAACTCGCCGAGTCTCTTCTCCCGATCATCACGATAGAAGATGTTGTACGTGTCGAATGGGATCAGGCGATGGTCCTTGGGATGCACGATGTGAATGCAGCTCTTCTTGACGGAGCGGATATCGAGGGAGTAGGCGTCCATGAACTGGACGATGAGAACGCGGAAGACGTTGTCGTAGCGCAGCGTGTCCGGCGCCGAGATGGTTGGCAGACAGCACAACAATTCGCGCAAAGAGCCCGCTTGGGATTCCGGAGAGTGGTTCGTCGCGAAGAGCTTGAACAGACTGTCGCGCAGCCCCCGGTCCTGCTCAAAGACGATGGTGTTCCTGGCGCCCTCAATCAGAATCTTTGGGTCAATGAGTCCGGTCAAAGGAACGGTGCCTGTCGGAGTCTTCAGCGCATAGCCCATGGCCAGACAGTCGGGATGACACGGGACGGGGATGATGTCCTCCGGCCTGAAAACCCGACTTTGCTCTACGATGCCGCGCCGGACTTCGGTGAGGGTCAAGCGGTGTTTGTCGGCATCGTAGCCATCGTGTCGACCGGCTGCCTGAATGGGCTGAAGAGTCACGCCGCGGACACAGGGCTGGGTCAGCGCGAAGTCAATGATCTTCCCAATTTCGTGGTCGTTGACGCCGCGCTGAAGCGTGGCGACCAGGGTCGTCGAAATTTCCAGTTCATTCAGGCGCGCCAGAGCTTGTTCGCGAACGTCTCGGAGATCCGATCCGCGCAGCGTTCGAAGGGCGGGGGCCTCGAAGGAATCGAATTGAAGGTAGATCTCGAATCCCTTGCGATACTCTGCCAGACGGCGCGCAAAACTCTCGTCCCGGGCGATTCGCAAGCCGTTTGTGTTGACCATGACATGCCTGATGGGCCGAGCGCGGGTCGCTTCCAGGATCTCAAAGAACTGCGGATGGAGCGTGGGCTCCCCTCCTGACAGTTGCACGACATCGGGGCGACCTTCGTTGCGCACGACCGCGTCCAGCATGCCTTCGACCTCGGCGAGCGAGCGGAACCCCGGTCGATCGGGCCCGCTGTCGGCATAACAGACGGGGCACCGCAGGTTGCACTGGTCGGTGATCTCGACAATGGTCAAACAGGAGTGCTGCTCATGGTCGGGGCAAAGGCCGCAATCGTATGGGCAGCCCCAGCGGACCGGGGTGTTGAAGTAAACCGGCATCTCCGGTGGCTTCAGAAAGAGTTCCCGGCTTCGTCGGTAGTAGTCGGCGTCGTCGGCGATCAGGACCTTCTCGAACCCGTGCTGCGGGCATCGCTTGGCCAGGAAAACATCATCACCCTCGATGAGGATCTTGCCATCGACCCGTCGCAAACACACGGAGCAGACGGACACCGCGAGGTCATAGTAGAGATACGGCCGCACTCGAGTCGCCGGGACGGGCAAAGGCTCAGTTAAGGATGATGGCGCCAAGGCACAGTCCAAACAGGAGGAAGGGCGTGGCGATTCCGAGCAGCAAGAGCCACTGCCTCTTCCGGATCGCGATCCCCGCGGCAGTGGCCGGCAGAATCTGGACCAGTAAGACGGCTTGGCCGCCGCCGCCTCTGAGGATGAACTCATTGAACGCTAGCGACTCGCCGCCCACCGTGAGAGCGAGCGCCCCGACGTAGATAAGGCACCCCAAGCCGCCCATCCGTGCAGGCGGCCTCGGTTCTGGCGCCCCGGAAGGCCCCTCGGTCAAGCTCCGCGCAACTCTCTTTCACCTCGCCACATTTGGCGCAGATAGTAGACCATCCCAAGGAACGACGCGACCTGGATTCCCGATAGCCCGAGATAGTCGCCAGGCCATGGTTTGATGAATTCCACGACGAACCGGAATGCGAGATAGGCCGCCATGAAGGCTTGGAAGGCCATGCCCGGCATCCGCAGGGGCTCGCGGAATCTCGCAATGCTGAGGCCGATTGCGCCAAGCCACAGGATCTCGTAGAGCTGGGTCGGATGCCGGGGAATCCCGTCGCCGAGGTTTACGGCCCAGGGAAGGGATGTCGCGCTTCCGTATGTGCCGTCAGCGAGTCCAGCGAGGAAACAGCCGACCCGCCCGATGCTGATCGCCACCAACAGCGGGAGCACAAACAGGTCTCCTGTGGATCGTGTCAGGCCGAGCAACCGCTTCGCTGCCACAACGCCCGCGTGGCCGCCGAGCAAACCGCCCACGATACTCTTGCCCTGGAACATGTATGCCGGATCGGAAAGGTGAGCGAGTGTCCACGACGGG
>JAQBHL010000131.1:0-6687 GCA_032127745.1 Acidobacteriota bacterium
GCCCTCCAGCGGGACCGCTCCTCACCTCGGGCTGAACGAAGAAACTCCGGAATCGCGACTCGGTTTCGTCGCTTCATTGGGCCGAACTTCGCATACGGACTGCGGTGACTCGGCCCAAAATCCCGCAGGAGGGGCATGCCCGCTCACCCACGGGACCAGGCTCCATCCCCCGCCAAAAGCATGGACCGCAAAGTGCCTGAAATGGACCAGCGACGACTTCACGAATTAGTAGATCAGCAAGGCCCCGACGATCTCCTGGAACAGAAGCGATCTCGCCATCGCAGACATCATCGATGGAGCCAAAAGCGCCCGACCCCGCTCCGAGTTCCTAGCGGGCGGGGGGCAGGTGTTCCAGGACCAGCCCTACCGCGGTCTTTCGTTTGAAGCCTTTCCAGTAGGTGTGCTCCGGCGTTGGCTTGCCGTCTTTGTCGAGCGAGTAGATCGCATCCGCACCTTTCGGAACGACGTCGAGGTAAGCGTTCTTGGCCTGATCTCCTTTCAGTCGCAGATCGAAGAACGCGGTGGCGAAGTGATCGAGGATGTTGTTCATCCGCGCGGTGTCCCACACCGCATCCGCGTAATGCGTGAAACCGGCGGGCCGATCGCCTCCGGCGACGTAGGTTTCTTCCGGGGCGGGGATCGGGGCTCCGGCGTTGTGATTGGCGCCGACGAAAGTCAGCAGATACCGATCCGCGTTCACCGCGGCCTCGAAGATTGCGCGCGTTCCCTTCTCATATCCCGAGACGTCGTCCGCGCTCCCGGCGACGAAGAGCACCGGGGTTCTGATCCCCTTGAGGACTTCGGCATCCCAGGCCGCTTGCTGCATGCCCCACGGAGCGATGGCAATTGCGGCTTTGATTCGCGGGTCCACGGAGTTGTGGAACTCCGGGTTTGACGCACCGCGCTGGGCGAGGAGTCCGTTGGGCGGGGTGGAGGGCATGGTCTCTACCCCTTTTCTGAAGGCGCCGCCGATGACGTTCACCACACCATAGCCGCCCATCGAGTAGCCGACGAGCCCGGTGCGGGAGGCGTCGACCAGGCCGGCGAGGAAGGCTCCCGAGTCCGGCCGACCCAGACGGTCCATCTCACTCAGCACGAACAGTTGATCAAAGGGACGGTTGTATAGAGTGCTGGCGAACGCTTTCTGGTCGTCATACGTGCGGTCCTTGTGATCGATCGACGCCACCACGTAGCCCTTGCTGGCCAGGTTCTCGCAGAGGTGGCTGAGGAGATACCGGTCGCCGGGGTAGCCGTGCGAGACGATGACGAGGGGGAAACCACCCGCGAGGGCCTGGGGCGCGGCGTCACGGACGGCGCGCCCGTGGAGAGTCACCACCACCGAAGGATCGCGAGTGATCACGCCTCGATAGTCGCCGCCTTGAGACTGGCCAGCCGCCAGGATCGCGGGATACCAGATCTCAACCTTGAGAGGGCGATCGTAGCGCGCGGTCGGCTCACCCTCCTTGGTGTTGAGAATGTCGGGACGGTTCTTGTCCGTGACCTGAATGGTTCGGACGCCGATCGCATGCGGTCCGTAGCTCGCCAGTTCAGGCGCCACCGGCGTGACCGTGTCGATGCGGTTCGTCTGGGCGGAAACTACAGTGGCGAAACTGACCGTGGCCGCGAAAGCCGCCACGCGCGCGAGGTGATGCATTGGGTTCTCCCGTAAGTGGGCGCGAGGATAGTGCAGGCAATCGGCCGACCGATTCTCGGTCCCTGGTCGCTGGGGTTCTCGTTCCTTCCCTCCCGGACGTAGTACAAGAGCAGCCCGTTCACGAGGTGATCGGGAAGGCCAGGGGGAGGCTAACCGACGTCGAGAGAATGCCTGGCCCGGGCCTCGAGCTCCTTGCCTTTGGCCGCTTCGGCCGCTGCCTCCTTGGGTTTGTTCTGGCGGGAGAGGATGTCGGCCAGGACGTAGTGCCCAAGGGGCGCCACCTCTGAAGTGTTGTCGACCTTGAGGCCGCGTTCAGCCAGATCGCGGGCCACCTCGAGACGTCCGGCGTTCAGCTCCGCGCGGGCCAGGAAGAAGAAAGACGGCCCGAAGTCGGGCGCCTTCTCGGTCGAGATTCTCAGCTCATTCATGAAGCCCATCAAGTTGCCGCGCTCACGTTCGAGCTGGGCCAGGTTGAACCGGGCCTTGCCGTGGTCGGCGAAGGTCGACAATTCAGCCCGATACAAAGACTCCGCTTCGTCGAATCGTCCGCGTGCCTCCAACACCCGGGCGAGGTTGTAGCGGCCGCCGCGGACTTCGGGCTCGAGCTCAAGGCCTTTCCCGATCAGTTGCTCCGCCTCGGCCAGGCGTGAGGCCGCGAAGGCGAGCGCTCCCTGGCCGATCCAGGCCGCACCCATCTTCGGGTTCTCCTCCGCCGCGCGCACAAAGGAGTGTTTCGCACCCTCCGCATCGCCGATATCCATCGACAGGATGGCGAGTTGGAACCAGGCCTGCGGGTTTTTGGGGTTGCGGGAGAGCGCGGTCTCGAACACCCGCAGCGCGTCCTGAGCGTCGGTCTTTCGTCCGCGCGAGAGATACAGGCGCGCGAGATTCCCGAGCGCGATATCGTCGTCCGGCTTCAGGGCCAGGGCGTGGCGGAAGGACTCGATCGCTTCTTCGCCTCGCTTCAGTCGTATCAGCCAGTTGCCGAGAGTCAGATGCGCGTCCATGATGTTCGCGTCCTCGGCCACCACGCTTTGCAGCAGCGCCACCGCTCCCGCGTAGTCCTCGTCCTGGGCCAGATCCTTGGCGCGATTCATCTTCTGGAAGAGGGGAAGCTTGAGCTTGGGGTCGGGAAGAACCGCATCCGGGTTCACGTCGATGACATTGCCCACGTAGCCGAGAGCGGCGAGGCGTTGGAGGGTGTCGGGATCGAGGCTTTGCCGTTCGGGGACCTTGCCCTGGTCGGCCCTGGCCAGCGCTTCGATCTTGAGTCGGAGATCCTCGGCTCGGGCCGAAAACGCCTTGTAGATGTTCGAGGTTTCACCCGGATCGGTCTTGCGGTCGTAGAGCTCGGGCTCGGGAGCATCGACGTAGGTGTAGTCATTGTTGCGGAGCGAGCGCAGGTGTTGCCAGCCGAAGTGGTAGCGCGGGAAATAGGTCTCGGCATAGGCGGTTCCGCCCACGCCCGCCGCCGGGTCGACGATGCCCAGGGCCAGCGATGTTCCGTCGAGCGGCTCTTTCACCGGGGGCACTCCGAGGAGGTCGAGCACGGTGGGGAAGATGTCGGCCGATGAAACCATCGACGCGTTTCGCCCCTTGTCGTTCCAGGGTGTCTTGATGACGAGGGGCACGTGCATGGTGGAGTCGTAGACGAAATACGCGTGGGTGGCCTCACCATGGTCGCCCAGGCTCTCGCCGTGGTCGGCGGTCACGATCACCACCGTGTTCTTGTCCAGGCCTTTCATCTTCAGCCAATCGAGAAGCCGCCCCACTTGAGCGTCGGCGTAGGCGATCTCGCCCAGGTAGGGCTGATTTGGAAACTGCGAGGCGAAGGGCTCCGGCGGCTCGTAGGGCGTGTGGGCATCGTAAAGGTGAACCCACCCGAAGAACTTCCTGTCCTTGACCGTGTCCAGCCACGAGATCGCGTCGCCCACGACTTCCTCGCCCTTCTTCTGGACCGTGCCGAGTGAGATGACCTTGTATTTCGAAAGGTCGAACTGGTCGGAGTACTTGTCGAAACCCTGGGCGAGGCCCCAGCGGGATTCGAGGACCCAGGCCCCGACGAAGGCGCCGGTCGCGTAGCCGGCGCCCTTCAGCACTTCGGCCATCGTGGTGGCCGAGGCGTCCAGGAAGAACCCGCCGTTGTCGCGAATCCCGTGGCGGGTTGGATACTGGCCGGTGAAGATGGTGGTGTGCGATGGGAAGGTAAGGGGCACGGCGGCCGTCGCATGCTCGAAGACCACGGCCTCCTCGGCCAGGCGATCCAGACGCGGTGTCGTCCCTCGGGCGAAGCCGTAGGCGCCCAGGCGATCGGCCCGGGTGGTGTCGAGAGTGACCAGCAGCAGATTGGGCTGGGAAGACGCCCGGCGCGAGGCGAGGAGGGAGCGAGCATCCGAGAGCCCGGACGGCTGGCGGTGCCGGATGGCGACGCCGACGATCACAACCAGAAGGCCAAGCGCCGCCACGATCACGGCGACGGTCTTCCGGGAAAGCTTGTACGCCACTTTTCCAGGGGCGGCGGCTCCATCCGAGCGGCTTGTCTTCTGGCGACGCATCGAGACCTGCACGCTATCCGCTTCGATTCACAAAGGTCAACTTTTTGCCAGGCCCTTGACGACCCGTCATCGGCGGCGCTCTAATTACCATCGCAAAGTGAAGGTTGGGTTGACAAAGCGTCAACACCCGATCCAAAACGGTCAAGAAACTGTATAGGAGCCTCGAAAATGCGGATACCAAAGATGAAGCCCATTGCGTCTGTTCTCGCCCTGAGTTTTGTGGCGAGCATCGCGGGGGCTACGGAATCCCCGTCCGGCCCGTCGCTGTGGAACGCGGCCCAGGAAGCGGGGAAGAAGGCTTCGGTGCGGGCCCAGACCATAGCCGGACCCGCCACGGGAAATCCGCGGACCGACAGTTCCTTCTTCAAGACCACGGCCGGCCGGTTGACGCTGGGGCTGATGGTGGTCGGCGTCGGACTCACCGTGTATTCCGCCAGCCACGACCGCAAGCCGGTCAAGTCGCCCATCCGCTAGGAAGGAACCAATGAAGATAATCTCCCGCATTCTGGCCGTAGCTATCGCGCTGGCCATGGCCGCGCCCGCCTTCGTTTCCGCCCAGAGCTTCTCCGGCATTGTGTCCGGCGTGGTCAAGGACGAGCAGGGCGGCGTTTTGCCCGGCGTCTCTGTCCGACTGCTGGGCAAGACCGGCGCTCGTGACGCCACCACCGACGCCTCCGGCAGCTATCGCTTCAATGCGGTGGATCCCGGCTCCTACACCGTGGTGGCCAGCATGGCCGGCTTCCAGTCGCAACGCCGCGAGAACATCACGGTCAGCGTCGGCAAGCAGGCGACCGTCGATGTCTCACTCAAACTGGGCGGCCAGACCGAGACCGTCGACGTCATCGGAGAGGCGCCGGTGGTGGACGTCACCTCGTCGAGCACCCAGAACAATCTCTCCCAGGATGTGCTGTACAACATGCCCATCCGGCAGGGCAACGCGGCGACGAACCTTCTGAATTTTGCCCCCGGCATCAACAATTCGTCCGCCTTTGGCGGTGATGGCTCGTCCGCGAACGGTCTGTTGATCGATGGCGTCGATACCCGCGATCCTTCCGGCGGCACCGCGTGGACCTTCTTCAACTTCAACATCGTCGATGAGGTCGAGATCGTCGGCATCGGCGCCCCGGCCGAGTACGGTTCCTTCACCGGTGCGGTGGTCAACACGATCACGAAAAGCGGAGGCAATCGTTTCGCCGGCTTGTTCGATTTCACCTACACGAAGGCCAGCTTCGCCGGAAACAACGTGAGCAGCGAGGTGACGAGCATCAACCCCTCGCTCGGTGAGTCCGCGAAGACCAACAAGTTCACCGATTTCACCACCCAGTTCAGCGGCCCTCTGATCGCGGACAAACTGTTCTTCTTCGCGAGCGCCCAGCGCTTTCACCTGAACCAGGACCCGGCCGGTCCGCGGACGGTGCGCGATGAGGTGAGCCCGCGGGTCAACGTGAAGCTGAGTTATCAGCCCAGCGCCAGCAACAACTTCATGGGTAACGTCCTGTACGACGCTTACAACGTCATCGGTCGAAACGGTCCTTCGGCGCTCATCGCCACCGATGACCTGACGAACCAGGAAGACGCACCGGAGTGGGTGTGGATGGGTCAGTGGCGCCACATTTTCGGGTCGAACACGTTCAGCGAAGTCAAGTACACCGGCTGGACGGGCTTCTACGACCTCAACCCGAAGATCAATGCGCCCGGTCACACCGACGGCGAGACCGGGCTACCCTCCGTGTCCCAGGGGTGGTTCTACTACGGAGACCGCGGCCGCCATCAGATGAACGCCAGCATCTCGCACTTCGCCGAGGGCTTTGGCAAGCATGATCTCAAGTTCGGCATCGAAGTGGAGCGCAGCAAGACCCGGGATCGGTTCGGATACGTGAACGAGACCGCCTACTACGACTACGGCGGCCAGCCCTACTACGCCTACGGCTACGGCTACGACATCAGTGGCCGGAACAAGAAGAACGCCGCGTTCGCGCAGGATGCCTGGCACGTCAACGATCGCCTGACCCTGAACCTGGGTGTCCGAATGGATAACCTGGCGGGCGGCGAGCCCGGCAAGAGTTCGGTGTACTCCAAGACCATGTTTGCGCCCCGCCTTGGTTTCGCCTTCGATCCGGCGGGCGACACCAAGACCGTGATCAAGGGCAGCTACAGCCAGTACTACGAAGGCATCTTCCAATCGATTTACAACCAGGCCACCACTGGCTACCTGGATCTGATCGGCTGGGACATGACCGGTTGCCCGGGCTACGGTCCGACCGGACCTACCGCGAGCTACAATTGCCCGGACAGTCAGCGAGACGAGGTGAGCCGCATCGAGGCCCCTTTGGCGAAGATCGATTCCGACATCAGGCATCCACGAGTCGACGAGTTCTCTCTGGGCTTCGAGCGCGCGCTTGCGAGCAACGTCCGGCTCTCCGTGACCGGAATCATGCGCGACAACAAGAACTTCATTGGCCAGGTCCTTCCCGATGC
>JAQBHL010000132.1:0-3077 GCA_032127745.1 Acidobacteriota bacterium
GATTCCCGACCATGGCCTCGTTATACTGGTGCGAGCCTTGATGCCTACACCTGATTTGACGTCAACCGGGCCTGACGAGGTTCTGCCCGAGGACGTTCGCGAACCACGAGCCGGGTCGGAAGAACCCTCCCCGGGAGAGGACCCCCTGGCCGCGCTCCGGCAGGAGGTGGCCGCCCTCAAGGATCAGCTGCTGAGACGTCGCGCTGAATTCGACAACTACCGCCGGAGAGTCGAACGCGACCAGCGTGCCTTCGCCGACGATGCGGTAATTTCCCTGCTCCAGAACCTGCTTCCTTCTCTGGACGCTCTCGAAAAGGCGCTGGTCGCCAACGGAGCCCTCGAGGAAATCAAGTCCGGCATCGAAATCACCCTCAAGGACGTTGCCGCCACCCTGACCAACCGCGGCGTTCGTATCGAGGACCCTACCGGGGAGAAGTTCGACCCCCTGCGTCACCAGGCGCTCTCCTATGAGCCGGTGGCGGGGGCGGAGGACGGTTCCATCGTGGCGTGCTACCGAAAGGGCTACATCATGGGCGAGAGGCTGATCCGACCGGCGCTGGTCAAAGTCGCCCAAGAAGAGACCGCGGACCGCCCGGCGGTCATCGTTCCGGAATCGAACTAGGAGAACGCATGGGACGAATCATCGGCATCGATCTGGGCACTACCAATTCCTGCGTCGCCGTCATCGAGAACGGCCAGCCCGTCGTCATCCCCAACGCGGAGGGCGCTCGAACCACGCCATCGGTTATCGCCTTCACCGCCAAGGGCGACCGTCTGGTCGGGCAGATCGCCAAACGGCAGGCCATCACCAACCCCACCAATACTCTCTACGCGGTGAAGCGGCTGATCGGGCGGAAGTTCAATTCGCCCGAGGTCGAGCACGCGCGAAAGTTCGCCCCCTTCGACGTGGCGGAGTCGCCGAATGGCGACGCTCACATCCGCGCCGCCGACCGGCTGTACGCTCCCCCCGAAATTTCAGCGCTCGTCCTTCAAAAGCTGAAGCAGGGCGCCGAAGAGTATCTGGGCGAAGCCGTGGACGAGGCCATCATCACCGTCCCCGCCTACTTCAACGACCCGCAGCGCCAGGCGACCAAGGACGCGGGCATGATCGCCGGCCTCAAGGTCAGTCGCATCCTCAACGAGCCGACCGCGGCCGCCCTCGCCTACGGCCTCGGAGGCAAGGGTCAGAACAACCAGTATGTCGCGATCTACGATCTCGGTGGCGGCACCTTCGACATCTCGATCCTGGAAGTGAGCGACGGGGTCATGCAGGGTCGCGCCCCCGGGGGCGACACCTTCCTGGGCGGCGAGGACTTCGACCAGCGCATCGTCGACTTCCTGGTCGAGGATTTCGCCAAATCGAACTCCATCGATCTTTCCCAGGACCGGATGGCCCGGCAGCGTCTCAAGGAAGCGGCCGAGAAGGCGAAGTGCGACCTCTCCAGCGCCGATTCGACCGAGATCGTTCTGCCCTTCATCTCGGCGGACGCCTCCGGGCCCAAGCACCTGTCCACCACCTTGACCCGCGCTCAGTACGAGTCGATGACCCAGGATCTGCTCGCGCGCACCGAGGAGCCGTGCCAGCGCTGCCTGGCGGACGCCGGCCTCAAGGCCGATCAGATCAACGATGTCATTCTGGTCGGCGGGCAGACCCGAGCTCCCCAGGTGGTGGAGATCGTGCAGCGAGTCTTCAACCGCAAGCCCAACCGGTCCATCAACCCCGATGAGTGCGTGGCCATGGGGGCCGCCATCCAGTCCGGCATCATGGAGGGCGAGGTCAAGAGCCTCGTCCTCCTCGACGTCACCCCCTACACCCTCGGCATCGAGACCATGAACGGCACCTTCACGCCCATCATCGACCGCAACTCGGCCATCCCCACCCAGCGCGCCCGGATCTTCACCACCGTCGCGGACAACCAGACCAGCGTCGAACTGCACGTGCTGCAGGGTGAGAGCGACATGTCGGCCTACAACCGGTCCCTCGCGCGTTTCGATCTGACCAACATCCCCCCCTCGCCGCGGGGCCTCCCCCAGATCGAAGTGGCCTTCGAAATCGACTCGGACGGCATCGTCTCGGTTTCCGCCCTCGATCAGGCCACCGGAAGGTCGCAGTCGCTGGTCATTCACCCCGCGAGCGGCATCAACGAACACGAGCTCGAACGCCTGGTGGGGGAGACGAAACTGCGGCAGGTGAACGAAAAGGAAACCAAGGAGAAGGAAAAGCTCCTTCAGCAGGTGAGCGGCCTCATGGCCAACTCCCAGCGCACCCTCACCCTCCTGGAGCGGAAGCTCTCCGGCGAAGAGAAGACAAAGATCCAGACCGCGATCATGGACACCGAGCGGCTGAAGATCGATGACACGACTTCAACCCTTCAGCGCAGCCTGCGTGAGATGGAAGAGATCGCCCAGATCCTGTCTTCGGCGATGCTTCGGCCCTGAGGCCATCTGCCTCCCTCGCCTCCTCGCCCCGGCGAGGCCATCATTCCCCCTTGAACGACACCCTCCATTCCATCTAAGACATGGCTCGCGACTACTACGAAATTCTGGAGGTTTCGCGCAGCAGCACGGACCAGGAAATCAAGTCTGCATACCGCAAGATCGCGATGAAGCACCACCCGGATCGTAATCCGGGCGACCAGGAAGCGGAAGAAAGGTTCAAAGAAGCGGCCGAGGCCTACAGCGTCCTCTCCGATTCGGACAAGAGGAAGCGATACGACGCCTACGGGCACGCCGGGGTGTCCGGGTCGGCCGGGGCTTCGGGCTTCGACCCCTCCACCTTCTCCGATTTCTCCGACATCCTGGGCGATTTCTTCGGCCTGGGCGATCCAAACCGGCGCCGAGGAGGCGGATCGCGACGCGGCGCGGACCTGCGCTACACCATCGAGATCGACTTCGAGGAGGGCCTGTTCGGGGCCACCAAGACCATCCGGGTTCCCCGGCACGAGCGGTGCGCCACCTGCAGCGGTTCGGGCGCGGCGGCGGGAAGCAAGCCGACCACCTGCGGCACCTGCAACGGCACCGGTCAGATCGCCTTCCAGCAGGGCTTTTTCACCGTGGCCCGCACCTGCGGACGCTGC
>JAQBHL010000133.1:0-2789 GCA_032127745.1 Acidobacteriota bacterium
CCTCGCGGCCCCGGCTGCGTCCTATTCCCCCAAACCAGGAGCTCAAGTCAAAGCGCCCATTCGGTATCCGGAGGGGTGTACGATCCCACGAGCGAGGGCCGATGGACGATCATCGTGGATAGGACCCGAAAAAACTTCCCACTGGAATCGGACCTCGCACGTTCGTCTCATCCTGTAGGGTGCGAGGCATGGCGGACTTTGGCAGCGGCGACGCGACTGGAGAGCCACCACTCCAGTCGGCACCGCCCGCCCGTTTTTTCGGTCACACCAAACCTGGATGTCCTGACCAAGACCAGTGGGAACCCCTCGAAGATCACCTGAATAACGTCGCCTGTCGTGCGCGAGATTTCGGGTCAGCCATCGGAGCCGCAGATTGGGCCTATGTAGCCGGTTTGTGGCATGACCTCGGAAAATACCGGAGTGGCTTTCAGCGTTACCTGAGGAAGGCAGGCGGTGCCCCGAACGATGACGGTTGCGAGGAGGGCGTCCCTGGGCGAGTAGATCATTCGACCGTTGGGGCGATCTTCTCGCGACAGTCATTCGGCCCTCTCGGCGGCATCCTGGGCTATCTGATCGCTGGCCACCATGCAGGGCTGCCTGATGCGTCGGGTGGCGAAGCGAGCCTTGCGGCTCGGCTGGACAGGAACGACGTCCTCTCCGACTGGCATCGTGGCAGCATCCCTTCCGGAATTCTTGACCAGCCTCGGCCAACGTCAACTCCGCCGAGCAAGGACCCTGCTGATGTACATCTGTGGATCAGGATGCTTTTCTCCTGTCTGACCGATGCGGACTTCTTGGCCACTGAGAAGTTCATGAACCCCGAAAAGGCGGATCACCGCCCCGCCAGCTTAACGGACGCCGCGGCCCTCATCCCAGGTTTCGACGCCCACATGTCGAGGCACTTTCCCGCCAGCACAGAAGGCGTTAACGGTCTGAGGTCTCAGGTCTTGGATGCCTGCGTCCAGGGGAGCGCCCTCGAACCGGGGCTCTTTTCCCTGAGCGTCCCCACCGGAGGCGGGAAAACGCTGGCTTCGATGGCTTTCGCACTTCACCATGCAAAGAGGTGGCAGAAGCGCCGAATAATCTACGTGATTCCCTACACCAGCATCGTTGAGCAGACGGCCGACGTCTTTCGAGGCATCTTCGGCGATGCGGTTGTCGAGCATCACAGCAATGTCGACTCGGACGACCCAGCGCGCGACAGCGTTAAGCGTCGCCTCTCTGCCGAGAACTGGGACGCGCCGGTCATCGTCACCACGAACGTCCAGTTCTTCGAGTCGCTCTTCGCCGCACGCACGTCGCGGTGTCGAAAGCTCCACAACATCGTCAACTCGGTGGTGATTCTCGACGAGGCGCAGCTCCTGCCACCAGAGTTTCTCGATCCCATCAAGCGCACGGTGATGATGCTGGGGCGCGACTACGGCGTGACAATCCTGGTCTCGACGGCGACACAGCCTGCCCTCGACCTACCCAATGTGCGAGAACTGGCGCCTGATCCAATCGGCCTTGCTCGACGGCTACGGAGAGTTCGCTACGAATGGCCGAAGAGCCCTGAGCGCCGATCGTGGGAGGACGTGGCCACCGCCCTACGGGAAGAGCGTCAAGTCTTGTGCATCGTGGGGCGACGAGACGACGCGCGGGAACTGTTCGAACTCCTGGGCGACCGCAGCGGTGAGACCTTGCACCTCTCAGCGCTGATGTGTGGGGAGCATCGGGCGGAACGGATCAATGAGATCAGGGCACGCCTCAAAAACAAGTCAGTAGTGCGCGTGGTCAGCACTCAGCTCGTTGAAGCGGGAGTCGATTTCGACTTCCCTGTGGTCTATCGAGCCCTGGCCGGCCTTGATTCAATCGCGCAGGCGGCAGGCCGCTGCAATCGTGAGGGAACGTTGCCCGAGTTCGGCCGGGTAGTCGTCTTCAATCCCCCGAGGTCGGCACCGCCCGGCGTCCTCCTCAAGGCTGAGGGGGTCACGCGCGAACTTCTTCATGGCGTCCATGACCCGCTGTTGGACCACGCTCTGTTTGATCAGTTCTTCCGCCTGTTCTATAGCCGGCTGAATTCGCTCGACGCAAAGGGAATCGTGAGGCTTCTCACGGCCGAGGGCATAAGGAGCGGTCACGTTGACCTGCAGTTTCGCGAAGCCGCATCGCTCTTCAAGTTGGTCGATGATTCGAACTACGTTTCAGTGGCCGTTCCGTGGGGAGATAGGGGCCGCGGGCTCGTTGAAGCCCTGGCAAGTGGTTTTGACCGCTTCTCGATGCGTCGCCTTCAGCGTTTCATCGTCAGTCTGCCCAGGCGCCAGGCCAGCATGCTCGCCAAGGACGGCAGCATTCGCGAAGCAATGCCCGGCCTGTTCGTGGTCGTGAATGATCGCCTTTACAGCGACAGGATTGGGCTGAGGACCTCCGGTCCCGAGTACCAACCAGGAGATTTCATTGCGTAGGAGACAACCATGCGAACCCACTGCCTGGAAGTGAGAGGTGACTACGCGTGCTTCACCCGGCCCGAGATGAAGGTCGAGCGGGTGAGCTACGACGTGATGACACCTTCTGCCGCACGTTCAATCTTTGAGGCGATCCTCTGGAAGCCAGCGATTCAGTGGCGCATACACAAGATTGAGGTTCTCCAGCCCATTCGATGGATCTCTCTTCGTCGCAATGAAGTCGGTGCCGTTGCCTCTATGAGCAACGCCAAAGAAGCAATGAACCGAGGCTTCGGCGATCTCGGTATCTTCATTGAGGACGAGCGCCAACAGCGTGCCGCTCTCTTCCTGCGGGATGTGGGATAT
>JAQBHL010000134.1:0-10532 GCA_032127745.1 Acidobacteriota bacterium
AGCGGCCTGAGGATCCGGGCGCCCCAGGATCCGGACTTCGACCCCGCGCTCGGTTACCCCGACCACCTGTACCTGTACACCGGCGGCGCGAATTCGTATCACTACGCAGCCACCCGGCCGCAGCAGTGGCCGCCCAACACCATAGGCCGTTATCGCAACACGGACCCGGTGCTCGGCGGGTATCTGGTGCGTCTGGCCGTCGAGAAGCGCGGCGAGGACTACCTGTCCTTCCCACGTCGCGCCCTTCTCGACAAGCTCGGCATGCGCACCATGGTCATGGAGACCGATCCCTACGGCAACTTCCTGACCCAGGGCTATGAACTCGCATCCGCCCGCGACTGGGCGCGCCTTGGGAATCTCTACCTCCAGGATGGCATGTGGAACGGCGAGCGGCTGCTGCCCGAGGGCTATGTCAGCTATGTGAAGACGGTGGCGCCGGCCTGGGAGGCGGACGGGCGGCCCGTCTACGGTGGTGGCTACTTCTGGGTGAACGGCGACGGCGGCACCCCGATTCCCCGGTCGGCCTTTTCGATGCAGGGAGCGGGGGGCCAGAGCGCCACCATCATTCCCACCCACGACCTCGTCGTGGTTCGGCTTGGTCACTACAAGGGCGGCGGTCCCGGTGGCCGCGCCTTGGACCGGGCGTTCGCCCTGCTCATGGAGGCGGTGCCGGAACATCCGTAGGGACCGGCGACGGCCGGCCTGGCGGAGTCCTGGAACAGGCGAATAGGAACTCGTGGAAGCCTTTCTGGTATCAACCGGCATCGTCGCCCTGGCGGAAATCGGCGACAAGACGCAACTGCTCGCGTTCATCCTGGCCGCGAAGTACCGAAAACCTCTGCCCATCATCCTCGGCATTCTGGTCGCGACCCTCGCGAACCATGCCGCCGCCGGAGCGCTGGGCTCCTGGATCACGTCCCTCCTTGGGCCCGAGGCCCTCCGCCTCGTCCTTGGCCTTTCGTTCATCGGCATGGCCGTCTGGAGCCTCATCCCCGACGAGCTCGATGGGCAGGAAACCAAGGCGGCGCGCTTCGGCGTTTTCGGAACAACCCTCGTCGCGTTCTTCATGGTCGAGATGGGCGACAAGACCCAGATCGCCACCATCGCCCTGGCCGCCCGATACAAGGCCCTCGCTTCGGTCGTGTCCGGCACCACCCTCGGCATGATGATCGCGAACGTCCCCGCCGTAATTCTCGGCGATCGGATCGCCGACCGGATGCCGGGCCGCCTCGTGCGCGCCGTTACTGCCGCGATCTTCCTCATCCTGGGCATAGCCACGCTTGCCGGAGCCGGCCAACGGTTTGGCTTCTAGGGCCATGGGAAACTGCATGGCGCGGCCGCGCCTCACGGAGGGTTCGAAATGACCGACGCACCTGACCGCCATGCCGCAGCCCGCGTAAGACTGTTCCTCCATTCGCTGCTCGCCTTCACGATCGCCTTCCTGGCATCAACGTTGATCCACGAAGGGGCGCACGCGGCCACGGCGCGCGCCCTTGGCCGCCATCCGGTTCTGCACCACAACTACGTCGCAACCCCGGACGAACCACCCCCGTCTCCCGGCGCACGGCTCTGGGTGCCTGCCTCCGGCCCGTTGGCGTCGCTGGTGCTGGGCGTGGCGTGCCTGCTGTGGGTGCGATCGCGCCGGACCGCAACCCTCGTCTCGCTGACGATGCTGTGGCTCGCGCTGAAAGCCTTCATCGGGTTCTTCGGGTACCTGATGATGGGTCCGCTGTTTGCGTACGGCGATACGGGCAGGGTCTACGCAGAGGTCGGCCTGCCTGGGCCCGTATCCTGGTTGCTCGCGCTGGGCGGGCTGGCCGCCCTGATCGCCCTGGTACGCGGGGCGACCCGCGACTTCGAGCGCCACGTCCCGCCCGCCCCAACCGGGGAAGAACGATCCCGACGGCAACTCGCCA
This sequence comes from Acidobacteriota bacterium, assembly GCA_032127745.1. Taxonomy (GTDB): domain Bacteria; phylum Acidobacteriota; class Vicinamibacteria; order Fen-336; family JAGNNV01; genus JAGNNV01. Next base: position 1,917 of record JAQBHL010000134.1, read on the forward strand.
ACGCCATGATCGCGTGGCCGATCTTTGCCGGCGTCGTGGTGACCACGTTGTTGTCCTTGCCGGCGCCAGCGTTCCTGAGCCTGCTCCATCCCATGACCAGTCCGTTCGTGCTCTTCATCGCCTATGGCCGCTTCCGTCGCAACCGCGATCCTCTGCCGGACGGCGCGGTGTACCCCCCTGCGCTCTCGGTCCCGCTCGTGGCCGTCACCGCCGTCCTGGTGGGGGTTTCGCGGCTGCTCGTCGGGGGTCTTTCGCTGGGTTGATCGGGGCGCGGGGAAGATGGGCGACCCCGGATGCGCTTGCCCCGGGGCTCAGCGCTTCCGGTCCTGCAGCTTGGCGAGAAGTCGGAGGATCTCGAGATAGAGCCAGACCAGGGTCACGAGGAGTCCGAAGGCCCCGTACCACTCCATGTACTTCGGCGCGCCCCGCTCGACCCCCGTCTCAATGAAGTCGAAATCCAGCACGAGATTGAGGGCCGCGATGGTGACCACGAAGAGACTGAAGCCGATACCCACGAGCCCGCTTTCGTGGATAAGGGGAATGTTCTTGCCGAAGAAGCTGAGTCCCATCGAGACCATGTAGACGAGGAAGATGCCTCCGGTCGCAGCCGCGATCCCGAGTTTGAAGTTCTCGCTGGGTCGAATCCAGCCTGAGCTGTAGGCCGCGAGGAGCGCCGCCAGGACGGCGAACGTAAGTGATACCGCATTGATGACGATGCCCGGATATCGCAGTTCGAAGAGCGACGACAAAGTCCCCAGGAACAACCCCTCGATGGCGGCATACGCGGGCGTGGTCACCGGCGCCCATGACTGCTTGAACACCGTAACCAGGGCCACGACCAGGCCGGCGATCATGGAACCCCAGAGGATCGGCTGGATCATCGCCACCCCAAAGACATGATTCCAGGCGAGCGACGCGGTGGCCAGGAGAATCAGAATCGAGAGACCGGTCTTGTTGACCGTCCCCGAGAGAGTCATCGCCTCCTCACCCCGGGCCCGCGCCACCGCGAAGGTGTTGGTCTTGAGGGCTGGATTTCCGCTTTTCATGCTCATGGCTGGCTCCTGACTTTGAAGGCCTCGATTCCCTCGGCAGCGTCCCGGGCGGCCTGCGAAATCCCCGCATCGGGATGCCCGCTCAGATCGCGGAAGAAACCTACATCCTCCGAGCGGTGCAAACCCGCGAGGAGATCGATGACCGCCAGCTGCATGTTTCGGTTGGGATCCCTGGTGAAATCGCGCAACCGCCCGGCGAGCGCCCGATCCTCGGGAGCGGCGCGCGCCCAGCCTTTGAGCGCGGCAAGACGAACGTCGATGTTCTCGGTGGCATCGACATGGCGCGCGAACGTCGCGACCAGCGACGCGTCCTCGAACTCGGAGAGGCCGGTCAGCGCGCCGGCGCGGATAACGTCCCACCACCGCGAGCCGCGCCCCACCTGAGCGGCCAGAAACTCGCGCGCGCCCGGCGCCTGGCGCCGGCCAAGGCTCGCCGCCGCCGCGGCCACGACGTCCTCAGCTGGGTCGCCGGTCACCGCGGCCTTCAGCGCCTCATCGGCCTCGCGGCCGCCAGCGCCTCCGGCCAGCGCGACCGCCACCCCACGGCGGACACGGCGATCGGGGTCGCGAAGCGCCCCAATCAGGGCCTTGGCCGCGCTCTCGTCCCCGATCAGCCCCAGCCCCCTTGCTGCTTCCTGGCGGAGGCCCCAGTGCGCATTCTTGTCCGCGAGCTCATCGACGAGCGCGGACACCGCTTCGCGTCGATGTCGGAATTCCTGACCAAGCTGCCGGGCCGCGCGAAGTTGTTCAGCGAGGCCGCCGTGGGCCAGCTGGTAGAGCCATTCGTCCAGGGACCGCTCGAACCGCACGTCCGCGACCAGCCAGCCCCCTTTGTCGAACACCACCGCGAGGGGCTTCGAATCGGCGGGAAGAGCCAGGCGGGTCGTCCAGCCATCCACTTCGACCGTGTGGGTCTTCGGGCCGGAGGCGGTGACGATCTCGATTTCCACGGGCAGCCTGAAAGCGTTCTCGAAAGGCAGGTCCGCCTGAACCTGCTTCACGGTCAGGTCCACCTGCATTCGCTCCGGCACCCATTGGTACGAGACCTCAAACGACGGGTGCCCACCGCCACCGACGATCCAATCGTCGAAGAACCAGGTCAGATTTCGGCCGGTGGTGGCCTTGAACGCTGCGAGCAGGTCCGATGACTCCACGCTGCGGAACTCGTTGCGGTGCAGATACCAGGCCAGGGTTCGATAGAAGTCCTCGTCTCCGACGATGCGGCGCAGCATGTGCAGGACCAGGGCGCCCTTGAGATAGGTGGTTTCGAGTTGATACACCGCGTCCGGCACGGTGTAGCGCAGGAATTCCATGGGGCGAACCCGACCCGACTGCCCCACGTAGCCGAGATAGCTGTCGAGATACCGCCAGCGCTGGTAGGTCAGATCGTCCTCGCCGTTTTCGTGACCGTTCCACACCGTGTGGGCGAAGCTGGCGAACGACTCGTTGAGCCAGATGGATCCGAGGGAGCGGCAGGTCACGAGATCGCCGAACCAATGGTGGGCCAGTTCGTGGGCAATGGTGTCATCCGAGGTCCAGGTGGGATGGGCGCTTTCGGGATTGGGCGCCGTATCCGGCGGATCGTCCGCCTGGTGCACGTGCCCGGCCGTGAATCCGACCATCGTGGTGGTTTCCATCGCGCCGGTCGCGAACTCGCGCAGCACGACCTGGTCGTACTTCGCCCACGGGTACGCATAGCCGAAGCGCTGGGAGAAGAACTCCACCATTTCCGGCGTCTTCCCGAAGGTGAGGGCGAGCGCGCTTTCGGAGCCCGCCTCGCCCCACACCGACAACGGCAGGTCACGCCCCGGAAGGTGCGCGGCGGCAAGCGGCACCTTCGTGAACGCTCCGACATCCACGGTCAGCAGGTAGTTCGGAACCGGAGTGTCCTGCACCCAGCGAAACGTCCGGGTCCCATCAGCGTTCTCGAGCGTGGCCTCGAGCCGTCCGTTCGAGAGGGCCACGAAGGGCCTCGCCACCGTGACCGCGAAAGTGGCGGTGAAGCGTTCGTTGGTGTCGTTATAGAGGGGAAGCCAGGAATAGTGCAGGCCGCCCTCTCCATAGTTCCAGGCCTGGGGGCTGCGGCTGCCGACGGCGGGGATGAAATACATTCCGGTTCGAGGCTGACAGGCGTACGTGATCTTCACGATGCCCGTTTCCCCCGGGCTCAAGGGTGAAGGCAGTTTGATGGTGAGGGCGCGGCCTTCGTGAACGAAGCTGACCGGGCCTGACGGGGTCCCGGATTCCACCGCCGAGATCGTCATCTCCGCGGCGTCGAGCGACACCTCTCGAAGACCTTCCCGGAGCGGCGTGAACGTGACCGCCAGGGTACCCGTGAGGCGCGCCTCCCCAAGGTCGAAACGCAGGTCGGCGCGCACGTCGGTGATGTCGATGTCGCGCGAACGCACCGGTCGCTCCGGACCGTCGGGCAACCGATGACCCGGGGGGACCTGTGCGACCGCCGACCGGCCCGTGAACAGCAACAGGAACAGAACCGCAACTCGTCGAATCATGCCGCCCAGCGTAGGCGGCAGGGGAAGGGAAAGCAAATCACCGCGGCGCCCCGGCCGGCCGGAGCAAGGGCTTATGGCTCGTGCTTTATCACCCTGAGCAGAACTCCGTCTTTGGTTTCTAACCTCCTGGTGAATTGGTCCGGATCCCGAATGAAACCCAGGTCGTAAACCCCAAAGACCATGTGCGGGTACCTTGCACCATAGGCAAGGATCTCGTCGTTGATCTCGGCGGTGATCTCCTTCTCGCAATCGGGCCGGTTGCATAGCTTCAGTTCCAGCGCAGCATGCAGGTCTGAAAACGTGAAATCCGGTACATAGGTCCTGGAGGAGTAGACGATCGAATCGCTTTCGCGTTCATAGGCGATCTCGGCGCCCGCGAGCAGGGTTTCAAAGCCGTTTTGAACGTCCCGTTCCGTCTCCGGCCTCCCGCGGAACGCCCCGGGAAGCCTGCGCTCCAGAAGACCGATGACCTTGACGATGCCGCCCAGCGGATGGGCCGGTATCGGTTCGGAGGGCGGCCGGCGGAGCACGGCGGCAGGGTCGGCCTCCAGGTCTTTCTTCATCGCCATCAGGAGGGCCCGCGATGCCGCTCCGTCCAGGTAGACCGGTGGCGTGGGTCTGCGACCGTCCCCCCGATCCACCCGGCCTCGGGCCAGGTCGAAGCGCCCGACCACCGATTCGACGACGATGTCGGCGAGGGCGGCACTGGTGGCGCTCTTCCATCTGCGGTAGCGCTCGGTCACAACATCGATCGGCTCATCGGTCATCAGCGCGTGGAGTTCCTCGAGCCGATCATCAATGAAAGCCAACGCTGTCGAAATACTGTCGGGCATGTTCCCCTGGACGGTTGGGATTCTAAGCGAGCGTGCAGCCGGTCGAAGGGCGGCTCCGCCCACCCGCAATGGGGCGTGCCCAGGCATCTCCGTTCCTTCACCGCCTGCTGCGCGGGAGGCGGCGGGAACTGACAGGGCCAAGCCGCGACCGAAGGGAGCGGGTGCCACGTTACCGGAATTGGGAGTCGCGATCTTTTGACGCGGGAGCCCGTTGCGCCATCGATGGCGCCGGGTGACGCCCCCCTCACATCACCTCGCCCAACCCCTCCAATCATTCGATCGATCTCCTCGGCGGTGTTGTAGTGCACCCCCGACACGCACACGCCGGACCCGGCCGCGCAAACGGTTCCGAGAGGAGGCCGGGGCGAGAGGGGCGGCCCGCCGTGCTTCAACCCGCACAGCTTCCGGAACACCTGGTCCGGCTCGGACAGTCGGTTTGCCAGACACCACTCGCGCCTCTACAGGAGCGCTGCCTCGGAGACTCTGCACAAAGCGCTTCACGCTCGAGTACCGGGCCTTGGAAACCGTGGTCGTCCACCAGATCCTGGCAGGTCGCCATCGCGTTCCGCCTGCGGCGCAGTCCTTTTTCGATCACTCACGGAACGGCTCGCAGGCGCTCCCATTCGGCGCCCGGCCGGGTGCTCGGGGCACCGGCAGCCCTGAATCGGGGGTTGTTGCTGCCCAAGAATCGGGGGACACCCCCCTCCGTGGTGGCGGGTTTTGGCGACGCGGGCCAAATGGACCGCAGCCACAGCTAGTCCAAGCAGGCGCTCCCATCGAGGTACACCGCCCCCCCGGGCACCGAGATCGAGGGCGTACCGGTCATGCAGGCGGCGCTGTTTGGCGAGGTGCAGCAGGCCAGGTCCAGGGCCACCGTATAGAGCGTGGGAGGCGTGTCCTGCTCGCAGGCGTTGAGCCGATAGGTCTTGGTGACGCCGCTGCCCGCGCAGTTGAGATTGCCCGCGAACTGCGTGAACGAGAACGACCCGTCCGAATTGCATCGGATGTTGTTGGCGGAGTCGTCATGCTCTCTTCCGCCGGTATCGATCGCACGCCACCCATGGCAGGCGGCCGCGGGCATTCCCACCGGCCAGCGATGTTCGTTCCCACCGCCGCACGCCGCGTCCGAGCCGGTTCGCAGGCGGACCAGGGGGGCGACGCAGCGGGCCGAGCCTGCCGCACCCGTGATGGCCGGACTTGTCGGAGAGGTCGGTTCGACCGACAGGGCCTGGCCGTCGCCCGAACCACAGGCAATGAGCAATAGTAAAGGGGTGAGGTGCCAGCGTTTCATCCGCTCACCCTAGTGCGGGGACCTTTCTCTTGTCTTAAGAGGCTGGCTTCGGGCGCATCTGTTCAACACAGACACGCACTTGCGCGTTCCCCTGATCTCCCCAAGTTCGCCCCGTCCCTCCGGGCACGCGGATTGCATCACAACCGGGCGGAGGAGGACAATCTTGGACCCCATCATCGTAGGTGTCGTCGTGGTTCTCATCGGCTTGGTGATCGCCTGGGTCGTCAACCTCGGTCGCAACCGGGCCTTCAGCAAAGAGGTCCGGGTCTTCAGAGAATCTCGCTGGACGACGGGCAACCACATCTGGCCGACTCAGGTTGCCGTCTTCCCGAACCGCGTGGTTCGGTATACACCCCGTCTCTTCGGGCACGTCGAGGAGACGGTCGGGATCGAGCAGGTGGCCTCGGTGAGCGTGGACTCGGGGCTGATCTTCGGCGACGTGGTCATCGAGACCACCGGGGGAACGGAGACCATCCGCTGCCAGGGCCATTGGAAGGGTGAAGCTGAGGAGATCCGCAACCTGATCACCGAGGCCCAGGCGGCCCCGGCCTGATCGGACGTTGGTCCTCCACCCATCACCGAGAGGAAGGATCTACAAACCGCGTCCGCCGAGCGGCGGCTCGAGCAGGCGCTGTCGCTGATCGCCCAGGCCTACGGGGGCAAGGCCTACTGCGACGGCGAGGCGGCGGGAGTTGACAGGGCTAAGCCGCGACCAAAGGGAGCGGCTGCCCTGCTGAGTCCCGGCGCGTCCAACCATTCGGGCAAGGCCCGAATGGTGGAGGCAGCGGAAGTCGAACCTAAGACCAGTATCTAAATGTATCTGCTGGAGTTGTGATACCTCAATTCTGGTCCGACCTCTTTAACCAGCCGCCTCCTTCCGGTATACGCCGGTGATGCGACCCAGAAATGGATCAATAGACCTCTGGGCACTTCCACTTCACCCGCGTAGAGGTGAGCCGCAGCGGTTGCACGGGCCCTGCCGCCTCGGGTTCTGGAAAGTCGCGCCAAGGAACGTCAATCAGAGAGCGAGCGTTGGCGCGTCTAGCTCGCTCCTCAAAATCGCGGGCAAGGGAACGAACGCTCAGGTATCTTGAGCGCATGTCCTCACCGCCGCCGTAGAGCGTCAGCGCACCGCGCATGTCGTTGCAGAATTGTGTCTGGTATGAGGAGAAGGCTGCGCGCAGTACACCGACAACTTTTTCGTTCTCCCCCCGCCTGCGCGAGGCGCTGCGGAGAGAAGCTCGGCCCACGGGCGGTATCCGTCGAGAGGCTCCGTGCGGTCATGCTCAACGGTTGCCCCGGCCTCCTCATCCGGGGGCAAGGGCGGCGCGATGTACGGTCGCCACGGACTCGCGGACGCGAGCACCCCTGCGTAGCGGACGGTGTGGAAGCGCGGTGGGGGCACGCTGGTCCCCCAAGGGGAGGCTTCGCGCTGGCCAGGCGGCACAGGAGCGAGAGTGGATCCATCTCGACCGCGACCGTCCCGTCTCGGTAGGCCTTCTTCAGGGTGATGCGTACCAGCCCGGACCCGCCAGACTCGCTCAGCCCGCTGCACGCTCCGCTTCGCTTCTCGCTCCTTGGCGCGCCAGCCCCATCGTCGCCGCGACTCCGAGCATGCCGATCATCAGAACGAAGAGCAGTATCTGTTGACTCCCCCCCGTGAACACAGGAAAGATCCGCGCGCCCTCTGACCAAGCGTTCATGGACTGGTGCAGGAGATGGACGATCAGCAGGCTGCCGCCCGTGGCGTTGAACACGTAGCCCATGATCATGCCGCTCGGCAGGACCATCAGGATGAACACCCCGACACCATAGCCCGCCGGATGCCCCCCCTTGTACAGGAATAAGGGAAGGTGGAAAACAATCCAGATGGCCGTGAGCAGGAGATTCGCCTTCAGGGGGCTGAAACGGCGTTGAAGCTGCGGGAGGGCATACCCACGCCATCCGACTTCCTCGGTGTTAACGAGGAGATACGCCAGGAAGACCTGAAGAACACCGGAGAGAAGGCCCGCGAGCGTGAGGGCCTCGGTGGCGGCGGAGGGGGCCACTCCCCGCACAATGAGCACGCCAATGCCAGGCAGAAGCAGTACGGTCGGCCACCAAATGAGCGCGACCCTACCCTTCAGGAGCGAGGACCCGAGTGCTCTAAATCCACTCTTCCCGTAGTTGACCCCGACCACAATCACCGTGGCCAGCGCCGGCCCAAGGATCATCAGGAGTTCCAGGAACCCGAGGGCCGAGACGGCGGCGCGCAGGCCCGAGGGGGAGTCCGCCGTGAGCCAGCTTTCGACCACTCCGGGCATCACCCCGAGCCAGGAGATGCCGAAGATGAGGAGCAGAAACCCGCCGAAGCTGATCCGAAAACCGCTCGGAGGGGTCGCGGCAACGATGGGGCCGTTGGTATTGGTGTACACGGTGACTCCGGTTCACGCTTCTGGAACCAACAAGACCCTACCACGAAGAAAGATCAGGTCCTGGCACGATCTCCCACCGCAACGCTGGGGGAACCTCCTTCCTCACGTGATCGAGGAATGCAGAGTCCTGCCCAAAGCCATACGTGCTGTCGGCCGGAGCCTCGCGGTAACCGAGGCGGCTCAGCACGGCTCTGGCCCGATCCACGAGGGCATCAGGAGGCTTGGATAGTGATACCCGGCGGAAGACCATGACCTGTCCGCACACGATCGGGATGGAGAAGAGGCAAAGCAAGCCGACGATCAGGCAGGCCCACGCAACGGACGGCCGCAGGTCGCCTACGATGGCTGCGGCGGCGACGGCGTTTCCCCTGCGAGAACCGCGGCCTCGAGTTGATCTCCACCGGGCAGCGAGGCCAGGACCACCCGCGCCGACGCGGGCCGGTCATTCGGGTTGCGATCGAGGCAGCGCAGGATCAATCGCTCGAAGGCGGGGTCCACATCCGGGGCACTGCC
>JAQBHL010000135.1:0-8899 GCA_032127745.1 Acidobacteriota bacterium
CCCCTGCAGGAGCATCAGCCCCGCCACCCTCCAGGCGTGGCGCCGCTCTCCCGTGCGGTAGTAGCGCACCAGTTCCATGAGGGCCAGGGCCAGGAAACCGTGGAAGATGGTGTTGATCCGGGGAGACTCGCTGATCTGATAGGTATGAAACGCGTAAAGCGCTCCCGCCGCCCAGGCCCCGATCGGCTCCAGTCCGAGAGCGCGCGCCAGCACCCATCCGCACCAGGCGGTGAAGGCGTAGATCGCCACCAGGGCGAGGTTGTAGCCGAGGATGGGATTGTCGGTGGCCCAGATCACCGGAGAAGCGACCAGACCGGGCAGGAGCCGGGGCGTATCGAACAGAGCGGCGTGGGCGTGCGGATAGAGGATGTTCGCGTCGAACAGATGCAGGGGGTTGGTGAAGAACTGGTGGGCGGTCCAGCCCACGAAGTACACGCTGTCGAGCGGGTCGCCCACGAACCAGATCGTGTCCCAGGGCCGCAGCGACTGCGGGTAGAGCATGATGAGAGCCGTGGCCACGAACAGCAGCACGGCCAGTGCGTGGGTGCGAGCGGAGCCGGGCGAGGAAGGCATGAGGTCGGCGGGGCTGGCCCTTAGCCGACGAGACCGCTAGCCGATCGGAAGGAGGCGCGGGCCCGCGCCTGGTGGGCAGATCTCCGGGCGAGATCCACAGGCGGGGCCGGTGGCCACGAGCGGCTCTGCGGGCGTCGAGACGAACCCCATCTAAAGATGATAGCGCGACTGTGGAGATCAGGTTAGGTGACAAGGTTCGCCCGCACGACGGATCCAGAGCCCGTCTTGATCGATGGCCAAGGCGGCGGCCCGGCCGCGCGCGATTCCGATCCGCCGTCGATGGGGTCGGCCCTGTGCGATGATCGAAGCGGGCCATGGTCGCCCGTCTGGAGTGTGCGATGACAGGTCGATCCTTCTTGATTCCGTCTCTGGCCGCCACCCTGGCCCTGGGCGCCGCCGGGCCGGCGCAGGTTTCGGCGGCCCGTCCCTACCAGGCGCTGCTGGTCCTTTTCGCCGACTGGTCGGCTTTCGAGCGGCCGCCCCAGAGGGACGGCGCACCCGACTACGGGGCGGCCACCACCTCCCGCCGGCAGACCGAGCTCAAGGCCTATCTCGCACGGCTTGCCGCCATCGACCCCTCGGCCTGGCCGATCGAACAGCGGGTCGACTACGAGCTGGTCCGAGCCCAGATGAACGGGCTCGATTTCAACATCAGGGTCCTGCGGCCCTGGTCGCGCGACCCCGCGTTCTACAAGTCGATCTGGACCGAGCAGAGCGACACCCCGGTCCACGAGGGTCCCACTCACCATGCGGTGGTGGAGTTGTGGACGTACTCATTCCCGCTCTCGCCGGAGAGCGAGGCTCGATTGACCGGAGAACTGCGCGGGATCCCTCCTTTGCTGAAGCAGGCGCAGGACAACCTCACCGGCAATGCGCGGGACCTCTGGATCACCGGCATCGGCACGATGAAGGAACAGGCCGCGGATCTCGAGGCGCTCTCAGGCCGGACGCAGAGTGCGGGCGCCGGCTTCAAGGCGGTTCTGCGCGAAGCCTCCGTGTCCACGGCGGCGTTCGTCTCGTGGCTGGAGTCACAGGCCCCGTCGAAGACCGGACCCTCCGGCATCGGCAAGTCCGAATACACGTGGAACCTCCGGAACGTGCATCTCGCCCCGTCCTCCTGGGAAGAAGAAGAGGTGCTGCTCAAGCGTGAACTGGCGCGCGCGCATGCCTCGCTGAAACTCGAGGAGCAGCGGAACCGCGGCCTGCCCGCGCTGATCCCGGCGGCCAACGAGGAGGAGTACGCGAAGCGCGCCAACGCCGCGGTCACGAAGTACATGGCCTTCCTGAAGGACAAGGATGTGCTCACGGTTCAGGACTACCTCGACCCCGCGATGCGGGTCCACATCGGAGGCTTCGTCCCGGAGGCGACCCGAAACTTCTTCGCCATCGCGAGCCACTACGAGCCCATGACCCTGTTCGCGCACTTCCACCATTGGTTCGACCACGCCTGGATGAAAGCCGCTCCCCACCCGAGCCCCATCCGCCGCGGCGCCCTGCTCTACAACGTCTGGGACAATCGCTCGGAGGGGCTCGCCACCGCCATGGAGGAGATCATCCTGCACGCGGGGTACTATGACGACAACCCGCGGGCGAGGGAGATCGTGTGGATCATGCTGGCCCAAAGATGCGCGCGCGGCCTGGCCTCGCTCTACGCCCAGGCCAACGAATTCGACGTGAAGCAGGCCAAGGCGTTCCAGGTCGAGTGGACGCCCCGGGGCTGGATGAGGCAGGACCTGGACCTGGTCGGGTTCGAACAACAGCTCTACCTGCGTCAGCCCGGCTACGGGACGAGCTATGTCACGGGCAAGGCGCTCATCGATGAACTCATCAAGGACCGCGCCAAACAGCAGGGCGATGGCTTCACCCTCCGGGGGTTCTTCGACGATCTGAACGGGGCCGGGGTCATCCCCGTCTCCTTGATTCACTGGCAGCTGACCGGCTCGAGACCGTGAATGAGCACGTTCGATCTGCTCGCCCGGCTCTCCGGCCGATGGGCGGGCGAGGGACGCTGGGCTGCAGGCGGCGGCGGTGCGACGAGGTTCAGGCCGCCCCGCGCCGCCGGGAGGGTTCAGAATCGGCGGGGCTGAGACCGAGGGCCCGGGAGATCTCGGACACCGTCTCGTCGCGACCGCCGACGAATTCGAGGAGTCGGCGAACAAAGCGGCGCATGCTCACGGGGTCGATGGTCATGACCGCCCAGAACTGGGTGCCGTCGATCTGCCGGGCGTGATTGCGCTCGCGAACCTCCTGGATCTCGTCGGGGCTGAGCATGAGGTAGCGGTGGCCGCTCTCCTGATGCGAGATGAAGTCGGCGAAGTCCCTCGCGTGGTTCCTTGCGCACCAGGCCAGCACGGCCAGGTAGCGCTCGGCCGGATCGATCAAAGAACGAAATTCGGAATCGACCAGAAGGGAGAGCAGGCTGTCGCGTTCGAGCGAAGGACGACCGTCCTGAATGAGTGCGGCCACCAGGGCCTCGGGCGTGAGGCTCCTGGCCGCGGCGAGACGCTGGAGGGCGGCATAGGTTTCGTCGCTCAGTTCGACATGGTGCATGGGGTTCTCCAATCTTCCTCGACGACGCCCCCTTGTCGATGGCGCGGATCAAACCGGCCGCGCCGATGCTCGAACATACAAGCGGCGTGTCAGATCGAGGATGGGCCCGAAGCCGGCCGTCACACCGGACTCGGGCCGTCGAAGCCGCGGCCATCCGCCCTTCGGCGGCCCCCTCCACGTCTGCCCAGGGGGTGGGGACTGTCCGGCTGCGGAATTTCCCTTTCCCGAAAACGGACGCTTTCAACCGGCGGGCCGCGGTGACCCGCGGGGACCCGCTCGTCTACGACCCGGAGGCGCCCGCGCGGTCCTGCTTACTCATGATCGCCGCGGTGATTTCATAGGACCGCAGTCGTGCCGCGTGGTCGTAGATGTGGGATACGACGATCAGTTCATCGGCGCCGGTGCGGTCGATGAAGTCGTCTATTTGCCCCGACACCGTGCTGACCGACCCGACAAACGAAACACGCGGCCGCTGCAGAGGATCCGCGGGTTCGGTTGGATCGCGTTGCCAATCCTTCGACGGAGGGGGCAGCCGGATCGGGTGTCCCGCCCGCAGACTGGCGAACGACTGGCGGCCGGACGAGGCCAGAAACTGCGCGTGGTCGTCCGCCTCGGCCGCCACCACGTTGACCCCCAGCATCACGTAGGGTTTGGCCAGGCGTTCGGAGGGCTTGAAGCCATCTCGGTACAGGCTCATGGCCTCGAACAGCAGGGCGGGGGCGAAGTGCGAGGCGAAGGCGAAGGGCAGGCCGAACTCCGCCGCCACCTGCGCGCCGAAGGTGCTGGAGCCGAGAATCCAGATGGGCACGTTCAGGCCGGCGCCCGGCACCGCCTGCACGAGCTGGCCGGGCCGGGTTTCGCGCAGGTACTCCATCAACTCGAGCACGTCGCTTGGAAAGTCGTCGGCGCTGGAGTTCAAGGCGCGGCGCAGGGCTCTCGCCGCCGGGCGATCGGTGCCCGGCGCGCGCCCCAGGCCCAGGTCGACCCGGCCGGGGAACAATGAAGCGAGCGTGCCGAATTGTTCGGCCACCTGCAACGGCGCCCAGTTGGGCAGCATGATGCCGCCCGCGCCGATCCGGATCCGCGAGGTCCCCGCGCCCACGTGTCCGATCAGGACCGCGGTGGCCGCACTCGCGATGCCCGGCATGTTGTGGTGCTCGGCCAGCCAGAAGCGCGTGTAGCCCCAGCGTTCCGCGTGTTGCGCGAGGTCGAGGGTATTGCCAAAGGCCTGCGCGGGCGTGCCGCCTTCCACAATGGGGGAGAGATCGAGGACCGAGAATGGAATCATCCGCGTGAGACCCTACCTCGATCGCCCGGAAGGCTCGCATCTGCCTGGAGGTCCGGCAGGCCCGAGCACCGCGCCCGACCGTGGCAGGCGACCATTGGCAAGGGCTATCCTTGTTCTCACTGGCCCCGGGGAACCGGCGGTCTGGTCATCTGGAAAGGAAGCGGAATGAAGCTTTGTCGCTTTGGCAGGAATGGATTCGAGAAGCCGGGCCTCATCGATGCCGAGGGTCACGTGCGCGATCTTTCCCGGGTCGTAGCCGACACGGACCCCCAGACTCTTTCTCCCCAGAGACTCTCCCGGCTGCGCAGGATCAAACCGGACTCCCTGCCGCGGGTGCGCGGCAACCCGCGCCTTGGCCCTCCCGTTACGGGAACTTCCAAGTTCGTGGCCATTGGTCTCAACTACCTCGACCATGCGCGGGAGGCCGGCCTTTCGATTCCCTCCGAACCCGTCGTCTTCATGAAGGCGACCAGCTGCATCAGCGGTCCGAACGACAACATAAAGACGCCGCGCCACTCCACCAAACTCGACTACGAAGTCGAAATCGGCATCGTGATCGGAACCCGGGCCCGCTACGTTTCGGAGCAGAGCGCCCCCAAGTACGTGGCCGGGTACACCGTGGTCAACGACGTCTCCGAGCGGGCTTTCCAACTGCAGTCTTCTCAATGGGACAAGGGCAAGGGCTGTGACACGTTCGGACCGATCGGGCCCTGGCTGGTGACGACCGATGAGATCCCCGATCCTCAGAGCCTCGACATCTGGCTGGAGGTCAACGGCGAGCGCCGGCAGTCGTCCAGCACGAGGCAAATGATCTTCTCGTGCGCGAAGCTCTTGTCCTATGTCAGTCAATACATGACCTTGCTGCCCGGCGACATCATCACCACCGGCACCCCCGCCGGAGTCGGGCTGGGGATCAAACCGGCTCCGGTCTGGCTGAAGCCGGGGGACGTCGTCACGCTCGGGATCGAGGGTCTCGGCCAGCAGCGCCAGAAGGTGATTTCCCCGACCGGACGATAGCGCCGCCCGCCGGGCTCCTGAACCAGGCGTTCAGAGGGTGTTCACGCGTCCGTTCGGCGGCGCCAAACCTGCTGGCGGGCCTTGAGTCGGCTACGGCTGCTTCTTCTTGCCCCCGAAGAACGCGTTCAGCAGCCCTTCCTTCGCCGCCTCGATGGCCAGCGCCTGGCCGAAACGGCTGGCCAGATCGGTCTTGGGAGAGCCGGTGACGCCGGTGACCTTGAAGGGGATGGTTCCGAAACCGTCGGGCCGCTTCTTGAAGGCCGCCCGTATCGTGCCCGGCGCTTTGGCCAGGAGGCCGGGTGAGAGGGCGAGGGTCAGGTCGTAGTCAATGACCGAGGTCACGAGGTTCGTGACTCCCCGGCCGGTGAGTTCGAGGGCCGGCCCCTTGAAGCTCACCACCGGGATTCGCGCCTGTCCGCCGCCGAGGGCGAACTCCACGCGACACTCATCGAAGCGAGGGTCGCCGAGTTCGGGAATCTGCAGAAGGCCGGCGAGGCCAGCGAAGAGCGGCGCCTTCGGCCACCGGCAGTCCTTGATCTCCGCTTGGCCCGCGCCCTTGACCGTGGCCACGCCGCCCGAGCCTTCGATCCTCGCCCTGGCCTGAAGCGTGCCGGTCAAAGTGCCGGCGCTTCCCGCTTCCTTGAGCAGGGTCGCGACGTTAGCCCCGCTGACCGCGAGCTGCAATATGTAGCGCATCGCCGGATTGAAATCGACCCTGATCTCGCCCGTCACCGCCCCGCCCGCGAGCCTGGCCTGGATCGGCGCCAGGCTCATGCTTTCCTTCGCGAGTTTGAGGGGAGCGCGCACCCCCTTCAGGAACAGGGCATTCCCCAGCGCCACCGAGTCGACGCTCGCCTTCCCGGTTCCGGTGGGCACTCCCGACTCGACGGCGAGAGCGCTATCGAGAGTGGCGCCTTCGAGGCCGAACACGGCCACGTTCTTCTCGTCCACCACGACGAAGCGTGCTCCATCCACCGAAAGTTTCGAGATCACGAGGCTGAGGAGGCCGGTCGAGGCCGCGGCCGGGGGAGCCGCCTTCTTCGGGGCCGGAGCCAGGGCGGAAAGCTTCTTGTAGTTGAAGGTTCCGCGAGCGTCGGTCGCGAGCGTGATCACCGGCTGGCGAAGGGTGAGCTCATCCACCTGGATGCGGCCGAGGAGGAGGGGCCACAAGTCGTAGGAGAGCTGGGCGCCCTCGATGGTGAGCAGGTCGCCGCGGAAGCCGGGCGGGTTCTGGATGCGGATGCCGCCCAGGCGGATCCCTCGAAGAAGCGATACCTCGAGCGACGTGAACTGCACCTTCGCGCCCACCACCGCACTGGCCTCCTGGGCCACCCGGGCCTTGAATTCGGGGGTGTCGAGAGAGCGAACAAGGTGCGCCGCGTACAAACCGAAGCCGGTCATCCCGAGGATTAGCAGCATGACGACGCCAAGAAAGACCCTTTTCATGGTCACCCTCCCGACCGCAGAAGCGGATTCATCCGACTCTAGAGTGGAAGACCCTCGAACGAGGCAAGTGAGCGGGAAGAACCTGTCCGTGGTGGCAAGGCGGTACCCGCACGCCTGCGAAAACCTGTAGGTTCCACCCATGCCCCGGCCCGACTTGGACCCTTCCGCCTTCCGCGGACCTCTCACCTGGATCGTGGCCGCGCGGCAGGCTCCGATCTATGTTCGTGAAAATCCGACCGAACGAGCGTGGCTCACCTTCATCCTCGAAAGAGAAACTGACCTCGTTCTGGGACAAAACATTTCGCCTGCCCCCTCGGCCGCCATCGCCATCGATATCCTCCGCGAGGCGCTGGCGAGGCCGATGGCAGGACCGCCCCGGCGGCCGTCCCGCGTTCTGGTCGAGGACCGGGATCTCGGGGCACGGCTCTCCAGGGAGTTCGACATCCCCGCTCAGATCTCCGATCGGCCCCTTCCCGAGGCCGATGCGTTCATGGAGGTGTTTCGGAACTTCATCGCCATGGGCGGCGAGGACGACGCACGCGCGCTGGATGACCCGGAAGATGAGCCGAGCTACTTCGACGCCGGCCTTCCGCCTCCCCTGGTTCATCGGTTGATCCAGGCCGGGGGCGCGCTGGGGAAGTTGCGTCCGTGGGACCTTTTTCCGAATGACACTCTGATCCGGATGGACGTCCCGGATCTTGGGGTGAAGGAAGCCGGCCTGTGCATCATTGGCGCCCTGGGAGAGTCGAGGTCGGTGCTGCTGTTCCGGTCGCGCGATGATTTCCTGGTGCAAATGGGCCGTGGCGAACGGCTGGCGAACCGGTCCGAGTTCTCGGTGGAGCGCCTCGACCCCGGCGTGCCCCTGCTCGCCCTTGATTTCGAGAGCGCTCCGGATGTGCCGGCACGGATGAAGGACGAGGCCTCGACCATGGGTCTGAAGGCCGGTCGACGGACTCTCTATCCCGTGGTGCTGTGCGTCGACCCCGATGGCGTTCGCCGTCCGGCCTCCGAGCATGACCTTCGTCTGGTCGTGGCTGCAGCCACCGCGATCGACGCCACCTTCCGTCGATACCGCCATCGCATCGGCGATCCAGGCTCCTGGCCGATCTGCGCGGAAACTCCCCTGGACGAAGGCGGGGTGGCGAGGCTGACCATACCGTTCGAGGCCGGTGTCCTCTTCGGGCAGGATGCGGCTCCAAAAGCGCGGCCGAAGCCGCCGGGCCGCGACGAGCCGTGCCATTGCGGGAGCGGCCGGAAGTACAAGGTCTGCCACTTCGTCTCCGATCAGGCGGGCTGGCCCGAGCTTCCGCGCGGGCAGGCCCAGGCCGAGGTGGCCGCCGAGGCCATGGGCCTGCTGCTTGCTCTCGCCGCCATCCGATTTCCAGATGCGGCTCGCGAGATTCATCGGGCCGCGGCAAGAGACGACGCCGACACTCTTACCGCGTCATGGGCGCTCTTCCATCGCGCTCCCAAGAGCACGGACGCGACGGTGGCCGCCACCCTTCAGGCGAACGGCATCGGGCGGCCGGAAGTTCTCGACTGGCTCGATGCCCAGCGTCGGTCGTGGATCTCGGCGTGGTACATCGCCGAGGCTTCGTCTGACCAGTTCTCCTGCCGGGACCTCATCACCGGAGAGATCTCGGTCTTCGTCCGCGCCGATCCGCGCACCCGCGGGCGGCTGGCCCAGGGCGATGTCTTCCTGGGCCGCATCGTCGACTTCGAGCACGGCGCCCGGATCTTCGGTGTCGCTCCGCAGGTGTTGTCACTGACGGCAGCGGGAAGCGTCGCCGAGTCGGTGAGACGCGGCCTGAAGACCGCTCAGGTGACTCCGTCGTTGCTGCGCCGCCATCGTGGCGGCGCTTTGGTGCAACGCGAATGGAACAAAGCCGTGAAGGCCCGGCGGACGCGCTGAACCGAACCGCCCTTCCGATTCCGGGCAGTCTATAGCAGCGCTCGCCGGTCCGGCGGTTGAGGGCGCGCCCTCGAAGCCGGGTCCGGCTACGTAGAAATCGAAGAGCTTCGTGT
>JAQBHL010000136.1:0-22742 GCA_032127745.1 Acidobacteriota bacterium
CCGGTGCGCGTAATGTCCGAGTTCAAATCGTCGCTGGCGCCAAAGATTTTGGCCAGGCCCAAGTCGGCCAGCTTCACCTTGCCCTGCCGAGTCAGCAGGATGTTTGAGGGCTTGATGTCCCGGTGAACGATGCCGCGCTGATGAGAGTAGTGAAGCGCCTCCGCCACCTGCGCCCCGATATCGAGGATGTCGTAGGTCTTGAGCGTCTCCTCCTTCTGGACCGCGCGCAGGGTCTTCCCTTCAACATAGGGCATGACGAAGAAGAGGTTCCCCTCGAAGTCCGCAAAGTCGTAGATGGGAACGATGCCGGGGTGGTCGAGCTTGGCCACCGCGCGCGCCTCCCGCTCGAAACGTTCGCGCTGGTCTCCTTCGAGATTCCCCGAGGTCAGCATTTTGATCGCGACCTCGCGATCGAGGACAGGATCGCGGGCGAGGTAGACGACTCCCATGCCCCCTCGACCGACCTCTCGGAGGATTTCGTATCGCGACGCGAGTTTTCGACCGATCACAAGGTTTTGGCGATCACCAGTTCCGGCTGAACAGGGCGCATCTGGGAAGTGACGGGCCGTGCCGGGAAGGGCCTCTTGAGATGATACCCGGGACCAAGCAAGCCGGAGGAGTTTCGACCGGCATCAGTTCAAGGAACGGTTTCAAGGGCCACGATCCGGCGGGGTCCAGACACCTCCGCGAGGAGGCGGCCCTTCACCAGAATGGGGGGGGACAGGAAGCCGCCGCCGAAGCGGGCCCGCCCGATGAGTTTCGCGTTGCCCGGATCGATGACCGCTATTTCGTCCTCGAAGATAGGAGCCCAGATCCGGCCCGCGATCAGGGAGGGCGCTCCGAACGGACGGGAGGGGAGAAGACACCGGCGTCTCATGTCGCCGCCCTTGAGCGAGAGTTCGTAGAACACTCCTTCGAACGAGATCACGCCCACCCGTTTTCCGTCCCGGTAGTCAAGAGGCTGGTCCTTCACTCCGGCTCCGACCTTGAATCGCCACTTGAAGCGGCCCGTCGGGGAGATGGCCCGAACCAGGCGCCCGCCGGAGCCCACCACCAGACGCCCGTCCGGGAAGATGGCCGGGGCGCCGAACTCACCCTCCGGCGACTCCAGTCGGAATCGAATGCCCCCATCCTCTCTTCGCCGCACCAACAGGGCTCCCTCTTCCAGGGTGGCAAGCCAGTCTCCGGCCGCGTCGATATCGTGAACGCCCTTGGCGGGCAGATCGAAGCGCAATTCACCGGTCGAGACCACCAGGGCCGCGAGGCCCGAAACCCCGCCCAGAAAGACCCGGTTTCCGTCCAGGCGGACGGACTGAACGTCCGCCACTTTGGTGAACGTCTTCCATTGGGCGTTCCCGTCCTCGGCGCTGATCCCCCAGATGACCCCTCCTTTCTCAACGAACACGACCAGGCCGGGTCTCGCCACTACAAAGCCCGGGTTCTGGCCCGGCCGGGTCCAGACGGTCTCCCCGCTGATGGGGTCCAAAGCGGTCACGGATCCGCCGGAAGACGCTGCAAAAACGAGGTTTCCATCGGTAGCAAGGGGCGAAGCCAGTCGGGCGTCGAGCGGCTTTTCCCAGCGCGACACCGCCGGAAAGGGCGAGCTCGGAGGCAGGATCTTTGGCTTGCCGCAGGCCGGGAACAGCAGGAGAAGCGGCAGGGCCCGGGCGACCATCAAGGGCCCTGAACCCCGGGCCAGGATTCCGGCTTTCGATTTAGTGCCCGCGTCTCCCATGACCGCCCGCCGAGTGTAGTCGAATCGGTCCTATACTCCCCGGTCGATATTCGAGGAAGAGCGGCGGCTTTGGCGGTCGCATTCCGACTCTCCTCCGGCACGTACGAGCGAAAGCCGAGTAGATTCGGTTCGCGGCTTTTGTCCCCCTTTGGTCCGACCGAGGTTCCTGATGACCCGAGACTCCGTTCTCATCGTCGATTTCGGCTCTCAATTCACGCACCTGATCGCCCGCCGGTTCCGCGAGTTGGGCGTCTACTCGGAGATCATCTCGCCCGCGACCTCTCTCAAAGCCATTCTGGCCTACAAGCCCAAGGGCCTGGTTCTCTCCGGAGGGCCGTCCAGCGTTTACGACAAGGGCGCGCCTCAGATCAGTCGCGAGATCCTGGAAGGCGCCAACGTCCCCATCCTGGGCATCTGCTATGGGATGCAGCTGATGGCGAAGGTTCTGGGCGGGGAGGTCGTCCCGTCGGAGTCCAGGGAATTCGGCCCCGCCGACCTTGAAGCCTCGCCCCAGTCCCGCCTCCTGCGCGGCCTGTCCGCCCGGACCCGGGTCTGGATGAGCCACGGTGATTCCATTCTGCGGCCGCCGCGCGGTTTCTCCATCTCGGGTTCGACCTCGAACACCGCGGTGGGGGTCATGGAATATCCCAAGAAGGGACTGTATGGAATCCAGTTCCACCCCGAGGTCAAACACACCGCTCAGGGCATGCACGTCCTCGGCAACTTTCTCGACCTGTGCGGCTGCACCAGAGACTGGGATCCCGCCTCCTTCGTGGGCGAGACCATCGACCGGATCCGGCAAAAGGTCGGAAAGGAGCGGGTCATCTGCGCGCTCTCAGGGGGTGTCGATTCCGCGGTCACCGCGGTCCTGGTCCATCAGGCGGTCAAATCCCAGCTCACCTGCGTATTCGTCGACAATGGTCTGCTGCGCAAGAACGAAGCCATCCAGGTGAAGGAACGATTCGAATCCAAGCTCGGTTTGCCCCTCATATGCGTTGATGCTTCGAAGCGATTCGAGAAGGCGCTCAGGGGCGTCACCGATCCCGAGAAGAAGCGGAAGATCATCGGCAAGGAATTCATCGAGGTATTCAAGGCCGCGGCGAAGAAGATCGGCCCGGTGAAGTTCCTCGCCCAGGGCACGCTCTACCCAGACGTGATCGAGTCGCATTCGGTCAAAGGACCGTCCGCGATCATCAAGAGCCACCACAACGTGGGCGGCCTGCCCAGAGCACTCGGGTTCAAACTGATCGAGCCCCTGCGCGAGCTGTTCAAGGACGAAGCGCGGGCGGTCGGCCTGCGCCTTGGGCTTGAAGAGGAGTTCATCTTCAGACAGCCCTTCCCGGGGCCCGGCCTCGCCATTCGCGTGATCGGCCCCGTCTCCCGGCCCGCCCTCGACACATTGCGCGAAGCCGACGCGGTGGTGGTCGACGAGATCCGCAAGGCCGGGCTGTACCGGAAGGTGTGGCAGTCGTTCGCGGTCCTGCTTCCCGTGAAATCGGTGGGGGTCATGGGCGACGGCCGGACCTACGACAACACCATCGCCATCCGCGCCGTCGACTCGGCGGACGGGATGACCGCGGACTGGGCCCGCCTCCCCCACGATCTGCTGGCCAGAATTTCGTCGCGCCTCATCAACGAGGTCAAAGGGATCAACCGCGTGGTCTACGACATCTCGAGCAAACCCCCGGCGACCATCGAATGGGAGTGACCCTGCCGTCCGCGGAGTCGCCGGTCGATCGGTCGCCCCTGGTGTCCCGCCGCTTCTCGCTGAACCAGATCGCGGTCGCCCTGAAGGACCGCGAGCCCCGGACCATCGATGGCACCGCTCATGCCGCCGCCGTCGCCCTGGTCCTTCGCACCGGTACTCAGGGCCTCGAGGCTCTTTTCATCAAGCGGGCCGAGCATCCCGACGACCCCTGGTCCGGTCATGTCGGCCTTCCCGGCGGCCGGGCCGAGAGTCATGACCAGGATCTGGTGCGCACCGCCATCCGCGAAACCGAAGAGGAGATCGGTCTCACTCTGGCCTCGGACCGGGATCTCCTGGGCGCGCTGGACGAAACCCGCGCCAGCGCCCGCATGAAATCCATCGACATGAAGATCGCGCCCTTCGTCTTCGCGGCCGAGGGGGCGCGGGACGGCCTTACTCTTTCCAATGAAGTGGCGGCGACCCACTGGATTCCGCTCCTCGACCTCTTCGATTCGAGCCACGCGGCCTCTCTCACCCTGCGGCATGCTGACCAGACCCTCCGCTTTCCCGCCATCGACATCAAGGGTCTGACCATCTGGGGCCTCACCCTCCGCATGCTGAGGAACTTCGAAGCTGTGGTCGGCCGGCCGTGAAGATCGCCCTTTCTATCGCGGGCTCCGACTCCGGCGGAGGGGCGGGAATCCAGGCCGATCTCCTGACCTTCGCCGCGCACCACATCCATGGAACCTGCGCGATCACCGCCATCGCCGCTCAGAACACGATGGCGGCTACGGTCTGGCAGACGCTCGAACCGGCGCTGGTGCGCGCCCAGATAGAGGCCGTGGCCGACGACATGCAGATCTCGACCCTGAAGACCGGCATGCTGGCCAATCGCGCCATCATCGAGGAGGTGGCCGCGATCGTCGCCGCTCGGGGTTTCACGAATCTCGTGGTCGACCCGGTGATGGTGACGAAGGGCGGGGACCGACTGCTGGACCGAAGCGCCGAAGCGGCTTACCTCGAGCGCCTTTTCCCCCTCGCCGCTCTGGTCACCCCCAATATCCCGGCGGCCGAGTTGCTGCTGTCCTGTCAGATCCGGTCCGTATCGGAGATGCAGAAGGCGGCGATGTCGCTGGCCCGGCTCGGCTGCCGCGCGGTTCTCATCAAGGGTGGCCACCTCGAGGGCGATCCCACGGACGTTTTGTGGGACGGAACCACGCTTCACAAACTCGAGACCCCGCGCATCGATACCGAGAACACCCGCGGCGCCGGCGGCACCTACTCGGCCGCCATCGCCTCGCGGATGGCCTACGGGCATGAGGTGGAAACGTCGGTGCGCGGGGCCAAGCAGTACCTGACCCTCGCCATTCAGGAAAACTACCCGTCCGGAAGGGGACAGGGGTCGGTGCGTCATCTGAACAGCGGCGCGGTATCGGCTCTGGGCCGCGCCACCGGACCTCACAAGCGAAGCATTCTCCAGTCGGACTGATTCGTCGTCGCCGCGGACACGCTGCGACCTGGCTATCGTTGTGGCGGCGCCCGCGCCCGGTGCCGCCACGCACTCATTCAGGAAGGACTAAACATGGCCGGGAGTAGCCTGCTTTCGCTCATCGACGACATCGCCACCCTGCTCGACGACATCGCCATCCTCACCAAGGTGGCGACCCAGAAGAGCGCGGCCTTGCTCGACGATGTCGCCGTCCTCACCAAGATCGCGACTCAGAAGACGGCGGGCGTGCTCGGCGACGATCTGGCCCTGAACGCCCAGCAGGTCACCGGCGTCGCGGCCGATCGCGAGCTTCCCGTGGTCTGGGCGGTGGCGAAGGGCTCCTTCGTCAACAAGGCGATCCTGGTGCCGGCGGCGCTACTGATCAGCGCGCTGGCTCCCTGGGCGGTAATCCCCCTCCTGATGATCGGGGGAGCCTTCCTGTGCTTCGAGGGATTCGAGAAGCTCGCCCACAAGTTCCTCCACAGCTCGCACGAGGACAAGGCCTCCCACGACGAACTGGCCGGGGCTCTCGTCGATACGAAGGTGGACCTCGTGGCCTTCGAGAAGGAGAAGATCAAGGGAGCGGTGCGCACCGACTTCGTCCTGTCGGCGGAGATTATCGCCATCACCCTGGGCACGGTCGCCACCGCGCCCTTCCTCACCCAGTTGACCGTGCTCAGCGCCATCGCCCTGGTGATGACGGTGGGGGTCTACGGCCTCGTGGGCGGCATCGTGAAGCTTGACGATCTCGGGATTCATCTCGGCCGCAAGAAGGGCGCGGGAGCGGCCGCGCGAGTGATGAGGGCGACCGGATCGGCCATCCTTCGAGCGGCTCCCTTCCTGATGAGGTTTCTTTCGGTGGCGGGCACCGCGGCCATGTTCCTGGTGGGGGGCGGCATCCTCGTCCACGGCATCTCCCCCCTTCACCACTGGGTGGAGGGGGTGTCACATGGGCCGGGGATGGTTGGGACGCTGCTGCCGGCGCTCCTGAACTGCATCGTGGGCGTTCTGGCCGGAGCCATGGTCCTCGGTCTGGTGACGGGCTGGAACCGGCTCAGGGGTGGAGGCAGGTCCGCCGCGTAGAGCCCGGCCAAAACGCTGCCCCTTCCGGGTGTTCAAGGGGCGGAAACGTAGAATCGCCTCATGGAAACCAAGGCGCTGCTCACCCGACTCGGCATCAAACCCACGAACTCCGGCGGCAAGGGCGTGGCCTGGGTCGAACGGCCTTCAGGCGAGGAGATTGTCTCGACCAACCCCGCGACCGGCGAGATTCTGGCCAGGGTGCAGGGGGTGAGCGAGGCCGACTACGACCTCATCGTCGACGAAGCAGCGGCGACCTTCAAGCGCTGGCGAGCGGTGCCAGCACCCCAACGGGGCGAGATCGTCCGGCAAATCGGCGACGCCCTCCGCGCTCGCAAGGAGGACCTGGGCGCCCTGGTCACCCTCGAGATGGGCAAGATCCACGCCGAGGGCAAGGGCGAAGTGCAGGAAATGATCGACATCGCCGACTTCGCGACCGGCCTCTCTCGCCAGCTCTACGGGTTGTCGATGCACTCGGAACGACCGGGCCATCGCATGTACGAACAGTGGCACCCCCTTGGCCCCATCGGGGTGATCAGCGCCTTCAATTTCCCGGTCGCGGTGTGGTCGTGGAACGCTCTGGTGGCTGCAGTCTGCGGAGACACCGTGGTCTGGAAGCCCTCGGAACTGACTCCCCTGACCGCGGTCGCCACCCAGAAGATCGCGGACAGCGTTCTCGAACGCCATGGATTCTCGGGCGTGTTCACTCTCGTGATCGGCGGCGCCTCAATCGGGGCCCGGCTCTCCGCGGACCGGCGGCTTCCCCTGGTGAGCTTCACCGGTTCCACCGCGGTGGGACGGAAGGTGGGCGAAAGTACGGCCCGACGGCTCGGGCGCAGTCTCCTCGAACTCGGCGGCAACAACGGCATCATCGTCATGAAAGACGCGGACCTCGGTCTGGCCCTGCGCGGCGTGCTGTTCGGCGCGGCCGGAACCGCGGGCCAGCGTTGCACCAGCACGCGGCGGCTGTTCCTGCAGAAAGAGATCGCGGCGACCTTCACCGCCTCCCTGGTCCAAGCCTACGGCCAGATCAAGGTCGGCGACCCCATGGACCCAAGGACTCTGATGGGCCCTTTGATCAACGAGCGCGCGGTCGCGGGCTTCAAGCGTGGGGTCGAAAGCGCTCTGGCCGAGGGCGGCGAGGTCCTCTTCGGCGGCAAGATCATCAAGGACCGCTTCGTCGAGCCCACCATCATCAAGGCCCGAGCCGACATGAAGATCGTCTGCGAAGAAACCTTCGCGCCCATTCTGTATGTGATCGAGTTCGACGAATTCGAGACCGCGATGCAGGCGCACAACGATGTGCCGCAGGGCCTGTCGTCGGCCGTCTTCACCACCAGCCTGCTCACCGCGGAGGCCTTCCTGTCCGGGGCGGGCAGCGACTGCGGCATCGCCAACGTCAACATCGGAACCTCGGGCGCCGAAATCGGAGGCGCCTTCGGGGGAGAGAAGGACACCGGGGGCGGGCGCGAGTCGGGTTCGGACGCCTGGAAGGCCTACATGCGCCGGCAGACCAACACCATCAACTACTCCAAGGACCTCCCCCTCGCCCAGGGCATTGTCTTCGGAGCCTGAGCGCGGTCTGCCCGGAGCCGGTGGTTTCGTCACCCCGGCGATCTACGGCGAAAGACTAGCCGAGGGCCTTCGCGATCAGTTCGTCCTGCTCCTCGGTGTGGAGCTTGTGCGAGCCGGGCGCGGGTGAGGCGCTGGCGTCACGACCCGCGTATCCGGGGAGGCGATGCTGGAAGCTGGGGACATCGCCGTCGAGGAAGCGCTCGCGAATGAAACGCCAGGCCCCCATGTTGTACGGTTCTTCCTGAGCCCAGACTATCTCCGCCGTGACCGGGTAGGTTCCAAGGGTGGCGGCAAGCTCGACGTCCGGGAACGGATAGTAGCGCTCGATCCGAACGATGGCGACATCGCGGACCCCGCGGGCGTCGCGCTCTCTCATCAAGTCATGGCTGACCTTGCCCGAGGTGATCACCACGCGGCGAACCATGTCGGGATCGACGCCCTCGTCGCCGATGACGGGCGTGAACCGGCCATGGGACAGGTCGGCGAGGGTGGACACGCAGTAGGGGGCTCGCAGGAGCGACTTCGGGGTGAAGACCACCAGGGGTTTCCTGACCCGGGAGCGGCCCTGGGCGCGGAGGAGATGGAAGAACGACGCCGGGGTCGAGGGGTAGGCCACGCGGAGGTTGTCTTCGGCGCACAAAACCAGGAACCGTTCGATCCGCGCCGACGAGTGCTCGGGGCCCTGGCCTTCGTGGCCGTGAGGCAGGAGCAGCGTGAGCCCCACGGGCTGATTCCATTTCTGCTCGCTGGCGGCCAGGAACTGATCGACGATGACCTGGCCGCCGTTGGTGAAATCGCCGAACTGGGCCTCCCACAGGACTAGGGCCTGGCCGTGGGCCGCGGCATAACCGAACTCGAAGCCCATGACCGCGGCCTCGGAGAGGAGCGAGTCGTAGACCTCGAAGGCCGCTCCGCCCGCGGCCAGTTGCTGCAGGGGCACGAACTCCCTGGCGTTGCGGTGGTCATAGAGGATGGCGTGGCGCTGAGAGAACGTGCCCCGGCCCACGTCCTGGCCGGAGAGCCGGATGGAGACGCCCTCCAGCAGGAGGGTGCCGAAGGCGAGGGCCTCGGCGGTGGCCCAGTCCACGTCCCCTGGGCCCCGACTCTCGAGCAGGTCGACGCGCTTCTTGAGGTAGGGCAGCAGCTTCGGGTGAACCTCGAAGCCCCCCGGAACCGAGGTCAGACCCTGAAGGGTGGCCCGAAGCCGTCCCGACATGGCGGAGGCATCCACCTCCGGCAACTCTGCCGCGAACACCGGCGGCGGCGGAGCCGTCCCGTCTCCGATCTGCTGCATGGCCGCCCGTTTCGTGGCCCATAGCGACTCCAGATCCTCGCGTGACATCCCGCCGGACTTGACCAGCTTCTCCCCGTAGATGGTGGCGGCCGAGGGGTGGTTCTTGATCCGCGCGTACATGGTGGGCTGGGTGTAGGCCGGCTCATCGCCTTCGTTGTGACCCCAGCGCCGGTAACCCACGAGATCGATGACCACGTCGTGCTTGAACGTCCGCTGAAACTCGAAGGCCATCTGGGCCACGTGAATCACGCCGTCCGGATCGTCGGCGTTGACGTGGAACACGGGAGCCGCCACCATCTTCGCGACATCGGTGCAGTAGGTCGACGAACGCGCGTCTTCGGGCAGGGTGGTAAAGCCAATCTGGTTGTTGGTGACGATGTGGATGGTGCCGCCCGTCCCATAGCCGGAAAGGCCGGCGAGGTTGAGGGTTTCCGCGACCACGCCCTGGCCCGCGAAGGCCGCGTCGCCATGCAGCAGGATGGGCAGGGCGGTGACCCGGGCCACATCGCCGCGCTGGTCTTGCTTGGCCCGCACCATGCCTTCGACCACGGGGTTCACAAACTCGAGATGGGAAGGGTTGGGAGCGAGCTCGATGGACAGAGTGGAGCCATCGGGGGCCTTGTGGGTCCCCAGCGCCCCGAGGTGATACTTCACGTCGCCCGAGCCCTGGGTGATATCGGGATCGGTCGAGCCCTCGAACTCCGCGAAGATCTGGCTCAGCGGCTTGTGGAGGGTGTTGGCCAGGACGTTCAGGCGCCCGCGGTGGGCCATGCCCAGCACCGCGTCGACCACACCGGCGGAGGCGGCCAGAGAGAGCAGCTTGTCGAGGAGCGGAATGGTGGCCTCAAGGCCTTCAAGGGAGAAGCGCTTGTTGCCGACGTAGCGGGCGTGGAGATACTTCTCGAAGGCCTCGGCCTCCGCGAGCTTCTCCATCACGCGTCTCTTCTCGGCCCCGGAAAGCTCGGTCTTGTTCCGCGACTTCTCCTGGTGATTCTGGAGCCACTCCTTCTGTCCGGGAGCGGCGATGAACATGTACTCGGAGGTGACGGTGTTGCAGTACGTCTCCCGCATCACGTCGATGATTTCGCGCAGGGTCGCCTTGTCCTTGCCCAGCGCTCCGTTGGTGAAGAACTCCCGGTCCAGGTCCCACAGGGTGAGGCCGTACCCGCCCGGGTCGAGATCCTTGACTCCGGGCCGCGGGGCGCCGAGCGGGTCGAAGTGGGCCAGGAGGTGGCCTCGGACGCGGAAGGCGTGGATGAGCTGAAGCACCCGCGCCTGCTTCTCCACTTCCTCGCGGTTCGAGGCGCCGCCTCCACCCATGAAGGCGGGAGCAAGCGCGTCCATCTCGCTCCGCACCGGCGGGTAGGGCACCGAGAGTTCCTCGAACATCTTCTCGTAGAAGCGATCCTCGCCTTGCAGCAGGGCCTCGATGCGGCCCAGGAAGCGCCCCGACTCGGCGCCCTGGATCACGCGATGGTCGTAGGTGGAGGTGACGGTCATGACCTTGCTGATCCCCAGCATCGACAGGGTCTTGGGCGCCATCGAGCGGAACTCGGGCGGATAGTCGAGGCTGCCGGTGGCGAGGATCAGCCCCTGGCCGGGCATCAGACGTGGAGCGGAGGCGGTGGTGCCGACGGTGCCAGGGTTGGTGAGCGACACCGTGGTCCCCATGAAATCATCGGGCAGCAGGGCGCTGCGCCTCGATCTCCCCACGAGGTCGTCGAATTTCTCCAGGAATTCCGGAATGGAGAGCTGATCGGCGCCCCGGATATTGGGCACGAGCAGGGTCCGCGAGCCATCCTTCTTCTGCACATCGACCGCGATCCCCAGCCGGACATCGCCGCGGTGGATGCGATGCGGCTGGCCGTCGATTTCGGCATAGGCATCGTTGAGGCGGGGGAAAGTGTCGAGGGCCTTGATCATGGCCCAGGCGATGATGTGGGTGAAGCTCACCTTGGCCGCGGAGATGGTCGCCCGGTGGCGGTTGACCAGGGCCCGGTTCTCTTCCAGGGCGCGCACCGGAATTTCGCGCACCGAGGTGGCGGTGGGAACGGAGAGCGAGGCCTCCATGTTCTCGACGAACCGGATCATTCCGCCCCGGACGGGTTCAACCACGTCTCCGGGAAGGATCACGGGCGCAAGGGCGCGCGAGCGGGGGGCGAGGGCCGACCCCGCCGCCGGGCCCGCGACCATGGCCGTTGATTCGCGGGGCTCCCAGGCCGGGGTTTCGAGGTCGCGGGGGTAGGACCCTCGCTCGACAACCTGGGCCGGCGCGGCCAGGACCGGACCCGAGGTCTCTTGGGGTTCGATCACCGTGGGCTCGATGGGGGCGCGTTCCTCCCCCTGCCCGTCCCTCGCGGCCGGAACTTCCTCGGCCGCGCTGACCTTCACCGGCTGGCGTTGGAATATAGCGGTCTCGGACGACCCTTCCGGGGCGGGCAGGCTGAGGACATAGGCGAAGTAGTTCTGCCACTCCAGCCCGACACTGGCCGCGTCGGCCCGGTACTTCGCCAGTTCCTGCAACGCATAGTCGGTATTGCCGCCGAAGTCGGCCACGATCCGCTCGGCGATGTGACGGGAAAGAGTCTCGGTAGTCATGCGGAGGCCAAAGGATAACTCGGGGGGCGCCCCTTGGCCTGTAAAGTGCCCCAGGCATGATGATTGAATGCGTCCCCAACTTCTCCGAGGGTGCCCGGCCCGACGTGATCGAAGCCATCGTGGCGAAGGTTCGCGCCCAAACCGGCGCCCGCATTCTGGACCTGCAGTCGGATGCTTCCCATAACCGGTCCGTCCTCACCCTCGCGGGCGACCCCGATTCGCTCTCCCGCAGCATCCTCGCGCTGATCGAGGCGTGCCTCGCGACCATTGACCTGCGGTCGCACCGGGGCGAGCATCCGCGCCTGGGGGCGGTGGATGTCGTTCCCTTCATCCCCCTCGAAGGCGCCACCATCAAGGATTGCATCGCCCTCGCTCGCCGGGTCGGGGAAGCCATCGCGAAACGCCACAACATTCCGGTGTTCCTTTACGAGGATGCGGCCTCCGCCCCGCACCGCAAGGGCCTCGAAGACATTCGGCGCGGACAGTTCGAGGGCCTGGCCGAAAAACTCAAGGACCCGCTCTGGGCCCCGGACTTCGGGCCGAGCGAGCCGCATCCTTCGTTTGGAGCGGTGGTGGTGGGCGCGCGCATGCCCCTGATCGCCTTCAACGTCAATCTCAACACCGACGATGTGGAGATCGCGAAGAAGATCGCGAAGAGCATCCGTCACAGCACCGGGGGGTTCCGATTCGTGAAGGCCATGGGTCTTCTGGTCGAGATCGGCGGAGGGAAGGTCGCTCAGGTCTCGATGAACATGACCGACTTCACCAGGACGCCGCTCTTCCGCGTGGTCGAGACCATCCGAAACGAAGCCGCGCGTTTCGGCGTCGCCATCGCGGGCTCCGAGATCGTGGGGCTGGTCCCCGCCCAGGCCCTGCTCGATTCCGCCGAGCACTATCTCCAGCTGACCGGGTTTTCGTCCGCTCAGGTGTTGGAGACTCGACTCCGCAGCGAGTAGTCCGGGGCGACCATCCGCTCCGCAGAATCGCCGGCGTGCACGTACTCGTAAACGTACTCGGCCGTACGGCCGCCTCCAGCGCCAAGTGACATGAATCGCACACCCTTCGACATCCTCCGGGTCACCGGCCGGGTCGCCTTGGCTGACGCGACGCGGCCGAAGCACAAGCTCGCTCGGGTGGTGCAGATGCTGGTCGGACTCCGCCGCGTCTCGCCCAGCCTTACTTCAAGTCCTCAGCAATCGCCGCGAACTGCTCCAGCGCGGCTTCAAGGTCCGCGGTGATGTCCGCAGCGATCACCTCGGGCGCGGGTAGATTCGCACTCTCCTCCAGCGCCTCGTCCTTCAGCCAGAAGATGTCGAGGTTCACCTTGTCGCGCTTCACCAGTTCCTCGTAGGTGAAGCTCTTGAACCGCTCACTCTCTTTCCGGCTGGTGCGGTCCTTGGTGTTGTAGCAGGCGACGAACTCATCCAGATCCGAGCGCTTGAGGGTCCGCTCCTTCAGGGTGAAGTGTTGATTGGTGCGCAGATCGTAGATCCACAGCTTCCGCGTCCACGGCTTCTCCTGCGCGGGCTTGCGGTCGAAGAAGAGCACGTTCGCCTTCACCCCCTGGGCGTAGAAGATGCCGGTGGGCAGCCGCAGCAGGGTGTGAACGTCCGCCTGCTTGAGCAGCTCGCGGCGGATGGTCTCTCCCGCTCCGCCCTCGAAGAGCACGTTGTCGGGCAACACCACCGCCGCGCGGCCGTGCTGCTTGAGGATGGTGAAGATGTGTTGAAGGAAGTTGAGCTGCTTGTTGCTCGTGGTCGCCCAGAAATCGTCGCGGTTGATAATCAGCGATTCCTTGGACGTCTCCCCCGCGTCGTTGACGATGGTGACGCTGCTCTTCTTGCCAAACGGCGGATTGGCCAGGACGATGTCGTATTCCCCGTGCTTCCCGGCCAGCGCGTCCTTGCTGACGACGGGCAAATCCTCCTCGGACTCGCCGCCGATGCCGTGCAGCAGCAGGTTCATCGCACAAAGCCGCGTGACGCTGTCCACCAGCTCGATGCCGAAAAACGTCCCGGCCTTGAGCCGCTTCTTCTGCGCCCGGTCGAGCGCATGGTGCTTGGCGAGATAGTCATGCGCCGCGAGCAGAAACCCACCCGTGCCGCACGCCGGATCGCAGATCGACTGCCCAGGCTGCGGAGCGACCACATCCACCATCGCCGCGATGAGAGGCCGCGGCGTGAAGTACTGCCCCGCCCCGCCCTTCACGTCCTCGGCGTTTTTCTGCAGCAGGCCCTCGTAGGCATCGCCCTTCACGTCGGACGAGAGAGAGGACCATTCCTCCTTGTCGATCAGGTCGACGATGAGCCGCCGGAGCTTGGCTGGATCCTGGATCTTGTTCTGCGCCTTGCGGAAGATGAGGCCAAGCATCCCCGACCGCTTGCCGAGTTCCTCCAGCGTGTGGCGGTAGTGAATCTCGAGGTCATCGCCGTCCTTCGCGAGCAAGGCGGGCCAATCCTTGCCCTTTGGGACAGGCGAAGGCTTGTTGAACGGCGCCTTCGACTGCTCATCCGCCATCTTCAGGAACAGTCAGGAACGTCAACTGCTCGACGTAGTCGCCATAGGACAGGCCGTCATCCCGCAGGATGTTGCGGTAGTTCCAGAGCTTCTGAACGAGGGCCTGGGGATTGGTCATGTCTTCTTAGTCTCAGCGATGACGAGCAGTCGGCACGATGACCGGCGGCGACAACCCCATTCGCTTCGCACGTCGAGCAAACCGGCGGTCGTCAAATGACGCCACGCTGGCACAAGATCGGTAGCTCGCGTGATGCAGGGCGTCGGCCATATCAATGCCGGCATCGGTTTGCGACAGCGCATGCTCCACCGCGTCGCGGTCTTCGATGGTGACGTGAGGGAGCGCCATCAGATGTCGCAATACCCGGAGCACCTCGGCCGGCGTAAATCCGTAATAGCCGCGCATGACCCACTCGAGTTCGAGGATGACGGTCTTGCAGACCATCAGGGGCCGGCCGGATTCGATCAGGCGTCGCGCGGCCGCTCGCTGCCGTTCCGCCTCGACATCCTGTTTGTCCTCAACGTAATAGCGGGCCAGGACGTTGGTGTCGAGGCCAATCATCGCTTGAGCAACACCGCCGGATCGAAGTCGGCGGGCACCGCGCCCCGGCGGCTTTTCAGCATGCCGAACCCGTTATCCGGCACCCCAGCCGGCGAACTCTTGACGCGCGCCTCTACATGATCGCCGACCAGTGAGAATTCGATGCGACTGCCCTGTCGAATGCCCAGCCGCTGCCGAACTTCCTTCGGGATCGTGACTTGACCCTTGCTCGTGACCGATGTGACTTCCATAGTGTCTCCAGTAATACCCGGTAATGCTATCACTTGCTTGGGCACCTAGAGGCCTGCGCCAGGCACCGGGCTTTCGCCGCCGTCGAGACAGCCATCCGCACGGCCGTCCAGGCAAAGGCCAGCGCGACGCTCGGGCGAAAGTGCGATCAAGCGATCCGCGGGTGCCATCAATCGGCGGCCAGTGCGCGAAGGCTCGGGTGCATCCACAGCGGGGCCAGAGCCATGTCGGTCGAGAGCAGGCGACGTTCCCTGGCCGGCAGCCGTTTGCGCAAATGGGCAAGGTGCTTCGGGGTCACTTGACCAGGTCCAAGGCTGCGCAGGCCCTGCATCACAAGGCCCGCAGGCCGACCGGCAAGAGCCATCTGACGAGGAGTCGTGCGCTTCAGGACGATCCGCATGGGGCCGGCTTTCACGGTGCGGCTCGTGCCGTCTGTGAGCAGTTCGACGCGGGCGGGCACCTGATCTGACAGGCCGAGAAGATTGGCGGCGTAGGCCCCGGTGGGTTGCAGACGGATCCGATCCTTGCCAGTCAGTGCCGCGATGACGGCCTCCGTGGTGGGCCAGAGGACGCCGAGCCTGGGATGCTTGAGCGGCTTATCGTAGAGGCCGCGGGAGAGCCGTCGGAGTTCACCGCGCGCCACCAGGCGCTGCAAAGCCTTGTCGATCGCCTCGCGGCTTCCCATCGCGGCAAACATGGCTGGCGTAAGAACGGTTCCCGGCCTGGCTCTGCGGATCCTGGCCGAGATTCTGGCGTCGACGCCGGATTGAACGGTGCGCCGCGTC
Organism: Acidobacteriota bacterium; assembly: GCA_032127745.1. Lineage (GTDB taxonomy): Bacteria > Acidobacteriota > Vicinamibacteria > Fen-336 > JAGNNV01 > JAGNNV01. Next base: position 15,548 of record JAQBHL010000136.1, read on the forward strand.
GTCCCCTCGGGCGGGCGCCTGCCGGGTTTGGTGGCCTTCATGTCCGAAAAATAGCACGTTTTTCGGACACGAAGGATCGGAACTTAAGCTTGCGATATCTCCTAAGATGAGAAAAGACATGTACTTGTGATTGCCAACCTTCTCAAGATGGCATGAAGGCTGGTTTTGGAGGTGGTCGCGCCTTGAGTTATCCGGACTTTCAGGACCTTCTGATAGAAACGCCGCTCGGATGAACGGATATCCCGGATCCGCTCCAGGAGTTCATCGAAGTAGTCCTTGTGACCCTTGCCAGGCGGGTTCTTGAGCCGCTCGTCGTCCATGGTGAAGCCCTTCACCAGGTACTCACTCAACCGCGCGGTGGCCCACTGCCGAAACTGGGTGCCACGGTTGGAATGGACGCGATAGCCGACAGCCAGGATGGCCTCAAGGCGATAGTGGTCCATCTCGCGGGCGACCTCGCGGCGTCCCTCCGTTCGAACTATCCGGAATTTCCGGATAGTTGCCGCCGGGCTCAACTCCTTCTCGTCGAAGATGTTGGCGAGGTGTTCGTTGATGGTACGAACGTCCTTCTGGAACAATTCAGCCATAAGGGCCTGCGTCAGCCAGATCGTCTCGTCGACGAACCGACACTGGATGCGAGTCCGCCCGTCCTCGGTTTGGTAGAGAACAAGCTCGCCGCGAGATTCCGAAGTCGCCTTGTTTTTATCCCTCATCGTGGGATGGATTCTGCGACGGGACGCAGCCGGGCGAGGTCCCCTTCCCGGTCTTGAATCCGGGCCACCCATCAGTCCCAGTTCAGCCCCTGCTCGTGCGCCTCGCGCGTCATGTCGTTCAGGATCTCGCGTCGCTTCTGGTCACGCAACTCCCGATACTTCTGGAGGTCCGAAAAGTGAACATGCCGATGGCCGCCTGACGTATGAAAGGGAATCTCGCCCGACTCAAGAAGCGAAACCAAGTGGGGCTGGCTGACGTTCAGAACCTCTGCCGCGTCCTGGGTGGTCAGTTCGGCTGCTTTCATGGCCAACGAAGTCTAGCCGCCCGTGCTGTCGTGGGCATGCGCCCGCGGGAACGCTTTGTAGACCCGCCCATCCAACTCTCGCCCGCGCTTCTTCTTCTGGGCGCCGCCCCATTGCTTGAAGAAGAACGGAACCCGCGCGGCGCGGCACTGATCCCGCAGCGACACCACCCACTCACGCTCCATCGGCCGGGCGCCGGCCCCGCTCTCCCCGCCCACAATCACCCAGTCGATGCCGCCGAGGTCGATCCGCCCGAGGTCCTCCAGCAGCGGCTCGATCGACAGGAACCGCACCACGGCCGGAGCGTCCTGAAGAAGCGCAATCCGCGGGACGCCGTGCTTTCGGTTTTCGACGCTCACGCCCCACCAGATGTTCGGCAGCTCCGCGAAGGGGGCGAGAACTCCGCCGAGCCTCCGATGCAGACGGTCCGCCCGCTTGGTCAGCACCTGAAACGTGTGCCAGTGCGCGTCCCGCATGACCCGGGCGACCTTGAGGATGTACTCGTCGGGCACGGCCTGGTGAAAGAGGTCGCTCATCGAGTTGACGAAGACCATCCTGGGCGCCCGCCACTTGAGCGGCTCTTCCAGCTTGTGCGGAACCAGCCGGATGTCGAAACCAAACTCGAAGGGATGCCCGGGCACGCCACGGAAACGCTCCGCGAACGTCTCCGCGTAGCAGTGCTTGCACCCGGGGCTGATCTTCGTGCAACCGCGCACGGGGTTCCAGGTCGCGTCGGTCCACTCGATCTGGGACTTGTCGCTCATGGCGAGAACACGACCCTCTCACGCCACGGACCAAGGCACGCTCCCTGAATTCCCGTTGCCCGTGACACGGGCGTGTGGATCCACCGCCCGCACCCGCTCGCGTAGCTTCGCCTGGAGGTTCGCCGCGTCCTTCACACCCGGGAAGAGCTTCGACGGTCTCTTGGGGAGAGCACAATGAAGCACGATCCGGATTGATTTCGCCTTGGCGCTTTTCGCGGCGAAATCCCTGATCACGTCCGGTTGGGCCGGGTCTTGCGCCTGAGCGGCGCGCAAGAGGGCGAGAGTGTCGCGAGCCTTCAACACGACTTCGTCGGCGAGATCCTGCATCTTGGTTCGCGGATGAGCGCGATAGTCCTTCACTTCCATCAGCCACAGCTGTTTCTCAGAAGGCTCCCAGGCAAGGAAGTCCGTTTCCTTGTTTCCGGCGTTGTGTGGAGCGAAGTGCTGGAAATGCTTGCTGTAGTACGTGCTGACTTCGGGCCGCGCAATCAGCCAGCCGTTCGGAAAGTCGAAGGCGATTCGGCCTTCGCGAAAACGTTGTGCCATCGGTCGCTACTTGGTGGCCGCGAGATAGCGCTCGCTCTGGTCCATTTCGGCGTCTAGGGCCTCGATCGGCTCGACGGCCTCCGCAGAATCGCCTTCGCTGACCCGGACTGCTCCGTCCTGTTTGGCGAGCGCGAAGAATCTCTTGTCGACCTTCGAGTCCTGGAGCAGCATCGACAGCTCCCGCATCATGAACAGGCTGTGCGTGGCGATGAAGACTTGCGTGCCGTGGCCCGCGATATCGACCAGTAGATTGGCCACGTCCTTCATGTACCTAGGATTCAGGTTGGTCTCTGGTTCGTCCCAGAACAGCAGCGACTGCTTGCCCAGAGTTCCGTTCGCGAGAAGGTAGGCGACCGCACCAAGCTTTCGAAACCCTTCGGCCACCAGCGGTATCTCGAACTTCCCGGCCCCTTCCTGGACCAGATAGAACCGGCCGCCTTCCACTCGGATCGAGCCATCGAGGACCGCTTCGACTGGCTTGAGGAGACTGTTGATCGCGTCATATCGGCGGCCCTTCAGCAGCGGGCGATCGAGCGCGAGACAGAGGTCGTAGTAGGTTTCGTCAATGGCCAACTCGCGGTCCCGATAGAGGGACGCGAAGCCGGGGAACATGGACAGCATCTCCTTGGTCGGCAGGAAAACCGACTCCTCGCTGAAAAACTCACTGGGGACCCTGTCGAGGTTGAGGTCCACGGTGTTCTTGGTGGAGAAGCTCAGGCCGATGGCCGACTTCGGCTTCTCGTAGAAGTTCACCTCCACCTCGGTACGTCGGAGGCCCTGCGCGCGACGGCTCAATCGCCCGACGGACTCAGCGCGAAAAACCCGCACGAGCTTTCCAGCCAGCTCCTTCTGAAGGGTCGCTTTATCTGGCCGGGCCAGATCGCCCTGGGCACGGCCGGCCATTTCCTGGCTCCAGCGCGCGCAAGAGTAGGCAAGCTTCAGAAGGTGGCTCTTGCCCGTTCCATTGCTGCCGATGACAACATTCACCCCCTTCGCGAAGGAGAGGTTCGCCGTCGCGAATGCGGTGAAGTTCTTGATCTTCAGCGTCTGGATCATGGAGGTGGACCGATGCTAGCAATGTCCGGGGTCCTCACGCAGAGTGGTCGCCGGACACAGGCGGGGCGACGCCGAAGACCGGGGTTAAGACGCTCTAGATTCAGCAATCAAGAGGATGCCTCGGCTACGCGCTTGGCCAGGGCCCCGGCTATCGACCCAAGAAGATCCGCCTTGATTTCGTACTTGTAGCCGGTTCTCGAACCTTGACTCTGGGTGGCCCGCCTGAACACACCGCCGTCGATGATGTGCCAGTACCGTCTGGCCTCTTCCCGCCCAAGCGTTCCGGCCAACTGATGCCGTTCATGCCAGCAGAGGTAGTCGGCCGCCTGGACTGGGATTCGATCCTTCGTCACGGACGTGTACTTCCCGACGAGCGGGACCAAGTGTCCAAGCCCCAGCGAGGGAAGGTGCGTATGAAGGTCATTCTTGAACGGGAGCATGTGGCTCGTGATCGGCCTGTTCTCTTCAACCCAGAAGTCAACCCTCTCCGTTGATGGATATTCGTTCTTGATCCTTTGAAGTTGTTCCAGGGCGCAAAGGTAGAAGCAGATGTAGTCGGGGTCGAGGCTTTTTTCCTGTGGCTGTTTCCGATCAGGGTAGAAGGTCACCTGCTGCCTGAGGATCAAGTCGAACTCCTCTCGGGTGAGCGAGAACACAACGGGGAGAAGTTGCCCCGAGCTCCGGATTACCCTGGCAGCCTCGTCCAGCTTGCGACGCATCTGCGTCTCCGACATCCCCTGACTCGCTCTCCACTCGGGCCGATAGAGGTCTGCAACGTGCAAATGGGTCAGGCGCGGTGGCGTGTCAAGAACGAACTCGGTCCAGGCCGGCGCGAAGTCCTTCTCCCAGAACGAGCGAGACGCTGAGAAACCGCCGTAAACGAAGAGCCCGTTCTTTTCGGACTCGTCGACGGCGGATATGAACTTCGTGCCGTCTGAGCGCGCTGTCAATGAGCCGCCGGGGAGAATGCGGACCCTAGGACCGATTGGCGGAGGCGGGTAGCCCGTTGGAGGTTGGCGGTGACGGTCGCTTCCAACTCCTCGACTACGCTCAGCCTTCGCTCCACTTCCGCGACGATGCGCGTCTGCTCGCCAAGCGGTGGCAGTGGAACCGGCATCTCCCGAAAGATAGGCAGGGTGAGGCGAAGGCGCGTCGTGCCGAAGGCAACGCCGGTGGCGAAATCCCGGGCAGTCTGGCTGTTGAAATAGTGCATCAGGAAGCGCGGAAGGGCCGCCGCGGGATTCGCCGACATCTTGATGACGTCGGGCGTCACCATCGCTGGGCCGATGTCTTCCGGATAGATCGCGCAAACGCCCGGGGGCTCTCCCAGTTTCGTTACGAGGAGTTCACCACCGTAGACCGAATAGGCACGGAAGAGCTCCTCCCACTTCTCCGTATCCATGAAGCCCGGCTTGTGGGTAAGGTACCGCCCGGCCGCCACATGTCGCAGGAAGATTATTGGCACGCCCGTGGGCCGAAAGTCCCGAGCTTTGAAGATCGTCCCAAATGGTCCCGCACAGATCGCGCCCTCGGTGGAGTCCGACAGTTGATCCGGCGTTGCCCAAGCCCAGCCGTCCGGCAATTGAGGCAACTGTGCCGCGTCCACAGCCAAAGGCTCACGGTACTTGCCCCTGTCAGCTCGGCCTTTCCGGCGGTGTGAAAGGGCGCGAGCGAGAAGGCTCTCGCCGGTTTCGAAGCCGCGGCCTTCCTTGCGGGCGAGTTCGGCTTCGGTGGGGACGAGGCGGCCTTCGCAGGCGGCTTTGAGGACGGCGGCGCGGTAGCGCTTGAGGTTGGCTTGAACGCGCCTGAGGGCCGCGACTCCCGCGTCGAGTCGCGTGAACTGCTTCTCGATCTCTGCCACGATCAACCATTGCTCGACAAGCGGTGGCACCGGTACCGGCAGTTGCGCGGCCTTCTTGCCCGAGATCTCAAGGAAGGTGGTGCCACTCGCCATCTCAACAGCGATCTTCTTGGCGTGCTGTAGGTAGTAGTAGACGAAGTCCGAGGTCAGGCCCTCGCGCAACACAAACGATCTGAAGCCCTGGTTGGTCGAAACGGGGTTCGCTGCGATGGCGACGTAGCCAATCGGCGCACGGGAACTGAAAAGGACGGAGCCCGCAGGCATCACCCTCGCGCCCGAGTTGCCCAGCCCTGCCTCAGTGATGCTTCGGGCACCAGCGGAGATCATCTTCTGGGTGTACCCGGAGAGGTCGGCAGGCGTGATCCACGGAATCTCACCGCCAAAGTACTCGGTCTGATCGCTCTTCGGGGTTCCGCCTCCGATAACGTCCGCGACCTCGCCCATCGTGCGCCAGACCCAGTCTTGCGGAATCGGCCAAGGTCCCGTCACGCAGCCAAGGCCTCGTTGAGTTCATCAAGTAATCCTGGTAGCCGATCGCCAAATAGCTGGTGGGCCTTTCCGAGGCCGCCTCGCTGGTTAAAGGGCGACAGATCCAGATCTTCCGCCTCGATGCTGAGACTTGTCGCGATGTGGTCGCGGATGAGGGCGAGCCAGGCTATCTGCTCGTCGGTGAACTTCGTGCCCGCGGTGGCCTTCGCGGCCATCCACGCATCGAACCGCGCCGCCACTGATTCGGCGAAGGGTGCGAGCACCGGCTGCTGCTCCAGGGCGAAGCCCACGAGTGCCACGAGGTCGGCGAAGCGTCCCGCCTGCGAGCGGCCCTTCACCCTCTCGGGCGTGGTGGCCCGGAAGGCGTCCCACAGGCGATCCTCCGTCCAGGCGGCGTGGTTGTCGCGGAGCTTCGCCTCCAGTTCCTTCAGCATCGGTTCGGTGAGGCGGTCCTTGTACGGGCGGCTGTAGAGGATCTGGAGGGCCGTGATCTCGGCCTTGTGTTGCTCGATGTAGTCGCGGAACGATCGCAGCAGGCCCAGGGCCTGTTCCTTGGCCGCCGCGTCGAAGCCCTGGCTGAGGACGGTGTCGATGCTCGTGACGTCGATCGTCTGCTCGGCGTCCTGCTTGGCTTTCGCGAGCGCATCGCGCAAGGCGGGAACGAAGAACGGGGCGCAGGCCTCTTCGGCGAGCTGCTTCCCGGCCGCTGTCATTGCCTCCGGCGCGACATCGGCAGGCTCGACGCCAGCCTCACCGGCGGCGCGTTCGGCGATGGCGTCGGGATCGACGGCGCGGAGCAGCGTGCCCGAGAGATCCGACAGCGACTTGCCACCGGCCAGGGCGGCGAGCTTCTTGGCTTCGTCGCGGGTGATCTCGCGGTCGAGGCGGGCGAGTCGTCCGGCCAGTGTCGTCAGCGTGTCTTCGTCGCGTTTGCCCAGGGCCACGCCGAGGAGCAGCTTGTCGAAGGCGACGGTGCGCTGGCGTTCAAGAGGTCGGGAATCGGTCTTGTCGCTCTCGCATACGCCCACGGCGTCCACGATGACGAAGTGGGTCTTGGCGTGGGCGTCGGCGCCGCTCACGGCCTGCAGGTCGGTGGGTGTCAAGACGCGCGTACCGCGGCCCTTCATCTGTTCGAAGTAGGTGCGGCTCTTGGTGTCGCGTAGGAACAGGAGGCATTCGAGCGGCTTGATGTCGGTGCCGGTGGCGATCATGTCCACGGTGACGGCGATGCGGAGCTGGGGCGAGGTGCGGAACTCCTGGATGAGCGGCTCCGACTTCTCGTACTTCTTCGTCTCGGGGTTGTAGGACTTGTACGTGATCTTCTTGGCGAAGTCGTTGCCCTTGCCGAACACTTCGCGGACGATGTGCACGGTGTCCTCGGCGTGCGACTCGTCCTTGCAGAAGACCAGCGTCTTCGGGACCATGGCGCGGCCGGGGAACAGGTCGGTGGCGAGGGCTTCCTT
>JAQBHL010000137.1:0-8189 GCA_032127745.1 Acidobacteriota bacterium
GGGACGCCACTGGCGCCTGGACGTGGCCGTGTACCGGCGGACGTTGCTGGACATCCAACAGCGGTGGAAGACCTCTCTCAACTGCTGGAGCGCCGCGGCCACCATTCCGGCGCGGGTGTTGTCGAACTGGTACCCGATCCAGGAGGGCATCGAACTTCATGGGGCCCTCTACGATTCCACGGAGCATTTCTGGCAGGCCGTGAAATTCCATCCAGACGTCCGCAACGCCGACCTGGTGGAGCTACTCGACGAAATGAAGTCCCGCGATTGGTCGCCTTGGGTGGAGCGGCTGGCGGGCGATCAGAAGACCTACTTCGCGAACTCCTACGCGATCGAATTCCTGAAGGTCAACCTGACCTCCCCAAAACTGGGCTCGTTCCGGGAAGACTTCGCCCGGCTGCCTCCGGAAGAACGGGCTCGTCAGGCGCAGCAGCGCCGCGGCCGCAGTTTCCGATTCAGCGCGCTGCAGGAAAAGCTTCTGTGGGGCGACCTCGCCGATACGCTTCACCTGATCTGGTACTTCGACCCTGAAGCGCTGCCGGCACTCGAAAGGCTGCACTTCGACGCCGTCTACCTCGGCGAACGCAAGCTGGGCTTTGTCAGCCCCGAGTTCCGCGCCCTGATGCTGGAGATCTGGCGGACGAAGTTTCTGAAGATGGCCCGTTTCCGCGAGGTCATAAGCTCGATTCCGCGAGGGGTCAAGCTCGACCATTTCTTGAACGACGGCGACTCCCCGGACATCCCGATCCCGGTGTACGTGGGTTACCTCAACGAGATTCGCGATCTGGCCTGGGCGGCCGCGGCATCGGGGGAGGCTCCCGCAGCACGGTAACCGAAGCCCAGGCTTGACCGGCCTGGGCGATGGCCCCTAGGATGCTCGGAATTCTGATGCGTCCATCATTCGACCGCAGGAACCCCTCTCTTTGCTATCGGCGTCGCATGGCCTGGTCTGCGATCGCGGTGCTGCTGGCTTTTGCCGCTCTGCCGGTCGTCGCCCAGACCGCGGCGGCGCCTCGCGCGGTCATCATCGACACCGATCCCGGGACGGACGACGCGATGGCGATCCTGCTCGCGCTCAACTCCCCGGAGATCGACGTGCGCGCCTTCACCGTCGTGCCGGGGAACGTGACCGGCGAGCAGGGCCTCGAGAACGCGCGACGCCTGGTGTCGCTGGCGGGCCGCTGCGACATACCGATCGCGGGCGGCGCGCTGCGGCCGCTGGCGCAGAAATTGATCACCGCGGAGTTCGTGCACGGCAAGAACGGCATGGGCGATATCGAGCTGCCGGGGCCTGGCTGCCCGGCGGACCCGCGCTTCGGCCCCGACCTGATCATCGAGATGGTTCACAAGCTGCCCGGGCAGTTGACCCTCGTCCCGATCGGTCCGCTGACGAACATCGCTCTCGCCGTACTGAAGGACAAGAGCATCGTTCCCCTGGTCAAGGAGGTCGTGATCATGGGGGGATCGATCAGCGAAGGCAACGTCACCGCGGTCGCCGAAGCCAACATCTACAACGATCCCGAGGCCGCCCAGGTGGTTTTCGACGCGGGCTGGAAAGTGACCATGGTCGGCCTGGACGTCACCCACCGGACCAACTTCGCTCGGCCGCAGCTCGAGCGCCTGGCCAAGACCCACGGGACCCTGAACGACTTCGCGACCCGGGTCATGGGCTTCCTGATCGAGCTGTCGGCGAAGTTCGGCGCCCTTGGCACGCCCATGCACGATCCGCTGGCCATGGGGGTGGCGATCGACGCCTCCTTCGTGCGCACCCAGCACATGCGGGTGGATGTGGAGACGCGTGGGCAGTTCACCCGCGGCGCCACCGTGGGCAATCGCAACAACGCAGTCGAGCACAACGAGCTTCGAGGCGATCGCTACGTCATGACCGGCATCGACCGCGTCGAACCCAACGTGTGGGTCGCCGTCGAGGTGGACGCTGGGCGATTCTTATCGTTTTTCGTCGATCGGCTTGCGGGTAAGTAATAATAGGTAATAATTGGTCAACGAGCTCTGGGGGCGGTCGATCCAGGCGGCTTCGGTTTCCAGTATCGAGGAGAACACAATGAGAGCAAAGAGACTGGCGTTCGTGTTGGGCGTTGCGCTGGCGTCATGGACGACCGCCAACGCGCAGACTCTCGAAAGCGGGCAGGTGCGCGGCATCGTCTACGACCAGACCAAGTCGGCATTGCCCGGGGCGACGGTCACCTTGAGCAACGAGGCGACCGGCTTCAACCAGACCACGACGACCAACGCGTCCGGCGTCTACCAGTTCTCGCAGATACCGCGCGGCAGCTACTCGATGCTGGCCAGCCTGAGCGGCTTCACCTCCACCAGGGTGACCGGCCTCCTGGTCAACATCGGCGCCTCCCTGACCTTCGACATCACGATGTCGCTGGCGGGGCTGACCGACCAGGTCCTGGTCGAGGCGGCCTCCGCTCCCCCCATTGACACCGGCTCGGCCGGTGTGAGCCAGCTCATCAGCCAGGAGGCCATCGAGAACCTGCCGCTCTCGGGTCGTGACTTCCGCGACCTGGCGCAGCTCAGCCCCAACGCACAGACCGTCCCGGGCCTGCGCGGCGGCATCCGCCTCGGCGGCCAGCAGAGCGACTACACCGGGCTTGCCATCGATGGCGCCGACTCTCGCGACAACTTCTTCGGCGAGTTCTTCGGTTCCCTGGAGACGAAGAACTTCACGGTCCCGCTCGAGGCGGTTCAGGAGTTCCAGGTCGTCACGAACGGCTTCGCGCCCGAGTTCGGTCGGTCCACGGGCGGCCTGCTGAACGTGGTGACGAAGTCGGGCACGAACACGCTGAACGGCAGCGCCCACTACTTCTACCGCGGCAAGGACCTGACCGCCGACGATGCCCTCGGCGTGGCGCCGAACATCGACAACCAGCACCAGTTCGGCGGGGCCATCGGCGGCCCGATCAAGAAAGACAAGCAGTTCTTCTTCCTGGCCTTCGACGTCCAGCGGCAGAGCGGGCCGCTGGTCACGAAGTTCGCCCGCGACGTAAGCGGCGTGCCGGCCACCGAGTGGGGCATCGCCAACCTCGCCGATCTCGAAGGCGCGCACACCCAGTTCCAGAACCTCTTCACCATCCTGGCCAAGTACGACGCGCGACTCGGTCAGAACAACCGCATCAGCCTCCGCAGCTTCTACACGTCCAACAAGACCGACGGCTTCACGGGCGGCCGCGGCCAGAACCAGATCCAGGCCGACTTCGGCAACACCGAGAACTTCACGAACAGCGGCCACAACTCGGTCCTCACCTGGAACAAGACACTCGCCGGCGGAAAGGGCTTCAACGAGCTGAAGGTCTCGTACTACGACTCGGACCGCCCGCGCCTGCCGAACTCCACCATCCCCGAGATCAACATCGGCGATACGGGGACCTTTGGACAGCGCTTCTTTCTTCCCATCTTCGGCAAGCAGGAGAAGCTCACGCTGCAGGAGAACTTCCAGTACGTGTTCGGGAACCACGACGTGAAGTTCGGCGCTGACGTCAACTCCTACTCCGGCCGCAAGGGCGCGTTCTTCGGCTGGTCGGCAGGCTCCTACAACTTCGCCACCCTCGAGGACTTCCAGGCCGGCCGCCCCTTCGCGTACATCCAGGGCTTCGGCTTCAACGGCCAGCCCTACCTGGAAGCCGCAACCGACCCGAATCGAGCCTTCCAGAGGGGCTACGGGTTCTACGCCCAGGATAAGTGGCAGGCGACCCCGAAGCTCACCGTCACCTACGGCCTGCGCTACGACGGCACCGTGAACCATGGGCCGAACGAGGTGAACCTGCCGCTCGGAGGCCAGACCGTCTGGTCGGGCGTCGGGGCCGACAGCACCCCCGTGCCCAAGCCCCAGGGTCCTCCGAACGACTGGAAACAGTGGGGACCCCGCCTGGGAGCCTCCTACGCGTTCGAGGCCGCAGGCAAGCCCGCGGTCTTCCGAGCCAACTGGGGCCTGTACTACGCCCAGATCCCGGGCATCTTCCTGACCGCCCCGACGTCCGCGGGTCAGACCGGCGTCAACTTCTGCTTCTTCAACCCGCCTGCCTTCCCAAGGGCGGCTACCCGAACCTCGCTCCCGATTCGGTGCCTGGATCTCCCTCATCGTTCGTGGGCGACTTCACCTACGACGACCCCCAGCTGCGCAATCCGCGCGTCATGAACACGTCGGCCACCTTCGAGGTGAACCTGTCGCCAAAGTACACCGTGACCGCGACCTACGTGTACGCGAAGTCCGACTTCCTGCGCACTGGAGGCTTCAGCAGCACGCAGTGGAACCGCAACTTCACGAGCGCAGGCACAGACCAGTTCGGGCGCACCATCCTCGGGCCGCGGCTCGATCCGACCCAGGCGGCGGCGCAGGCCCACGGCAGCTTCAGCCGCGGGCGCTTCCACCAGGCCGTGGTCAACCTCAGCCGGCGCTTCTCGGATGGCTTCCAGTTCTTCGTCAACTACGCCTGGTCGCAGAACCGGGACAACGCGTCATCCGAGCGCGACACGGAAACGTTCTTCAGCCCGCAGGATCCGTTCAACATCGACCTGGACTACGGGCGCAACGCCCTCGACATCCCGCACCAGTTCAAGGCCTCGTTCACGAAGGAGCTACCGGCGGGATTCCGCCTCGGCGGGCTCTTCATCGCTCGGAGCGGTGTCCCGTACCCGGCGTACATCCTGCAGGACACCAACGGCGATGGCGTTGGCAACAACGGCTTCAGCAACGACCGCCCGGTCGTGAACGGCTCGTCCCTGCTCGAGCGCTATCCGGTGCGTCAGCCGGCCTTCTACCAGCTGGATCTCCGGCTGAGCAAGGAATTCGCTCTCGGAGGGGATGGAAATTCGGTGGAGGTTCTCGTCGAGGCCTTCAACGTACTCGACAACGACAACCTCTTCTCCAATCCCAACGTCTCGGCCGTCGTGGCTCCGCTGTTGAGCGCTATCCCGCAAGTGGGTGACATCGGCCCGACGGGCACGGCCTACCGCACGCTCGACCAGATCTCACCGGGGAGCACCCCGCGAGCCTTCCAGATGGGAGTCCGGCTCCGCTTCTGATGCCTCGACGTTCGTTCTTGAGGGCAATGGGGGGCGCGGTTGCGCTCCCCGTCGCCATTGGTCCCTTGGATGCTCATGAAAGCGGACTCATGAGTTCCGACCCCCTTCGCTGGCCAAAGCCCATCGGCAGCCCCGTGCTCGACAGCCTGCGACCGGTCATCGAAGGATCCCATTACGTCAAGACCGACGTGGCGAAAATCGCCGAGGTGGCGAAGTGGATGGCCTACGAGGAGCTGCCGTTTCCGCAGTTCAGCCTGCCCTTCGGCCTCGAGAAGAACCGGGACGAGGCGATCGATTTCACCATGGTCTCGGGTTCGATCAACAGTGCCTTTTCCGATTTCAACACCGGCGTGAAGTTCGTGGCCCAGTACCAGGGCCAGAGCTGGTCGGACTCGCAGGGCATGACCGCCTGCCTGAAACGGGCGATGGAGGCGGGGATCGAGGTTCTCGACGGTCGTTACCTGGCCAAGCTCACCCGGCCGGAACTGGCCAGGATCTTCGCGGGCAACATCGAGATGCCCATGCTCGACGAGAAGCTCCAGGTGCTCAACGCGGTCGGCAAGGCCCTCACCGAACGCTACGGCGGCTTCTTCCACAACTTCGTCCCCACCTGCTCGCCCCGGCTGTTCGACGGCGGCAAGGGTCTGGTGGATCGGCTCGTGACCGAGTTCCCGCGTTTCAACGACGTCAGCCGCTACCGTGGCCAGGAGGTCAAGTTCTTCAAGCTCGCGCAACTCGCCTACTGGGGCCTGTATGCCGGATTCAGAAGCCACGGCGGCTTTCGAATCGACGACATCGGCTCGATGACCGCCTTCGCCGATTACATCGTGCCCGTGGCTTTGCGAGTGATGGGCATCCTGGTCTATTCGCCCGAACTCGACCAGAAGATCGCGACCCACCAGCTGATCCCGCGCGACAGCGATGAAGAGATCGAGATCCGGGCCCACATGCTGTTCGCGTCCGCCCTGCTCACCGAGGAGATCAACGCGCTGCGGCCGGCGGAACTGCAGGTGATCATCCCGCAGGTGGACGCCCGACTCTGGCTCAACTACCACACGACCCACTGGCCCCATCACCTGACCCGCACCATCATGTACTGATGGCACGACGGTTCACGCTTTTCGGCCTGCTGCTGGTCGTCTGCTCCGGCTGGTGGGCGAGTTCCGAGGAGTGGAGACCGCGGCACGCATTGATATCGCCTACGGGCGTGCTGAACCTGGGCGAGCCTGCACCCCCAACCGAGGTGCTGCTCGGCGGGCCAGACGATCCGGCGGGACAGCCCGCTTGGCTGGCGGGCTTGAAGGCATGGCGCACAGAGCGCCTGACTCGAATGCGGTACGACGCCAGCGAGTACAGCCGGCCGGAGCTTTTGTGGACGCGACGCGTGTTTTCGCAAAACCAGATGCTGATCTGGGATCGCACGTTCTACGACCCCGAGCAGCGCCAGTACACGGTTGAGCGCTATCTGGCGGATGTCGAGTCACGGCTGGGACCCATCGATGCAGTCCTGATCTGGCACGTGTACCCCAACCTTGGGGTCGACGATCGCAATTCGTTCGATCTGCTGCGCGATCTCCCCGGGGGCATCCCCGCGCTCAAGGACGTCGTCGATCAGTTCCACCACAGGGGTGTGAAGGTGTTCTTTCCCACCCTCGCGTGGGACACCAGCACACGTCCCGAAGGCAAACCGGTGTGGACGGCACTGACGGAGCTGCTCGTGGAAATCGGCGCGGACGGCATCAACTTCGACACCCTGGAATCCGTACCGGTCGAATTCCGACGGGCCTCCGAACTCGCCGGACATCCACTGGCGCTCGAGCCGCAATTCGCCGTCCGCGACGAGTCGCTCGCCTGGAGCACGCTCAGTTGGAACGACTGGGTCACCTGGGAGGACCTCAGCTACCCGTTCGTGCCCATGGTGAACAAGGCCAAGTGGCTCGAGCCACGGCACATGGTGAACGTCACCGACCGCTTCACGCGCGACAAGCGGAACAGCCTGCAACACGCCCTGTTCAACGGCATCGGCTACGCGACGATGGAGAACCTGTGGGGTTTCTGGTACGGCATGACCCCTCACGACGCGGAGGCGGTGCTTCGCATCACGCGCATCGAGCGCGCCCTCGGCTCGGAACTGGTCAGCCCCGACTGGGAGCCGCACTCCAAGGCCCTGCAGCCGGGAGTCTTTGCGAGCCGCTTCCCGGGCGCGCTTCGGACCCTGTGGACCCTGGTCAACCGGAACGAATACGCGGTCACGGGCGAACAACTGCGCGTGCCGGCCGCGGCGGGCGTTCGTTACTACGATCTCTGGCAAGGCTCCGAGCTGACCCCTCTCATCACCGGCGGAACGGCGACCCTCCGCTTCACCATCGAGGGCCTCGGCTTCGGCGCCGTCGTGGCCAGTCGCGAAAACCCGCCCGCGGGATCCCTGAAGGAGCTGCTGGCGTACATGGCCGAGCGGGCGGTCCGGCCCCTCAGCTCTTACTCGAGAGAGTGGAAGGCGTTGCCGCAGACCATGGTCGAGATCCAGCCCACGAAGCCAGCCGACGCGCCTCCTGAGGGCATGCTCCGCATCCCGGCGGGCGACTACGAGTTCGTCGTGCGCGGCATCGAGATCGAAGGCGGCAACGACCCTGGGGTGGACGTGCAGTATCCGTGGGAGGATGCGCCGCGACGCTTCCACCGGCATCGCCTGCACGTCAAAAGCTTCTTCATCGATCGAACGCCGGTCACGAATGGTGAGTTCAAACGCTTCCTCGACGCCACGCGCTACCGGCCCGCCGACGATCACAATTTCCTGCGCGACTGGCCGAACGGGAGCTTCCCGGATGGCTGGGCCGCAAAGCCGGTGACCTGGGTGTCGATCGAGGACGCGCGCTCCTACACGGCCTGGGCGGGCAAACGCCTGCCCCACGAATGGGAATGGCAATACGCCGCCCAAGGGCCCGATCGCCGCCTGTTCCCCTGGGGTAATGAAGCGAACCCTGCCGTTGTGCCGACGCCCGACAAGAGCCGTAACCCGCGCCCGCCCACGGATGTGGATGCTTTCCCGAGCGGTGCTAGCCCCTTTGGGGTGATGGATATGGCCGGCAACGTGTGGCAATGGACAGACGAGTATCTGGACGAGCACACCCGCGCGGCGG
>JAQBHL010000138.1:0-2654 GCA_032127745.1 Acidobacteriota bacterium
GAATTCTTTGGCGATGGCGCGGAAGCGTTCGTCCCAGAACGGCATGGTGTGGATGATGCCGTTCGACTTGGTGGCCGAAGTGAGGTGCTTCTTCGGCCGGCGGCTTGCGAGGCTGAAAGCGTAGCGCAGGATGCGGTCCACCCCGTGGCGGGTGAAGACGGACTCCTGGACCGCGACCTCCCGCTCCGTGCCCTGGAAGAGCCGGCCGCCGACCTCGGAGTATTCGCCCTCGGTGTTCTCCCGCACGATGATGAAGTCGATGTCCTGCGCCGTGCGGCCGGCAAGCGGCGAACGGATGCCCGGCAGCAGGCGCACCGGCCGCAGATTCACGTACTGGTCGAAGGCGCGGCGGATGGGGATCAGCAGGCCCCACAGCGACACGTGGTCCGGCACCTGGGGGGCGCCCACGGCGCCGAGAAGGATGGCGTCGAACGGCCGGAGCTGCGCGAGGCCGTCCTCGGGCATCATCTTGCCGGTCTTAAGATAGTGCTCGCAGGAGTAAGGAAACTCGGCAAACTCCATGGCAAACTTGAAGCGGCCGGAAAGCGCCTTCAAAGCCCGCACCCCTTCGGGCACTACCTCGCGGCCGATGCCGTCGCCGGGGATCAACGCGATACGATAGGACATGGTTCCTCCTGATGGTCACACGTAAGAGGGTTCAACCAAAAAACGACAAGCGGAATAGGGTTACACTTCAACCTTTCTCATTAGCGATAATAAGGGGACGGGTCAAATCATAATTTGACAACCCGCCGCAGGGCTTATAGTTTCACCTATCTCAGTCGAATGGAAACGCCTTCATGGAAAAACGGATCACCCATCTTCTCAGCGAAGTGGTCGCCATCAACTCCATCAACCCGACCCTAGGCGGAGGTCCCGGCGAATCCGAAATCGCCAATTTTATCTGCCAGCACCTCATAAAGACAGGCCTTGATGCCGAGCTTTATTCCGTGGGCGCCGCCCGGGCCAACGTGGTGGCCGTGGCGCGCGGGAAGGAGAGCCGGGGATCGCTCGTATTGAATGGTCACATCGACACGGTGGGGGTGGAAGACATGCCGGACCCCTTCACGCTGCGGCGGGAGGGCGACCGGCTCTACGGCCGCGGGGCCTACGACATGAAGGGCGGTGTCGCGGTCATGCTGGCGCTGGCCGAGTGCTTCTCGAATCACCCACCGGCCGCCGACGTCTGGTTGACGTTTTCGGCCGACGAGGAGGATCGCAGCCTCGGCACCGAACAGCTCGTGCGCGACTGGCTCCCGACCGTCGCACCGAAGCCGGCGGCGGCTGTCTTTCTAGAACCCACGGAGGAGGCCATCGGGGTTTCCCACAAGGGCTTCACCTGGTTTGAAATCGAGGTTCTCGGCCAGGCCGCCCACGGCAGCCGGCCCGCCGAGGGGATCGACGCCATCCTGCCCCTGCGGGAGGCCCTCTGCGAACTCGACCGCATCCGCCGCCGGCTGTCGGAACGGCCGCCGGACCCCCGGCTGGGCCATGCGTCCCTTCACGGGGGCCGGATCGAGGGCGGCACCGCGTTGAGCGTCATTCCCGCCCGGGCCCTTCTGCAGTGGGAAAGGCGCACGCTTCCGGACGAAGACCCGCAGGATGTGGACCGCGAGCTCGGCCGGGTGGCGGCGGCGGTTCAGCGGCTTCCGGGGGGCCACCGCGTGGCGGGACGCAAGATCTTCTCCCGGCCGCCTTACCAGGCCCCGGCTGAAGCGGAGATCATCGCCCGGCTCCGCCACGCCCTGCCCGCAGCACCCCTCACCGGTCTTCCCTTCTGGGCGGACTCGGCGCTCATGGGGCTTGCGGGCGTTCCCAGCGTCCTCTTCGGGCCGGCGGGCCACGGCGCCCACGCCGTGGACGAGTGGGTGAGCCTGAAAAGCTTGATAGCGGTTTACGAGGTGCTTAGAAAAGTTGTCACCGGCTGAGGTCGTCAAAAATGGAACATTAGAGAGGTTCATCATGCAGCTACGTCAGGATTTGCGGAATCTGGCCATCATCGCCCACGTCGACCACGGCAAGACCACCCTCGTCGACGCCATGCTCTGGCAGAGCGGCGTTTTCCGGGACAACGAGACGGTGGCCGAACGGGTCATGGACAGCATGGACCTGGAACGGGAGAAGGGCATCACCATCATGGCCAAGAACACCGCGATCGTCTACCGGGGCACCAAGATCAACATCGTTGACACCCCCGGCCACGCGGATTTCGGCGGCGAAGTGGAGCGCACGCTCAACATGGTGGACGGGGTCATGCTCCTGGTCGACGCCACGGAGGGTCCGCTGCCGCAAACGCGGTTCGTGCTCGGCAAGGCGCTCGCGCGCGGGCTGCCGCCCATCGTGGTGATCAACAAGATCGACCGTCCGGACCGGCGCATCCACGAGGTCCTGGACGAGGTCTACGACCTGTTCATCGACCTCGACGCAACCGAGGAGCAGCTGAATTTCCCGGTGCTCTACACGAACGCCAAGGCGGGCATCGCCCTGACGGACCCCGACGATGCCCAGGGGCGGGGCCTGGTGCCGCTGTTCGATGCCATCCTCGCCTCCATTCCCGCCCCGATGTACGACCCGGCCGCACCGCTGCAGTTTCTGGTCACGACCCTGCATCACAGCGACTACGTCGGCCGGATCGCCGTCGGCAAGGTCGTGAA
>JAQBHL010000139.1:0-6635 GCA_032127745.1 Acidobacteriota bacterium
ACGCCTTGGTCTACGGCTCCCAGAAAGGCTCCGCCTGCCCGCTACCTCACGTCAAATGTAGTGCCAACCGACAGGCATAAGTGCTTTAGAAGCAACACTCGTACCCCCTTAACTGCGGAACTCGGGCTAGTAACCGGCCGCTTCCAGCGCTTTCGCGATCCGGTCCTCGGCCCCGCCGATGTGGCGGGCCATGAGGTCCGCCGCCCGGGCCGAATCATGCTGCCTCACCGCTTCCACGATCGCGAAGTGCTCGGCCGTCGACGCGGCCGCATCCACACCCTCGTCAAGGCCGAGGTACAGGGGTCGCTGATGGCGATCGAGGGCGGACATGACGACGCTCTCCAGTTGTTTGTTTCCGGTGGACCGTACCAATTCGAGATGGAAGGCGCTGTTGGCGCGGAGGTATCCGGGATACGTGGCCTTGTCGCCCATGGTGTAGCGGGTCTCGGCGACGGCCAGGAGGCGCTCGATCGCCTCCGGGGTGGCGCGCTTCGCCGCCAGGGACGCCCCGCCGCTCTCAACGATCCGCCGGAACTCGCACAGCTCTCGGTAGCCCCCCACGGTCACCGGCGCGACCGCGAAACCCCGATAAGGTTTCATCTCGATCAGGCCCTCAAGTGAAAGCCGGTTGAACGCCTCGCGCAGGGGGGTTCGCGAGACCTGCATCTCCTGACAAAGGGTGGCTTCGACGATCTTCTCCCCGGGTCGGACCGCGCAGGTCAGGATGCGGTGCT
This sequence comes from Acidobacteriota bacterium, assembly GCA_032127745.1. GTDB lineage: Bacteria > Acidobacteriota > Vicinamibacteria > Fen-336 > JAGNNV01 > JAGNNV01. The sequence continues at coordinate 735 of JAQBHL010000139.1, forward strand.
TCAGGACGGCATAGATGCGATCCGGCAGGGCGGCGGGACGGCCGACTGAGGGATCGATGTCGAGAAGAGACTCAGCGGCTGGATTGAGTGGAATCATCGCAAAAACTTCCAAATGCTAGGGGCGATTCGTCTTGACATTCGATAAATATTGTATATCTTAGCCAGGCATGCAGAAAAATGTTTCGAACACGGATCCCTTAGATGAAGAACGATGAGACTGCGGCGAGCACTCTGACCGAAACGGACGTGGTGACCTACGACGCCGTGGCGGCGGCCGCGGACCGTCTCCGGGGCGTGGCGCACCGAACCCTCGTGGCTACGTCGAGGACCATCGATACCAAGGTCTTGGGGAGCATCTTCTTCAAGTGCGAAAACCTCCAGCGGGGAGGAGCTTTCAAGTTCCGGGGGGCCTACAACGCGCTGTCCCAGTTGAGCGAAGCGCAGAAGAAGCGCGGTGTGATTACGTACTCGTCGGGCAATCACGCACAGGCGATCGCCCTGGCCGGCCGGATCCTGGGGGTGCCCGCAACCATCGTGATGCCAAAGGACGCGCCGGCGGTCAAGGTCGAGGGGACCCGTGGCTATGGCGGCGAGGTCATCACCTACGACAAGCACGAAACCACCCGGGAACAACTCGCCACCCGGCTCGCGGAGGAGCGCGGCCTGAGTGTGATCCCACCCTACGATCACCGCGATGTCATCGCCGGGCAGGGAACGGCCGCGAAGGAACTTCTCGAGGACGTGGGACCCTTGGATCTGCTGTTGGTGCCCTGTGGCGGCGGGGGCTTTCTCTCGGGCTCGGCGATCACGGCGGATGCGCTCGCCCCGAATTGCCGGGTCATCGGGGTCGAGCCGGCCATGGCCGATGATGCGACCCGGTCCTTTAAGACCGGCGTCCTTCACAAGGTCTCAAATCCCGAGACCATCGCGGACGGCGCCCGCACCCCCTATCTCGGGACCCTCACCTTCCCGCTGGTGCTCCAGCACGTCGACGACATGGTCACGGTCAGCGAAGAAGCGATCGTGCGCTCGATGTTCTACCTCTGGGAGCGAATGAAGCTCGTGGTCGAGCCGACGGGCGCCTTGGCCGCGGCCGCGGTGCTCGAAGGCCTCGTTCCGGTCAAGGGACTGAGGGTGGGAGTGATGCTGAGCGGCGGCAACGTCGAACTCGCGGCCCTGGCCCCCCTGATGGCGTCCCGATGACCGAGATCCTCATCCTGAACCGGACCGAGCTTCAGGAATTGCTCACCCTGAAAGTGATGGTGCCGGCGTTGGAGAAAGCGTTCGTCGCCTTCGCCGACGGCCGGACCCTTGCCTACCCGGTGGTTCGGGACGAGGTGAAGGGCCACCGGGGGATCTTCGGCATCAAATCCGGGTACCTGCTGGACGATCAGATCATCGGCCTCAAGGCGGGGGGCTTCTGGCTGGGCAACCCGGGCAAGGGTCTCACCGCCCACCAGTCCACGACCGTGCTTTTCGATCCCGCGACCGGGGTTCCCACTGCGGTCATGGATGGGAACCACATCACCACGGTCCGCACCGCGGCGGTGGGCGCCCTGGCCGCCCGGGCTTTGGCGCGGCCCCAGTCCCGGGTCGCGGCCATTCTGGGCTGCGGAGTGCAGGGGACGGCTCAGGCCGAAGCGTTGTGCCACGTCCTGCCGATCCGCGAGATCCGTGCTTTCGATGTCTCGCTTTTGAACCTCGAGGCGTTCGCCACGAAACTCGCCGGACATGCCGAGGTGAAGGTGGTCATCGCGGCCAGCGCCGAGGCGGCCGTGCGGGGCGCGGACGTGGTCGTGACTGCGGTGGGGGGGCGACAGCCCGTCCTGCTCTCAGAATGGGTCACAGCCGGTATGCATGTGAACGCGTTCGGAACCGACACCCGGGGCAAGATCGAAATCGAAACCCGGATCTTCGCCCGGGCCACCCTGGTGGTGGACGACGTGGTTCAAGCAACCACCATCGGCGAGACCCAGGCCGCGGTTGAAGCGGGACTCATCGCGCGCGAGGGACCCTGGACGACTCTGGGTGAAGTGCTGGCCGGGCGAAAGCCGGGGCGCAGCCGTGCGGACGAGATCACGCTTTTCGATGCGACGGGCCTGGCTTTTCAGGATCTGGTCGCGGGGTCGCTCGCCATGAGCATGGCCCGGGAACGGGGGATGGGATGCCACATTGCTCTCTCATAATTCGATGGCGTCGCTGAAGACCGAGGGCGGCCCCCGACGTTGGCGAGGCCGGCGGATGCTTCCTCTCGCCGTCGTGATCCTGAGCGTGGTTTCCGCCGCGGCTCAGGACGGGCCCTCCCCCTCGATCGACGTTTCGCAATGGACGGCCCTGCGCTGGCGCAACATCGGCCCGAATCGGGGAGGTCGGTCGATCGCGGCGGCGGGAAGTCCGTCTCGCCCCAATGAGTACTACTTTGGAGCGACGGGCGGTGGCCTCTGGAAGACGACCGACGGCGGCACGAGCTGGGCGCCCGTGACCGACGGCCAGATCCAGAGCAGCTCGGTGGGTGCTATTGCGGTCTCCGAGTCCAATCCCGACGTGGTCTACATCGGCATGGGCGAAACCCAGCTTCGCGGCAACGTGATGCAGGGGGACGGCGTCTATGGCTCGACGGACGCGGGGAAGACCTGGAAGCACCTGGGCCTGTCGGACACCCATGCGATCGGGCGCGTCCGCGTTCACCCCTCGAAACCCGACCTCGTCTTCGTGGCCGCGCTGGGACACCCATACGGGCCGAACTCCGAACGCGGCGTCTTTCGCAGTACGGACGGCGGGCGGAACTGGACCCGTGTCCTCTACCGGAGCGACCGGGTAGGTGCGGTCGACCTGGCCATGGACGCCAACCACCCTGAGGTCCTCTATGCGACCCTGTGGGATGTCCATCGCACGCCCTGGCTGCTCGTTAGCGGCGGTCCCGGCTCCGGCCTGTTCAAGTCCAGCGACGGCGGGACCACCTGGACCGAGATCACACGAAATCCTGGTCTGCCCAAGGGGGTGCTGGGAAAGATCACGGTCACGGTCTCCCGGGCGGACAGCCAGCGGCTCTACGCCCTCGTCGAGGCGGACGACGGCGGCGTTTTTCGATCCGACGACGCAGGGGCCACCTGGATCAAGGTCAACGAGGAGCGCGACCTGCGCCAGCGCGCCTTCTATTTCTCGCGCATCGTGGCGGACCCGAAGGACAAGGACACGGTGTACGCCCTCAATTTCCAGTTCAACCGATCCACGGACGGCGGGCGGACCTTCACGGTGTTGGCGGAGACGCATGCCGATCACCACGATCTCTGGATCGATCCCACCGACCCGCAGCGGATGATCGAGTCGAACGACGGCGGGGGGACCATCAGCGTCAACGGCGGCCGCACCTGGTCCGCCCAGGATTTCCCCACCGCGCAGATGTATCACGTGGGCACGACCGCCGATTTTCCCTTCCACGCCTGCGGCGCGCAGCAGGACAACTCCACCGCCTGCGTCCCGAGCGACGCCGCTCGTCACCTTCGCGATCCGCGTGAAGCGCCCGGGAACTGGCTCTACGCGGCCGGCGGCAACGAAAGCGGCCACGTCGTCCCGCATCCCACCGACCCCAACATCTTCTACGCGGGCGGTCAGGAGGCGTACCTCACGCGCTACGACCGTCGCACCGGCCAGGCCCGGGACATCCAGCCCTACCCCCGCCTCTATTCGGGCGAGTCGGCGGGCAGCGTTCCGGAGCGATGGAACTGGACGTATCCGATCGCGGTCTCGGAACCGAGTCCGGGCACGCTGTACGCGGGGTCGCAGCATCTGTGGCGCACCACCAACGAGGGCCAGAGCTGGGAGAGGATCAGTCCCGATCTCACCCGCGCCGATCCGAAGACGCTCGGCGATTCGGGCGGGCCCATCACCAAGGATCAGAACGGTCCCGAGTTCTTCGCCACCATCTTCGCCATCGCGCCATCGCGTCTCGAGAAGGACACGATCTGGGTGGGCTCCGACGACGGCCAGGTTCACCTGACCCGAGACGGTGGAAAGACCTGGGCCGACATCACGCCCTTGGACATGCCCGAATTCACCACCGTGAGCCTGATCGATGCGTCGCCGCACGCGGCGGGAACGGCGTTCCTTTCGGGGAAGCGTTATCGCCTGGACGACCGGGCTCCCTATGCCTGGCGAACCACCGACTATGGAAAGACCTGGAACCGGATCGTACAGGGCCTCGGGCCCGAGGACTACGTTCATGCGATTCGAGAGGACCCGAAACGCCAGGGCCTGCTCTACGCCGGAACCGAGCACGGCATCCACGTCTCCTTCGACCGAGGCGACCATTGGCAATCCCTCTCCCTTAACCTGCCGGACGTTCAGGTCTCCGACCTGGTGGTGGAGGATCAGGACCTGGTGATCGCCACTCACGGCCGATCCTTCTACGTTCTCGATGCGATCCAGTCGCTCCGTCAGGCGACACCGGAAGTGGCTCTCCAGGCCGCGCATCTGTTCGAGCCAGGTCCCGCGTATCGCCGCTCCCGGGCGGCGACCATCGACTTCTACCTCAAGGACGCGGCCCGGGACGTGGTGGTGGAGATCGTTGACGAGGAAGGGAAGAGCCTTCGCCGCTTCACCGACGAGCGGCTCTCGACGGCCGGAGTCAACCGCGTCTCCTGGGACCTGCGGACCACGGGAGCCACGGTGTTTCCGGGAATGATCATGCGCAGCGCCAATCCCGCCCGGGGGCCCCTGGTGCCGCCGGCCACCTACCGGGTTCGGTTGACGGTGGACGGACAAGTCCAGGAGCGGCCTCTCGTGGTCCTCAAGGATCCGAGGCTGAGCGAGGTCAGCGACGCCGATCTGCAGGCCCAGTATGCCCTGGCCCGGCAGGTGAGTGACCAGACCAGCGCCGCAAATGAAGCGGTCATCCGCATTCGCGAAATCAGGAAGCAGGTTGAAGACAGATTCTCGACCACGAAGAAGCCCGGCGCGTCGCTGAAGGCGGCGGCCGATCGCCTGCTTCGAAAACTCTCCGACATCGAAGAAGCGATCTATCAGGTCAGGAATCGCAGCCCGAAGGATCCATTGAACTTCCCGATCCGGCTCAACAATCGCATCGCCGCCCTTCAAGAGGTGATCGAGGAGGCCGATGCGCGGCCCACCCGGCAGGCCCAGGAGGTCTTTCGAGAACTCTCGGCTGAACTCGCAGGCCATCTCTCGAAACTCGAGGCCGTGGTCGCGACCGACCTCGCTCTCCTGAACCGCAGTTTTCAAAAGATCAAGGTCGAGCCGGTCAGCGTTCGCTGAGCCCACCGCCCGCATGGAGAAGGAAGGACACCCACCATGATGAAGCCAGACAAACCGATGTTCCCCGTCGTGAAATCATCCATCTTCGCGGTCGCGCTCGTGCTCATGGCTCTCGCTTCTCCAGCCGCGGCCGTCTCGGGCGCCGACCCGCAGGCGACCCCGCGCCGGATCCCGGCTCCCGCGCCGCCCGCGGGTTCGATGTATCTGTATCCGGAGCGCTTTGCCCTGGAAGCGGGAGGCCTGGCCACCGCGGAGCGCGGTGTGATCTTCGTGCCCGCGAACCGCAGCAAGCCTCAGAGTCCGGTCATCAGTCTCGACGTCTATCGCTTCGCCGCGACCCGACCCGAGCCGGACGCCCCCCCCATTTTTCTTCTCTATGGAGGCCCGAGCTTCGGGGGACTCGAACCGCTTCTTGCTCAAAAGGGCTACTACGAGAAGCGCCTTCGTGCGTTGCACGCGACCGCGGATCTGGTCGTGGTCAGTCAGCGAGGCATCGGTCCCTCGAAGCCCACCACCCTGATTGAGGTCCCACGTCCGTTTCCACTCGATCGCGCCGTGACCGACGCGGAGCGCGGGGGGGCCGTGCGGGCGGCCTCTGAACGCGAAAAGTCCTTCTGGATCCAGCAG
>JAQBHL010000140.1:0-23829 GCA_032127745.1 Acidobacteriota bacterium
CCCGGCTGAATGCCCAGAGAACCCTCGGTCTGAGGAGCCTGCCGGCCGGTCACACTCGCGCGCCACAGAGCTTGCAGAAGCTCGCATCCGTATCGTGGTCAGCCGAGCCGCAGCTCGGGCACAGCCTCTGGCGACCTCGCCGCCGGCTCATTTCCACGGTGACGATGCCGGTGGGGACGGCCACGAGGGCATAGCCCAGGAGCATGATGAGCGACGCGAACGCCTTGCCCAGGGGTGTCTCCGGAGCGATGTCGCCGTATCCCACCGTGGTGATGGTGACGATGGTCCAGTAGATCGACTGGGGGATGCTCGTGAATCCGTGGGTCTTGCCCTCCACCACGTACATCAGGGCCCCCAGGATCACGGCGAGCACGAACACGGTTCCGATGAAGACCATGAGTTTCCGGCGGCTCTCCCGAATGGCCAGGAGCAGTCCTTCCGCCTCCCCGATGTACGCCGCGAGCTTGAGCACGCGGAACACCCGGAGTACCCGGATGACCCGAATGATCTGGAAGTGCTGGGCCCCCGGCATGGCCAGGGTCAAGTAGGTGGGAGCGATCGAAGCCAGATCCACCAACCCGAAGAAGCTAAAGGCGTAGACGCGAGGATGGGTCGCGCAGATCAGCCGGAGCGCGTATTCAAGGGTGAAAAGAAGGGTGAAGAACCACTCCAGGACTTGGAGATGGGAACCGTACACATCGCTGATCGAACTGACTGAGTCGAGCATCACCACGAACACGCTGAGGGTGATGCTGAGGATCAAGGCGACATCGAACGCCCTGCCCGCCTTGGTCTCGTGACCGAAGATGATCACGTAGAGCCTGGCTCTCCAGGCTGGCCAATCCTCCGGAATGGGTTCGCTCTCGGGGCGAAGTGGCACGATTGGATCCTCCCTGTCGCCGCGGCGGGCTCCCCCGTACACCGAAGCGGGCGGGTTCGATCTTAGAACGGGGCCGGGGCCGACCGTTTTCCGGCTGTTCCCGGTGTCGGCGGCCCAAACCGGCGTGATAATCACCCTGGTGAGCGACATCCTCGACATCTTCAAACGCCAGGGCGCTTTGCTCGAAGGCCATTTCCTCCTCTCCTCCGGACTTCACTCCGCCCAGTATCTTCAATGCGCGAGGGTGCTGATGGACACGAAGATCGCGTCGGAAATGGGCGCGCGGCTCGCCGCGCAGCTGAAGGCGCGCGGGGTCCGGCCCGACGTGGTGGTCGCCCCGGCCATGGGCGGGGTGGTCATCGGCCACGAGGTCGCCCGCGGATTTGGCTGCCCCTCGATCTTCACCGAGCGCGATGGCGCGACCATGACCCTCCGTCGCGGATTCACGCTGACCCCGGGGGAGGCGGTGGTGATCGTGGAAGACGTGGTGACCACCGGCAAGTCGACCGGAGAGGTGATGAGCGTGGTCGAGGCCTCCGGCGCCCGGGTGGTGGGCGTCGCCTCCCTGGTGGACCGAAGGGCAGGCCAGGCCGACTTCGAGGTCCCGTTCGAATCCCTTCTGACCATCGCGGTCGAGACCTGGGGCGGGAACACCTGCCCTCTGTGCGCGGCGGGCTCGGTTGCGATCAAGCCCGGATCCCGGCCGTCATAAGTTCCTGGAGGGCGCACGCGCGGAACGATTCCATGCCCGGCTCTCCAACCCGCGAGCGCAGCCACCCGGACGCTTCTGGAATTTCCTCCCCGCCACCCGAGTACAACCAGCGGGTCACGTTGTCGTACGACGGTTCGGAGTTCGCGGGTTTCCAGGCCCAGGGCAAGGCTCGGGCTCGCACCGTTCAGGATGAGGTGGAGGCGGCGCTCCAGAAGATCCACGAGGCTTTCTTCGCCCGGATCGAAGGATCGGGTCGGACCGATCAGGGAGTTCACGCTCTCGGGCAGGTGATTTCGTTCCGGGCCCCTCGGGCATGGCCCCAAAACGAACTGGCCCGCGCCCTCAACGCCGTGCTGCCCAGAGACATCCGCGCTCTGGACTCGGCCCCGGCTCCGGCTTCGTTCCACGCCCGACGGTCCGCGGTTTCAAAGCACTATCGCTACATTCTCGACCTGGGCGAGACCCAGCACCCGGTGCGCCGAAAGTACGCCGGGCACACCGGTTTCACCCTCGATCGACGGGCGGTGGACGCGGTGGCCGCCCTCTTTCCGGGGGCCCGGGACTTCGCGGCCCTTCAAAGCACGGGCAGCCCGGTGAAGACCACGACCCGGACCGTCTTGCGATCCGAAGTTCACTGGGAGGAGTCGATGCTTCGGTTCGACGTGGAGGCGGACGGTTTTTTGCGTCGAATGGTTCGCTCGATGGTTGGAGGGTTGATCGCCACCGGTCGGGGAGCCACCACGGTGGACGAACTCGAGACCGTGCTCCGGAGTGGCGATCGGAGCCGCTGGCCGGCCCCCGCCCGACCGGAGGGCTTGTACCTCGTATCCGTCCGTTACTGATCGAAAGGCCGGGGCCGGGCGCCGTCGGTTTCAGCGGCGAGAGAGTAGCGACGCAGCGCGGTCATGAATGCGATTATGGAGAACTGCGCGGTACGGACCCGACGAATATCGACATTCGCTATAATTTCGCCTCCCCCCGCTCCTTCTCTCCCGAGGGCTTCTTGGAACCAGACTCGATCGTCATCACCGGCGCACGCCAGCACAATCTCAAGAACATCTCTCTCTCCATCCCGAAGAAGAAGTTCGTGGTGTTCACCGGGCCTTCGGGCTCGGGCAAGTCTTCGCTCGCCTTCGATACCCTGTACGCCGAAGGGCAGCGTCGATACATCGAGAGTCTCAACGCGTACGCCCGGCAGTTCCTGGGCCAGATGGACAAGCCGCTCTACGATTCCATCCGCGGTCTCGCGCCCACCATCTCCATCGAGCAGAAGGCCGCATCGGCCAACCCGCGCTCCACCGTCGGAACGGTCACCGAGATTCACGACTACCTGCGCGTCCTCTTCGCCCGGGTCGGTCATCTTTCCTGTCCCAAGTGCGGGCGCGACGTGAAGCCGCAGTCGTCGCAGCAGATCGTGGCCGAAATCGCCGCCCTGAAGGAAGGCCGGAAGTTTCTGATCCTGGCCCCGCTGGTGGACGGACGCAAGGGCGAACACCAGGACGTTTTCGAGACCATCCGGCGCACCGGTTTCGCCCGCGCCCGGGTAGACGGCGCAGTCATCGCTCTCGAGGACGAGATTCGGCTGGACAAGAAAAGGAAGCACTCGATCGAGGCCGTGGTCGACCGGCTGATCGCCAAGCCCGATCTGGATCGAACCCGCCTGGCTGACTCGGTCGAGCAGTCGCTGAAGCTGGGGAAGGGCGTGGTCATCGTAGCCGTCGAAGGGGAGCCGGACCGGATCATGTCGCAGCAGCGTGCCTGCGCGAACTGCAATTTGTCGTTCCCCGAGCCAACCCCGCAGCTGTTTTCCTTCAATTCCCCGGTGGGCATGTGTCCCGACTGTTCGGGCCTGGGCACCCGCATGGAGATGGACGCCGATCGGCTCATTCCCAATCCCGATCTCTCCATCAACGAAGGCGCGGTGAAGGCCTGGGGCAAGCTCGACGACGCCACCAGTTGGGGATCCGACATCGTGCGGGCTCTTTCCAAGGAGCGGGGCATCGATCTCAACAAGCCCTGGAAGTCGCTGTCGCAGGCCCACAAAGACATCCTGCTGTTTGGCACCGGCGGCGAGCGGGTGGCCATCAAGTTCAAGGGCTCGTGGGGAGGCGGCACCTTCCGGATGCGCTACGAAGGACTGCTGCGCTCGATGCTGCGCCGGATGAAGGAAACCCAGTCCGAGGACATGCGCCAGTATTACCAGCGCTTCCTCTCGCAGCGTCCCTGTTCGACCTGCCATGGGCGTCGCGTGCGCAGCGAGGCCCTGGCCGTGAAGATCGACGGCCTGACCATCGCGGACTTCACCGCGCTGTCGGTGGGCGAGTAATCCGCGTTTCTCGAACGCCTGAAGCTCAAGGGCGCCGAAGCCACCATCGCGGTGGAGCTTCTGAAGGAGATCAAGAACCGGTTGAAGTTCCTGGTCGATGTCGGCCTCACCTATCTGACCCTCGACCGGGCCGCTCCTTCGCTGTCCGGCGGGGAAGGCCAGCGCATCCGTCTGGCCAGTCAGATCGGCAGCGAGTTGACCGGCGTCATCTATGTTCTCGATGAGCCTTCGATCGGTCTGCATCAGCGCGACAACCGCAAGCTGCTCGCGGCTCTCAAGCGCCTGCGCGATATCGGCAACAGCGTGGTGGTGGTCGAGCACGACCGCGAGGCCATGGAGGAATCCGACTGGCTGGTCGACTTCGGCCCGGGGGCCGGGCGGCATGGCGGGGAGATCGTGGCCGAGGGCACGCCGAAATCGGTCAAAGCCAATCCGAAGAGCATCACCGGCCAGTACCTCAAGGGCACCCTTCACATCGAAACCCCCAAGGCGCGGCGGCCCGGTAACGGTCTGGCCATTCAAGTGGTGGGGGCGAGAGAGAACAACCTCAAAAACGTCACCGCCACCTTTCCCCTCGGGAAACTGATCTGCGTCACCGGAGTGTCGGGGGCCGGCAAGAGCACGCTCGTCAATCACATCCTCTACCCCGCGACCGCGCGGGCGCTGCACAAGAGCGACGTCACGGTAGGAGCGCACGAGAGGATCACCGGCCTGGAGCACATCGACAAGGTCATCGACATCGACCAGACCCCCATCGGACGCACGCCCCGCAGCAATCCTGCCACCTACACCAAGGTCTTCGATCTCGTGCGCCACTTCTTCGCCGAGCTGCCTCAGGCCAGGCAGAATGGCTACACTCCGGGGCGTTTTTCTTTCAACGTGAAGGGGGGGCGATGCGAAGCCTGCGAGGGCGACGGGGTCAAGTGCGTGGAGATGCATTTCCTGCCCGACGTCTACGTGCCCTGCGAAGTGTGTCTCGGAAAAAGGTTCAACCAGGCGACCCTGACCGTGAGCTACAACGGCCGGTCGATCGCCGACGTGCTGGCCATCACGGTCGACGAATCTCGCGAGCTGTTCAAGCACCATCCGTCGATCAAGCGAGCGCTCGACACCCTGGCCGACGTGGGCCTCGGGTACATAGCGCTCGGCCAGTCGTCGCCTACCCTCTCGGGCGGCGAGGCCCAGCGGGTGAAGCTCTCGCGCGAATTATCGAAGCGCTCCACCGGCCGCACCCTTTACATCCTGGACGAGCCGACCACCGGCCTGCACTTCGACGACATCAAGAAACTGCTCGGCGTAATCAACCGTCTGGTCGACGCCGGAAACACCGTCGTGATCATCGAGCACAACCTCGACGTGATCAAGACCGCGGACTGGATCATCGAGATCGGCCCGGAAGGCGGCCACGCGGGCGGGCGGATTCTCGCTACCGGCACGCCGGAGCAGATCGCCCGGGCGAAGACCACGGCCACCGGCACCTTTCTGGGCGACCTTCTGTGACGGGTGTGAAATCCACGCCCCGCTCTCACTCGACCATGGCCGGAAGATCCGCGCACGAGAAGCCTCCGGTAACGAAGGTGCTGGACAGCTCGTCGAACAGTGTCCCTCGCTCGTCCCGCACCCCCGCGAGGGTGACGTGATGCTCGGCTCGAGGTTCCATGGCCCGGGTCGGCCGCCAGAAGAGGATCCGGCCGTCCGCTGACACATCGAGGACGCCATCCACGTCCCCCTCTTCGGTTCGCACCCTGAGACCGCGGGCGGAGTGATGGTCCACCGGACGCGGGGCGCTGAAGAGCAACGTCGCATCGCGGGGGACGCCGGTCTCCCGGTCGCGCGGCATGACCTTCAAGATCGGACTGGTATCCCTCGCTCTCATGGGCTATCCCTGCCGATCCATCCAGCGCTTGCCGCGCAGAATCATGATGCGAACCCGGGCCGAGCCACTGGTGACCCGGACCCCGGCCATGCTGACCGAGGATCGGAGATAGAAGGTCCCCGGCGTTCCCGTGCCGAGGGGCGAAAACGAGAGCATGCGTGAGCGGCCGAAACGGATGGGCTCGGATCCGAGCGGGCCCCCGTCGGGCGAGGGGGCATCGCTCAGGACGCCCACCTCGACCCCTGCCTGACCGGCATCGAGTCTGAAGGGTCCGGCAATCCGCTGGTCGATCCCGTCGGCAATGTCGTTCGAGCGAACCCCGTTGAAGTTTCCATCGATGTAGGTTGAGTAAAGGGTTAGACCTGAGAGGTCGGTCTCGAATCGGATGGCGGTCTGGGTGTTCTTGGCGATGGCCACGGATCGCGCCTTCCTGAACTCACCCTTGAACCCCTGCGCCGCGCCCAAGAGGGCCATCTCCTGCCGGAATCCAATAATGTTGGGAAGAGCCACGGAACCCATGATCAGCATGATGACGAGAGCGGTGAGGAGTTCGAGGAGCGAATAGCCCGAGGCGGTGTGAGGGGTGTTGGTGTTCATGGTGATCGGTCCTTCCCTGGCGGCCAGCCGAGAAAAAGGGGGCGCGTTATCCGCGCCCCCGATTTCAAGGTCAGGCAGGGGCGCTACTGCTTCGGCGTCTCCTTCGGCGCCGCGGGCGTGCCCACGGACAGGAAGCCCTGGATCTTGGCGAAGTTCCTTTCGCCAATCCCCTTGACCGCCATTACGTCCTCGACGGACTTGAAGGCGCCGTTCTTCTGCCGGTGATCCACGATCCGGGCCGCGAGGGCCGGACCGATTCCGGGCAGATCCTCGAGCTGGTCGACCGTGGCAGTGTTGAGGTTGACCTTGCCCGCGGGCGCCGCGGCGGCGGCGAAGGCAGGGCCGGTGGTGAGGACCAGAGCCGCGAGAAGGGCCGCGGCCACGAAACGGTTGATTCGGTTGATACGCATGATTTGTTTTCTCCTTGGTTGAGGCTTCGGACTCGACTTTGGCTCGCGGGTCGTCGGCCTCGGTTGTGTTTTGGGTTGATGGTTATTGAGGTGGCGGGGGCCCTGGTCTCTCCCAAGTTGTCCAGGACCCCCACCGTGAAACGTCACGGCGGATCACTAGGGCAAGGGCGGTGCCAGGTTGCGAACCACGGTTCAAGGCCCTGTCGATCAATGACTTGGGATCGACCCCGGGTGGTTGCGCCTTCGACGCGGCGGTCAGGCTTGCTTGACGCCTCCGCGCCAGGGGTCAGGGCCAAGCGTGGGCAGGAGAACCACTTTTGCCCGCCGGTCCGCCCGTAAAGCGCGGTTCACGCCCTTGGACCTGCCCCTCGCGATAGGATCGGCCAACTTGTGGAAGGAGCGCCCGATGAAGACCATCGACTGGATGTATCACCGCAACGGTTGAATGACCTGCAAGAAGACGCAGGAGTTTCTTGCGAAGACCGGGACCGGGACCAAGACCGTGGTGAACGCCGCGAAGACACACCTTGCCCTGAAAGAGGCGAAGGACCTGTTGAAGGGGGTTGAGGAGATCGTCTCCGCACGGGGCACGAGGGTCGAGCACCTGTTGATGAAGGACAAACCGGACGACGCTTGCCTCGCCCGCGCGATCATCGGCCCGACCGGGAGGCTCCGGGCCCCCACGGCTCGGATCGGGAAGCGCCTGCTCGTCGGCTTCAACGAAGCGGCGTATCGCGAGACCCTCGGCTAAACTCACCAGATCGCCAGCGGTCCGCCTCTCGATAAAGGCGTAAAGGCGGCTTTCCCCATGCCCACCTCGGACTCTCAGACCAAGAAGACTCTCCTCGATAACACGGATGCCCTCATCCGCGCCAAAGCCGCGCGGGAATGGCCCGTCGAGGACCAGCCCGCACTCGAGCGCCTCGCCACCCAGGACGCGGACCCCCGAGTCCGACAGGTGGCGGTGCGCCGACTGAAGAGTTCCACTCTGGTCCTCCAGGTTCTCAATGCGGATCTGGACGCCCACGTGCGAGAGGAGGCCCAGGAAAGGCTGTTCAAGGCTCTGCTCTCGAGCGAACCCGAGGCGTCTTCTCTCTTCGACCAGACCGCCACCCACCTCTCCGATGAAGAGTTGGTGCGAATCGCCAAGGAGGTGCACGGAGGAACGAGCGCCAAGGCCGTCGGTTTCATCAGGGGCGTCAAGGCGCTGGCCGACCTGGCCAAAACGGCCCGGTCGCACGACGTTCGCATCGCCGCCTTTTCGCTGGTGAACAGCGCCGACGAGCCGATCCTGGTCGACATCGCGCTTCATTCTGAGTTCAAGGATTCCGGGGCCGCGGCGGTGGCCAAGATCGAAACCGAGGCCGCCCTGACCAAGGTCGCCGAACGGGCCCGGCTCAAGCCCGTGGCCCGGGAAGCTCTCTCGCGCCTGGGAACGGCGAAAGAAGACCCCGATGCCGTCAACGGGTCTGAGATCGAGCCCGTGGACGAAGAGCCCCAAAAGCCACCCCTGGATGCGGCCGAGGAGGCTCGCCTTCTCGCTGATTTCGATGCCGCCATACAGGCCCGCGAGACGATCCTGGCCGGGGTCGAGGCCCTGCCCAATCAGGAGGCCCGAAGCGGGGTCGTGGAAGCGCGCCTGGAGTGGGCAGCCCTGCCTCCCCTTTCCGGGGTCCAGGGTCACGAGTTCGCCGAGCGTTTCTCCACTCTTTGTTCGCGTAAGGTCGCGGCCGCCGGTCGGGCGGAAAGATTCGCGGCAGTATCGCCCGCCCTCGATTCCCTCGCGGAGCGCGCCGAGGCGCTGGCCGCCGAGGAGGTCATACGCCATCAAAGAGAGCGCGTTCGGGCCCTTCGCGCCGAATGGGATCAGACCACCAGGGATACGGGCGTCCCCGATGACGATCCGCGACGCCTGCGCTTTGAGACCGCGGCGCTCAAGGTGGAACAGGCGCTGGCGGAAATCGACGCGGCTTCCCAGCAGAAGCGAGACGAAGAGCTGGACATGCTGCGCACCCTGCCCACCCGCCTCGAGTTCCTGATTCAGCAGAGGGAGGTCGCGGTTTCCCAACTCGAGGAAGCGCAGCGCGAGCTCAGGACCATGGAGCCCCTGGTGGGAATGCTCCTGGGCGAGGAGCGGAAGAAGATCGGCCGCGCCCTCGAAGAGATGCGGCCGAAGCTCTTTGCCAAGACTCAGGAGGTCCGGGAGGCGGTCGAATGGACGGGCTTCGCCCACCTCGCCGCCCAGGAACGGCTCATCGCGGAGATCGAAGCGGCCTCCGCCATCGAGAACCCGGACTCGGCCGCGAACAAGTTGCGCGACATCGAAGCACGGTGGACCGAGGTCCGCAGGGTTCCGAAGGATCAGGGCGAGGAACTCTGGAAGAAATTCACCTCGTTCCGCGACCCCCTGCGCCGGCGCCTCAACGAGTTCTTCTCGAAGCGCACGGTCGAGCAGAAGGAAGCCAGGAAGAAGAAGGAAGATCTCATCTTGCGGGCCGAGGCCTTGATGGCGGCGGTCGGGGAGTCCACGGACTGGAAGCAGGGCGCGGAGGATTTCAAGAGCCTTCAGAACGAGTGGAAGGCCATCGGCTCGTGCGGCAAGCACGAAAAGGATCTGATTCCCCGCTTCAAGGCTCCGGCCGACCGCTTCTTCGCCGCCCGCAAGGGGGCCATGGAGAAGCGTGACCAGGCGTTTGGCGCGAATCGCGAGGCCTTTCAAAGTCTGGTGAACCGGGCGGAGGCTCTGGCCATTTCCACCGAATGGGACAAGACCACGTCCGAAGCCAAGAAGCTTCAGGCGGAGTGGAAATCCGTGGGCACGATCCCCATGCGCGAGCGCGAAAAGCTCTACGGCCGGTTCCACAAGGCGATCGACACGGTCTTCGACCGGTATCGCCGGCGGGACTCCATCGAGGACGAAAAGTTCCAGGCCGAGCGGGGGGCCTTGCTGGCCGAGATGGAGACGCTCCTCAACCCAGAGGCTGCGACCGACGGCGGCGGGGACGAGTTCAAGAACAAGGTGGCCGACTTCCGCGCCCGCTGGCGCAAGATGTCCGGCCGGCCCTCTCGAGAACAGGACATCGAGTTCAAGACCTTGTTCGCGGGCCTGGTGTCGAAGAATACCGACGCCTTCAAGGGCACCGACATGGACGTCGACGAGAACCGCAAGAAGCTTGAAAAACTGGTGGTCAAGCTCGAAGCTCTGGAGAACGACAAGAACAAGGCCGACTCCATGGATCTGGCCACGAAACTCAAGGAAGCCTGGGCTTCGAGAACGATGGGGGCCAAGCCTGGAGGGTCGAACTTCAAGGCCGAAGTCGAGAAGGCCCGGTCGATCTACGAGAAGCTCGGGCCGGTGATGGGCGAAGAGGGCGAAGCCCTGCGGAAGCGTTTCGACGAGATCTGCCGAAAACTCGCCTAGCCCGTCCGCCGCGAAGATCCTCGCCCGAACCGCGTAGCGGGCCGAGGGCTCGAAGCCCCCGCGCGCGGCGCCACCTTTCCTAGTGTCCGGCCTCACAAGTACGTGGCACATGCGAGTGTCGAGGCGCCCGGAGCGCAAGGCGCCGAGGAGGCCGCATATCCAGCATATGCAACGACGAGCAACGCGGCGATCCGGGATGCATCGGCGCTCCCATGTGACGCTTACTTGTGAGGCAGGACACTAGACCGCCCAGAGGGACACCCCGTCAAGACCCGCGTATGACCTGAAGCACCTCGTCGCGCCGCTTCTCCATCTCGGCCTTCGAGGTCGCTTCGAGATTCAGGCGCAGCAGAGGCTCGGTGTTGGAGCCGCGCACGTTGAAGTGCCAGTGCTCGAAATCCACGGAAACCCCATCGAGCTTCGTGAGCCTGCCGTCCTGGAAACGCTCCTCGAGCCTGAAAAGGGCGCTCGGAACGTCCGCCACTTTTGAATTGATCTCGCCCGAGATGAAGTACTTGGCGCGGTAGGGGGCGAGGAGTTCGGAAAGTTTCTTCCCCGAAGCGCCGACCAGCTCCAGCATGAGCAGGGCCGGGATCATGCCGTTGTCGGCGAACCAGTTGTCCCGGAAGTAGTAATGGGCGGAGACCTCGCCGCCGTAGACCGCGTTCATCTCGCGCATCTTCACCTTCATGAAGGCGTGACCGACCCGGTGCATCACCGGAACGCCGCCTGCCGCCTTCACGCTGTCGGCCACCGCGCGCGAGGCCCGGACGTCGTAAACGATGGTGGCCCCGGGCTCCCGTTTGCAGAACATCACCCCGAGCAGGGCGGTCACGAAATCACCGGGGATGAATTCGCCGGTGTCGTCGATGAAAAAGCACCGATCCGCGTCGCCATCCCAGGCGATGCCCAGGTCGGCGCCCGTGGCCTTGACCGTGGCGATGATGTCGCGGCGGTTTTCCTCGACCAGAGGGTCGGCGGGGTGATTGGGGAAGTCGCCGTCCGGCTCGAAGAACAGATCGGTGCGATGAAAAGGGAGCCCGGCGAAGACACGTTCGGCGGCCGGGCCTGCCATTCCATTGCCGGCGTCGAGGACCAGCTTGAGTGGCCGAAGCCTCGACACGTCGATGAAGCTGAGGCAATGGGCCACAAAAGCGTCGCTCACGTCCTGCCGGGAGAGAGTTCCCTCTGGTCCGGTGAAAGGAGCCGGCTCCTCCCCGAGCGCCCCCTCCTGAACCTCCCGGATACCGGCGTCGCCCGATAGCGCCACCGCCCCCGCGCGAACGAGCTTGATGCCGTTGTACTGCTTGGGATTGTGGGAGGCGGTGAGCATGGCCCCTCCGTCGAGGGACTGGCTGGCCACCGCGAAATAGAGCATGTCGGTGGAGACCATGCCGATGTCGATCACGTTCGCACCGCGCGAACGCGCTCCCGCGGTGAAGGCCTCAGCGAGGCCGGGGGAGGTGTCGCGCATGTCGCGGCCGATGGCGATGGTCCGGGCCCCGAGGTAGTCGACGAATGCGATGCCGATGCGGCGGGCCAGGGTGGGATTCAGTTCGCTCGGGCTGAGGCCGCGGATGTCGTAGGCCTTGAAGATATGCGCGAGATCGGGAGTCATGGAAGTCGGTGGTCCTTTTGGTGAGGGTCGCGGCCCTATCCCGTGCGGGTGTGGTCGCTCAGTAGCGTGCCGTCGCCGAGAGCGGCGCCTTGGAGGACGTGGCAGTGGCGTCCGATCGTGACTCCGCTGCCGATCAGGGCGCCTTCCACGACGGAGCCCTCCCCGATCTCCGATTCACCCCAGACCACGCTTCGCCGCACCGTCGCGCCCAGCACGCGGACGTTTGCGGTGAGGGTGGCGCCGTCCTCGATCCTCGACCCCGGCCCCACCTGGCACCCCGGGCCGACATAAAAGGCGCCCTCCAGAACCGCGGTGGGATCGATGACGGCGGTGTCGGCCACGAAGCCCCGGCCGCGACGGGGGGCCGCGATGGGGTGGGGAAATCGACCGGAGAGGATATCGAGATGAACCTGGAGATACTTCTGATGGGTTCCGATATCGATCCAGTACCCCTCGTGGGTATGGGCCTGAACCCGCTCCCCGCTGGCGATGAGGGACGGGAAGTAGCCCCGTTCGATCGAGTAGGGGACCCCTTTGGGCATCAGGGAGAGAGTTCGGGTCTCGAGCACGTAGAGGCCGGCGTTGATCCGGTTGGTGGTGATCTCATCCGGGCGCGGTTTTTCGATGAAGCGCTGAACCCGGCCCTCGGGATCGGTCTCGACCAGGCCGTAGGCGGAAGGATTGTCCACGGGATGGAGAACGATGGTGGCCGAGGCCTTCGTGTCATCGTGGAGCTTGAGGATGGCGGGAAGATCCATGTCCGCCAGCACATCGCCGTTCATCACCACCACTCGCTCGCCCAGACCATCCTCGGCGTTCCGGACCGCTCCTCCTGTGCCCAGGGGGGTTTCTTCCCGGACGTAGGTCAGGCGCACGCCGTCCATCTCGCCCTCGCCCAGGAGGGCCCGGATCCTCTCCGGCCGAAAAGCCACGCACAGCGCGATGTCCGTGATCCCCGCGTTCCGAAGGAGATCGAGCTGGAACCTCAGGAAGGGCCGGTCGAGCACGGGGACCATCGGCTTGGGCAGGTCCAGAGTCAGGGGACGGAGCCTGGTCCCCTCGCCCCCGACCAGGATGATCGCGCTCGTCTTCATGAGATGCGCCAACTTATCACCGCCTGGGCGCAGGTCTCTGATACAATTCCGATGTCGACTCGACGCGGGGTAGAGCAGTCCGGTAGCTCGTTGGGCTCATAACCCAAAGGTCGCAGGTTCAAATCCTGCCCCCGCTACCAGTCGGACCGCGGCCGGCCGTGGTTTTTCACCGCAGGCCGGTCCTTTCCTCAGGGAGCGCTCAACTTGGAGTTCGACAGCGTTGTCTTCGCGGACAACGCGGGCCTCGCCGCTCTCTCGTGTTTTTCCAGGCTTCAGGCGGAGAGGAATGCGGGCCGCCACACCATCCTGGTCCCGCTCGTCGATACCACCGGGGCCGGGGCGATTCGCGATCGCGGGCTGGCGTCGGTGAAGGGGTTCGAGGAGGTGGAGTCGGAGGCCGATGGCGTCCGCCCCGATCAGCCCTGGCGCGAACGCATTTCCGTCGTGGTTCGCCGTCTCGACCCGCGGCATGTGCTGGCCCCCCTCGGCCTTCTGGGCGCGCCGCAACGGATCGACTATTTCGACGACCTTCGTTCCGCCCTGAGCGTGGACCGCGGCCGCGACCTCCTGTTCTTCGAGGAGCGGCCGCACTGCCTGGTGCCCGAGGCCCTGACCCTTCGACTTGCGGCCAAGGGGGTGCGCCTGCCCCCGTTGAGCCAGCTCCGCTCGGCGCGCCGGTACGCGACCTTCGTGCTCCGGATGGTGACCGGTATTGGCGTGCCCCCGATATTCGGTCGGATGGCGGACCGCCTGCGACGATCGCGGGAACTGAAGCCGGCGTTCAGGGAAGCCCACGACTGGGACCCTCATCGAGCCCTGGGACCGAAGGTCCAGCCCGTGGTCGAGACCTGGGGTGAGGATGATGCGAAAGAACTCTACGCCCTGGCCGCCGAACTCGGGCAGGAAGACGGTCTCGGGTCCTTGAAGTCGTTCAACCGGCGGATGGTGCGTCACGCGGCCAGCACCGGGAGTCGAACTCCCGTCGAAAGGTACTGGCTGTCCCTGCCCAACGCCGGCGACTCCGATACCAGCGGCGACTTGTTCTAAGTCACACCCGGGTTTGGGGCAAGCACCACGTCAAGGGCCCGGAGAAGCGATCAGACGACGTAAGCAGGGGGTACGGTTACGCCGCGCCGTAGGTCGCTGGCGGGTGTCAAGCGCCGAGCGGCACGTCCCTGGCGTTCTCCCACCGACCCGGGTCCTGGAGCCACAGAGTGTTGAGATAGGTCCGGATCGCGAAAGGCGATTCGGAGACGAGAGCGGCGCAGCCTTTCTTCAGATCCTCAAGGGCGATGGGCTCGGTCGCTTCGTCCTTGAGCACGCCGTCCTCGTGGGGCAGGCCCAGCGCGTCCAGGAAGGCCACCAGCATCGGCTTGCGCGGTCCGAGATGAAGGGCCACCAGGAGCGACGAGGCAAGGATCTCCCCGGGCTCGCGCACGCTGGCGATGATGCGGGCCTGGGCCTCGGCAGGTAGCTTCCGCGCCGCGACCGGCCGCATCTTCCGAGCCTCGGCCACCACCGCGGCCACACTGGCTCTGGTGAGAGGCGAGGTGTCTTTGACCAGTTCGAAAGCGGCCAGGCTCTTCTCTTCGGGAGAGAGCGTCTTCCAAAGACGGTTCGAGGTCGTTTGCCAGAGTTCGTTCGCGGAGGCCGGGGTCGTCATGAGCCTGGAGCATATAGTCGAGAGGTATGTCGGCCTTCGAGCGCGGGGTCGGAGTTGAGGCGGTGAACTCGCTCGATGCGTTCGTGCGCCGCGCCCCACGGCTTTTCGTCTTGACCGGCGCGGGCTGCAGCACGGCGGCCGGGATTCCCGACTACCGGGACGAAGAGGGGGCCTGGAAGCACAAGCCACCCGTTCAGTTCCAGGATTTCGTCGCCTCCGAGGCCACGCGCAGGCGCTACTGGGCGCGCAGCCTGGTGGGCTGGGCCCGGGTGTCCCTCGCGAAACCCACCGCCGCTCATACTGCCATAGCGGCGCTCGAAAGAGCCGGCGCGGTCTCGACCCTGGTGACCCAGAACGTCGACGGACTCCACCAGAAAGCGGGGAGCCGGGAAGTCATCGATCTGCATGGCCGTCTCGACGCCGTTCGCTGCCTGGATTGCCGAGCCCTGGTGTCGCGGGCCGCGATTCAGGAGGAACTGGTGGCCCGCAATCCGCGCTGGGCCCGGATGAATGCCGTGGATGCGCCGGATGGCGACGCCCGACTCGAGGGCCCTTTCGACGACGTGGTCGTACCCGGGTGCCCCTCCTGCGGCGGGACCCTGAAGCCCGATGTCGTCTTCTTCGGCGAGAACGTGCCCAAAGCGCGGGTCGCCGACTGCTATGCGGGACTCGCGGAGGCCGATGGAGTGCTGGTGGTGGGGTCGTCGCTCATGGTCTTTTCGGGCTACCGCTTTTGCCTGGCCGCGGCGGAGTCGGGGAAACCGGTGGCGCTGGTGAATCGGGGGAAGACCCGCGCCGACGATCTTGCCCATATCAAGATCGAGGGTGATTGCGGGGACATCCTTCACGATCTCCTTCGCCGCCTGGCCTGAGTTCTCCTTCGACCCTCCCTCGGTTCTCGGGACCCTAGGGCCAGATCGCGAACCCGAGGAGAATCACGATTGCGGACAGGATCCTCCGCGTTCCGAAAGGCTCCTTGAGCACGACCGCGCCGAGAATGGCGGCGAAGAGGACGGAGGTCTCCCGCAGCACCGCGACTCGACCGATCGAGCCCTGCGAGAACGCCCACACCGCGATGCCGTAGCTCGAAAGCGCCACCGCGGCCGCGGCCAGGCGGGGCCCCATCCCTTTCCGCGCGGATCGGGCCACGTCGCGACGCCGGGTCATGAGGACATAGGCGGGCAGGAAGGGCGATGCGCACAAGCTCATCCAGACCACGTATTCGAACGGGTTGGCCGCGAGGCGTACGCCGCTTCCGTCGACGATGGAGTATCCGGCGGTGAAGAGGCCGCTGAGCATCGGATAGCCGATCGCCCGCCTCAGGGTGCTGGCCGGGCCGGTGACGGCAAAGGCGAGGCTCACGATTCCGAGTGAAGAGAGGAGGATCCCCGCCCACTCGCGGGGCAGGAGGGCGTCGGTGCCCAGGGCCGCCGATCCGATCGCGGCGGAAAGAGCCGCGGTTCCCCGGGCGATGGGATAGGCCTGGGACAGGTCGCCATGTCGATAGGAAAGGATCACGAGGCCGATGTAGGCGTTCTGGAAGACCGTGGTGGCGATCAGGTAGGGCCAGATCCGGGGCCCCGGAAAGGTGATGAACGGAATCACGAAGAGACTGACCAGGCCACCGAGGCCCATGATCCAGGCCATGGCCAGGGGTCGATCGTCGTCGTTCTTCACGAACGCGTTCCAGGAGGCGTTGAGGATCGCGGACAGAAGAATCAGGGCGGTGATCACGGGAACCGCGTATTCTGAGGGCAATCATTCCGAGGAGGAAGAGACTGATGGAAAACCGCCGCGACTTCTTGGGGACGCTCGCCGCGCTGCCCCTTGCGCACGGAATGCTTGGCGTCCGCCCTGCGGAGGCGTCGGCTGCTCAGGCTCCCGCCGGTTCGGCGAGCGATGCCGAAGTGTTTGCGCGGCTGCGGGGCGAATTTCTCTTCCCCAAAGAGGTGACCTATTGCAACACCGGGACCCTCGGAGCCATGCCTCGCGAAGTCCTGAACGCGATGACGAAGGGTCTGACCCGGACCGAGGCCGAACTCCCTGACTGGCCCTATTTTCAGGCCGACGGCGAACCCCTGACCGGATACCAGCCGTTGCTCGGCGCGCGCTCCGCGGTCGCCCGCTTCCTTGGCGCCGAGGTCGATGAGGTGGCGATCAACCAGAACGCCACCATGGGCATGAACGAGCTTGGCAACGGCATCGACTGGCAGCCGGGCGACGAAGTCCTCACCACCGACCAGGAGCATGGCGGCGCGGTTTCGATCTTCCGTCTGATGGCGAATCGTCGGGGAATCATAGTGAAGGAGTTGCCGCTTTCCGCCGCGGTGGGAGGCGGGCCCGAGGGGATCGTCGGCCTTTTCCGAGCCGCCGCGTCGGCGAAGACGCGGGCCATCATGGTTTCTCACATCACTTCCCAGTTCGGGATCAGGATGCCGGTGGTGGAGTTGATCGCCCTGGCCCGGGAGCACGGAGCCCTCTCCCTCATCGACGGCGCGCAGGCCCTCGGACAGATCAAGGTCAACGTTCGAGAGCTCGGCTGCGACGCGTATGTGGCCAGTCCCCATAAATGGCTGATGGCGCCCAAGGGCACCGGCCTGTTCTATCTGAGGCGGGAGATACAGGAGAAGTTCTGGACCACGCTCGCGAGCTATCAGTGGGACAACCAGGAGCAGGGCGCCTTTCGCTTCATGCAGTACGGCACCGGTAGCACGGCGATCATCGACGGCCTCATGGCCGCGCTGGCCCTCGCCGAGCGGACCGGCATGGACCGGGTCGAGCGATGGGATCTGATGCTCACGAAGCGGCTGCGGGAGGGGCTCTCCGGCATCAAGGGCGCGGTTCTCTCGTCACCCGCCGACCCGCGGCTCGCCTCCGCGATCACGACCTTCAGGGTCGAAGGGTCGAGCGCGCGGGATCTGCAAAACGCTCTTTGGGAAGAGAAGATCCGGGTCCGCGCCCAGGGCGACGACAAGGGCGTCCGCCTGTCCGCTCACGTCTGCGTAGCCCCCGCGGATATCGACCGCGCGCTCGGCGTGGTCAAAGCCCTGGCCGCGGCGAGGGCGGAATAGCCACGTCCTTTGAGGATGTCGGGCTCCTGCGACACACGGTGGCGACCCTCGGCTATCGGAGCGCCAAGGTTCTCGCGGACGTGCCCGAGGCCTTCGCCTCCTTCCGGCCCGCCGAGGATGCCCGGAACGCCGGGCAGATCCTGGCCCACATGGGCGATCTGTTTGATTGGGCCCTGGCTGCTAGTACGTTGTCTTCGTCTCCAGATTCGCCCAGGCGCGGAGCAGCTTTGTGCACTCCGTCTTCGAGACCTGATCGAGAACCACCCGACTGCGACCCAGGCGCTTCAGGGTGTTGTTGGAGATAGTCAGTTCGTTGAAGCCCAGACGCTTGACATCCGCGATACCAGTGCCGAACACGATGCGGCCGATCTGGGCCCAGTGAATGGCCGAGAAACACATGGGGCACGGTTCGGTGGTGGAGTAGATCGTGCACCCCCGGAGGACATGGGTGCCGAGGCGCCGGGCCGCGCGTCCGATGGCCACGACCTCCGCGTGCTGGGTGGGATTGCCGGACACCAGGACGCGATTGTGCGCCACCGCGACAATGATCCCCTCCCGAACGATGCACGCGCCGAAGGGCCCGCCCTGGCCGCGCCTCATTCCCCGCGCCGCCTCGCGCAGGGCCAGATGCATGTAGGCCTCGTCCCTGGCCTTGGCCCTGAGTATGGGAATTTTCGCTCGCGCCATGGCAGGAGCTTAAACCGCGGCGCGTGCCACCTCTTCTTCCCGTGCCGGGGGCCCGCCTCCCGGGCCCTCCCCTGGCCTCGGCACGCCCTGCATACCTGCTTCGGGGGGCACAAGGTGTACGATCGCCAAACTTTTGCCGGTCTCCACGGAGGTCTCCTGTGACCGAAGACTTCAAAACCCTAGTCGATCTGGCTTCGGACCGCCTGGGCGGCCGGGTCCTGTTTGCCAACGATGAGTTCTTCGCGTCTCGGCACAATCTGCTGAAGCGGGGAGTTCCGATCTTCGTGGCCGACCGGTTCACCCCGAACGGCAAGTGGATGGACGGCTGGGAAAGCCGCCGCAAGCGCGGCCCCGGCCATGACTGGTGCCTGATCGAACTGGGCCGGCGGGGGGTGGTTCGCGGCGTGGACATCGATACGTCGTTCTTCACCGGGAACTTTCCGGAGAAGGCTTCGATCGACGCCTGCGACGTGACCACCGCGGTGACTCGCAGGACCGTGGACACTCTGCCCTGGAGTTCGATTCTGAGTCCGGTAGTCCTCGCGGGAAACGCTCACAATCTCTTTCCCATCTCCATCCATCGTCCGGTCACCCATCTGCGTTTTCATATCTACCCCGACGGAGGGGTGGCTCGCCTCCGGGTCTACGGGGAAGTGAGCGTCGATTGGAAGAAGAGGAAAGGGATCGTGGACCTGGCGGCCACGGAAAATGGCGGTCGCGCGCTGCTCGCGAGCGACGAGCACTTTGGGGTCAAGGACAATCTGCTGCTCCCCGGCCGCGCGTCCAGCCCGGACGAAGGATGGCAGTCCCGCCGCCGGCGGGGGCCCGGCCACGAATGGGTCATCATCCGACTCGGCGTTCCCGGCCACATCGAAAAGGTCGAGATCGACACGAACCATTTCAAAGGCAACTACCCGGACAGCGCGCGGCTCGACGGCGCCTTCGTGCCTGACGCCTCCGTGGACGATTTCGCGTGCGGGCGCGTGGCCTTCAAGCCCCTGTTGGCGGAGACAAAACTGCGCCCCCATCGTCGCCACCTGATCGGTAACGGACTGGCTCGGCACGAGGTGTTCACCCACGTGCGCCTGAGAATCTTTCCCGACGGCGGGGTTTCCCGGCTCCGGGTCCATGGACGGCCGCGAGTGACGTGACGCCGCGTCGGGCTGGTAGTTGAGCGACGGCCGATGGTCTTGCCGGCGGAAGAAGGCCCCTGGCCTGTGTCAACCTGAGCCGTGGACCCGGGTGTGATTCAGAATCGGGCGGGACCTCCCACTCCGGAGGACGAATGGCTGTGGGGATGGGATGAGACGCCCGGCATCGTCTCGGTGTGGGCCGAGTCCGATGGGCGAGTGACGGTGTGGCGCCGTCTGGCCGACACCGGCGCACTGGTGCGCGAGCAGGAGCCTTTCCGTCCCTGGATCCTGCTGGACGAACTGGACGACCTCCGCCATCTAGGACTGCAGCTTGGCCCCGACGGGGCCTCGCGCGCCCGAGTGACGTTCCGGAAGCTGGAGGGCCCCGGCGAACTCAAGTACCTGGTGAGCGCCGAGCGTTTGAAGACCCTGACCGCGGCGATTCTCCACGGAGCGAGCCGGCGGCGGGGACGGCTGGTCGGGCACCTGCGGGAACTGGGGAAGGAGCGCCTTCTCGTTCTTCCGCCCGAAGAGCAGTTTCTGGTGGCGACGGGGAAAACGTACTTCCGCGATCTGACCTTCGATCAGCTGCGTCGGATGCAGATCGACCTCGAAACAACCGGTCTTGATCCCGGTCGCGACCGGATCTTCATGGTCGCCGTCCGGGATCCCGATGGCCGGGTCGAGGTGCTGGAGGCGGAAGGAACGGATGACGACGCCGAGGCGGCCCTCATACGAAGGCTTGTGGCCCGGGTGCAGGCCGCCGATCCGGATGTGATCGAAAACCATAACCTGCACGGCTTCGACCTGCCGTTTCTGCACACCCGCGCCGGTCGCCTGGGAGTTCCACTCGATCTCGGCCGAACCGCGGAGGCGGGACTGCGGTCCCGGGCCGCTCGTCGGGGAATGGCGGGGAGCGAAGGGGGGCGTCGCCGGGTCCGGCTGATTGCGCCCGGCCGTGAGTTGATCGACACCATGGACGCGGTTCTGCGCCACGACTTCGCCACCCGGGAGCTGCCCGGCCACGGTCTGAAGGAGGTCGCGCGCTATCTGGGTATCGCCGGCCCCGGTCGCGAGTTGATCCGCGGCGACAGGGTTTACGAAACCTATGTCCAGGATCCGGAGCGGGTACGACGCTATGCCACCGCCGATGTCGAGGAGGTTGCGGCCCTGGCCCGGATGTTCGGGGGCGCCGCCTTCGCGCTCGCCCGGATGGCCCCTCGTCGCTACGAGCGTCTAGCCGACGCGGGTGCGGCGACCGGGGTGATCGACCCGCTCATGGTTCGGGCCTACCTGCGCGCGGGGATGGCCCTGCCCGCCTATCGGCCCGGCCCCGACACGCCCCACCGCGGCGCCGCTTTGCACCTGTTCGCGTCCGGGGTCGCGCATCGCATCGTGAAAGCCGATGTGGCGAGCCTGTATCCCTCTCTCATGCGCGCCTATCGCATCGGTCCGGCCCGCGATCACCTGGGGGCCATGCTGGCGCTGGTCGACCGGCTGGTGGAACGACGGCTGCAGGAGAAGGCGAGCGCCCGGAATGCGCCCTTCGGATCGGCCGAGCGATACACCCACGAGGCGACGTCCTCGGCCATGAAGCTCGTCGTCAACTCGGCCTATGGGTATCTCGCCGCCGGCGGAGGTCTCACCCGTTTCGCGGACGTGGATGCGGCGAATGAGGTCACCCGGCGCGGCCGTGAGACTCTCGAACAGATCTGCCGCGAACTCGCCTCCCGCGGCGTCACCCTGCTCGAGGCCGACACCGACGGGGCCTATTTCGCGGCGCCAATGGACTGGACCGAGGCGAATGAGCGCCGGGTGGTGGCCGAAGTGGGCGCGCTGTTGCCGCCGCTGGTGCATCTCGAGTTCGAGGGGAGGTACGCGGCCATGCTGTCGCATGAACCCAAGAACTACGCTTTGCTGGGCTACGACGGCAGGCTGATTCTTCGCGGTGTTGCTTTCCGGTCCAGCCGGGCCGAGCCCTATGGCGAGGCTTTCCTCCGCCGGTCGATCGACCACCTCCTGCTGGGCGACGTGGTCGGGGTGCGTGAAGCCTATCTTCAGACCGTGGCCGCTCTCCGCCATCGCGAGCTGCCGACCCGGGATGTGTCCTCCCGGGTGCGGCTGACCCGGACGAGAGAGCAGTACATGCAGACGCGGGAAAGCCGGAGGGAGCTGGCATACGAGGCAATGCTGAGCGCGGGTCAGAGGTCCTGGAGCCTCGGCGATCGGGTGCGTGTCTATCGAACCCGAACGGGGACAGGGGGCGTGGTGGATGAGCGCGAGGACGGGGTCCTGGCCGGGGATGAAGAGGATTCCCGCGACTACGATGTCGACCACTATGTTCGGTTGCTCCGCGATACCTACGCCTCGCGTCTCTCTCGCGCCTTCAGCGCCCGGGACTATGCCGCCCTGTTTGCCGATCCCGATCAGATGGAACTTTTCGCGCCCGCGATCGCCGCCATTCGCCCGGTCCTGACCCGGCATCCACAGGCCGCTGGGGACGGCAGCCCGGGCTCGGCTCTGGCATAGCCTGCGGCCTGAAGGTCAAGAGAACCGATCTGATCGCGGCGCCTCGGGTCATCGGCCTGGGTGGTACTCCCGCTCCGTGTGGCCCTTCAGCTGATCCGGGTAGAAGTACACCTCCCGCAAATCTCCGGTGGCATACCGCGTGGCTTCGTCGTTGAAGTGCGGCGATTTCGGATCGCCGCTTTCCCCGCCGGCGGTGATGGCGCGCGCACGAACCCGGTCGCCGAATTCGACCGCGGCCACAAAACTGTTGCCGCTGGTGCCGTACCACTTCCTGGTGTCCTGGTAGGCGCGGGCTCCGAATGAGGCGAGCGAGCCCCATCGCGATGACGTAAAGCCCACCGGAATGCTCGGTCCTTCATCGGTGAACGGCTGGACGATATCGCCGGTCAGCCGCTGGAAGCGATTGATCTCGCCCCAGGCTGTATTCCACTTGCCGAAGTCCGTAGCCAGTTTTTCGGATGCGGCGGCCAGGCCTTCGAGCTTCTGTTGACCGGTGGTTTTATCCCTCATGTACTCGATTACGGTCAGGTTTTCTTCATCCGCGTCCGTTCTTGTGCTCCGCCACATTTCCTCCCCCCAGAAGACGGCCAGAGACGTGGGCACGGACGAGACCGACCAGCGGAAGTCCCACCCG
Organism: Acidobacteriota bacterium; assembly: GCA_032127745.1. GTDB lineage: Bacteria > Acidobacteriota > Vicinamibacteria > Fen-336 > JAGNNV01 > JAGNNV01. Next base: position 22,652 of record JAQBHL010000140.1, read on the forward strand.
CGAAGGGTCTTGATCTGATCCGCCAGGATCGCTCGCAGAGGGCTCGTCTCCGGTGCGTCGTCGTACGCCTTCACCAGGGTCGGCACGAGGTCGGCGAAGGCGGGGAGGTAGCTGTCGTAGGCGGCGGTGACCAAGGAATCCACGGTGAAGTCCTTCCTGCCGCTCAGCACGCGGATGGCGTGGATGCCGCGCGGGTTCTCGACGCCCTCCTCCACGTAGCCCGGAAAATTCTGCTTCTTCGGGCTGTCGGCGCCGGCGGCCGAGTACGGCCAGTTGTTGGAGTTGTAGAGCCAGCCGTTTTTCGGGCTGACCACCAGCGGGCTCTCGTCGATCGAGAGGGGCGGGCCCCAGTCAGTTGCGGGGTTGCTGCCATCCACCGGCTTTCGCCAGTCGAACTGCGGATCGCGCTTCGGGATGAAGTTGGCGTGAAAGTAGGCGGTGGTCCCGTCCGCGTCCGCGTAGATCGTGTTGTTGGACGAGTTCGTGTGCAGGTCCATGGTCTCCCGGAATTCCTTGTAGTTCCGCGCCTTGGTGCGGAAGTAAGACTGGGTCAGAGCCTTCAAGGGCTCCTCCATCAGCCGGGTGGCGATCCACTCTTCGGACGACGCGATGGCGCCGGGCCCGGTCTGGACCTTTCGAGCGGTTCTGGTGGCCGATCGAACGATCGGCCCGTGGTGGGTGCGGTAGACGGTGAACTCCCTCTGAGCCATGCCAGCCGGCGTCTTGTAGGCCACCGTGATCTTGCGGGCCGTCACCGGGCGCTCCTCCGACCCGTACTTGTAGTAGTAGAGGCCATCGGCCCTCTTGATGATGGTTTCGACATACTCGTCGATGTTGTCGACGCCGCTCGAGGTGTGCATCCAGCCCACTCTCTCGTTGAAGCCCTGGTACACGAAGAACTGGCCCCAGGTGACCGCGCCGTAGGCATTGAGGCCCTCGTCGCTTGTGACCTGAACCTCGGCGCGAAAGAAAAAGGACGTGTGCGGGTTGATCAGCAACAGCGCCTTTCCCGAGGCGGTGTGCGAGGGCGCGATGGCGATGCCGTTCGAGCCGCCCGGCTCCTTCTGAACCCACGGCTCGGCCGCGGCCACCTGCTTCGGTGGCGCTTCTCCGTACCAGGCCTCGAGGTCCCGCACATTCACCCGCTCGATGTCGCCGCCGATGCTGCCTTCGCTGAA
>JAQBHL010000141.1:0-4238 GCA_032127745.1 Acidobacteriota bacterium
AGCGAGAGTGCGAGAACGGCTCTGCCGACCATCTTCATTCTTCTTTGCCTCATGGTTTCTGGATTGAATGCTCCCTGGTCCGACCGCCCTCGACTGCCGACCCAAGGGAAGAATAACCGGGCCTCTCGATCGCGGCTCGAAGGGGGCGTGGACCGGTTCGTCGCGCTGGGCCTCGAACCGGCATTTCCGCTCCGGGTTCTTACCTCATCATCCCGGGCCGGCCATCGAGGAGAATCGAAGGCGAGAGGCCGCGCGGGCGGTGTTACCCTCGACTCCTGTATGCGTGATCGACGGGAAGCTCCGGGGATTTCGAGCCGCACCTTCAGGGTGGTGGCGAGCGTCGCCGCGGGGGTGGCGCTGGCCGGCGCCTTCGCACTGTTCGCGTTGAACCGCCAGGTGAACGAGGCGATCGACTCCGACCCTCCCCATGAGCGTCCGGTCGAACTGATCGTCCGGCCCGGGCGACCGGCTTTGCCCTTCTGGGGCGGCGAGGACATCGAGTCGGTGGTCGCCCTTCCGGGAGGGCTCTATGTGGCGGGGGCTTTCGGGGTGGCGCGTCTTGTGCCCACTCCCGACTCGAGGGCGGTCGGCTTCGATCGGATCGACCTCTCCGCCGCGCTTCCGACCCGCCGAGCCAGCGCCATGTCGGCATGGCGCAACCATCTCGTGGTGGGTCTCGAGTCCGGCGGCCTGTTCGTCTATCGCGACGGTTCATGGTCCGAAGTCCGATCCGGCTTCGGCGCGGTGCATGTTCGGGATCTCGTGGAGACGCCGGCGGGCGAGCTCTGGATCGGCGCGCGTGAGGGTCTGTTCCGGATGGGCTTCGCCGAGCGATCCATGGCCAGGCTGCACACCTCCTCGGTCAGAACGGTGGCACTGGCTGATGGAGGTCGCGTGGTGAGCGGCGGCGAGACCGGCCTCTTCGTGAGCCAGGGCCGGGTCACTTCCGCTCCCAAAGTGGAAGCTGCCGATACAGCCTGGGTCGAGGACATCGAGATGTTCAATTCCCGAATCTTCGCGGTCACGCCGACCGGACTCATGGCCGAAGGCAAGGACGGTGTGCTTCGATCCTTCGCGGGCGGCGAGGGCGTGGCCTCCATCGCCGTTTTGGGGGATCGCCTCTTCGCCACCGCGGACCCATCCGATTCGCGGTTGCGACGGTTCGACGCCTCGGGGGCGGTGCAGGTCGAGCAGATTCCCGAGGCCGTTCGCCGCGTCTTCATGGTTGGCGATCGACTTCTCGCCGACACCGCGAACGGCCTGGCCGAGAGGGTGAACGAGACCTGGCGTGTGATTGTGCCGCGCCGGCAGCAGGGGAGTTTCGGTCAGGCTCATGTCGGCACCCTGGCCGGTTTCCGCGGTCGTCTCGTCGTCGGCTTCTTCGATGGAGGTCTGGCTGAACTCGTCCGGTCGCCCGCGCCGCCGGTTGGGGGAGAGGAGTCAGAGGCCTCGTGGAACCTTCGTCAGATCACGGACCGTTCCTCGCCGATCTGGGCGGTGAATGCCCTCCTCGATGCGGGCGGCGCACTGCACGTTGCGAGTCTGCGTGGCGCCTTTCGTTTCGATGGCTCGCAGGTCACCCCCCTCGAAGGCACGGGCGCTGCCTTCTCGCTGGCCCCCACGCGCGGCGGCGTGGCCATCGGTTTTGGCGAGGGTGTGCTCCTCCCCGAACGAAAACTCCTGTCCGCCTTCCACGGCCTGCCCGGAAATCAGGCCACCGCCCTGGCTCCGACCGAGGCCGGACTCCTGGTGGGAACCCCCTCCGGCCTCGGCTATATCGAGGGCAGCCGAGTCGTCTGGCGCGTGGCCTCGGGCGAGGGCAGGCTTCCGCATCCCTGGGTCACCGCACTTCTTCCCATGAAAGGCAGCCTTCTGGTCGGCACGTATGGCGGAGGGGTGACTCGGCGGATCGGTGCGATGTCGGAGCGGGGCGAATGGAAACCGTTCCCGGAAACCGAAGGCCTCAAGGTCAACTCCGGCTGCCTCATCGAGGCGAATGGCCGCGTCTATGCGGGCACGGACGGTGCGGAATTGTTCCGCCTCTCCGTAGACGGGACTCGATTCGACCGACTTAAGCTAGCGCTGCCGTCCCCGCGGGTCACCGCGCTCCATGAGAAGGACGGTTTTCTCTACATCGGGACGGACGAGGGTTTGACGCGATGGCCGGTCGATCGGGACGAGCAGCGATGATGCCGCAGGCGGCGCGCCTGCTGAGCAGCGCGGCCTTCGTGTTCGCCGCGAGCCTGGCCTCCGCCCAGTCCGGCCTGCTGATTCCCACGAGCACGGGCCGGCCCGACGCGACCGTGCTGTCCCTGCGCGACATGACCATCGACGCGTCGGTGGCCCGCGGCTACGCGCGGGTGAACGTCCGCCAGATCTTCGAGAACCACACCGACCAGATTCAGGAGGGGACGTATCGCTTCGCTCTGCCGCCGGGCGCTTCCATCGGCGACTTCGCGGTGTGGGACGGCCTGGTGCGCATCCCCGGCGTGATCCTCGAGAAGCGTCGCGCGCGCGCCATCTACGACGCCCTCACCGCCCAGCGGGTTGACCCCGGCCTTCTCCAGCAAGGAGACGAGGAGGACCGGGCGCCCGGCGACGGGTCCGGCCCGGCGGCGCCCTCGGGGTCCGCGCCCTTCTCGGTGAAAGTAGCGCCGATTCCCGCCCGCGCCACCAAGCGTCTCGAAATTCAGTTTCAGCAGGAGATCAATGTGGCCGGCCTGATGGGCGAGATGCGCATGGCGTTGTCTCCGGTGGATGGCGAGCCCCTGGTGGCTCGAACCCTGCGGATTCGGGTTGGACTCGACAACCTCGCTTACGAAGCCACCGCGAACGGCCTCCCCCTCACCCTCTCCGCCGATGGAGTTTCGTTCGAGGGCCGCGACGTCAAGCTCGACCGGGATCTGATCGTCCGCTTCAAGCTCAAGGATCAGACGCCACTGCGCCTGTCCGCTTTCCGAAATCCCGACCGGCGGATGCCGGATGATCTGGCCCTGGCACCCTGGGAGCGGCCCGCGGACATTCCTCCGGAGAAGGACGGTTTCTTCCTCATGGAAGTCCTTCCGCCCACTTCCAGTACCGACGCGCCCGGCTCAGCCGCCATCACGCCTCAAGCCAAACGTCCCGCTCTGTCCGTGGCCGTTCTCTTCGATACCTCCTTGTCACACCGCTTCTCGGGCCTCGAAATGTCGTACCTCCGCCTCACGCGCCTTATTGGCGCTCTGACCCCCGGGGACAAATTCGCGTTGATCCTGTTCGACGCCACCGTGGACGCCCCGCCCTCCATGGCGAACGCCATCGACCTGGTGACGACCGCCTCCTTGAATCGCCTGCGCGCGCGTGCGCTTTCTCCCGGAACCAACGTGCTGGAGGCCCTGCGGGTGGCCCAGAAGCTTGCGGGCGATGGAGACAGAAGCCGGCTGGTGCTCTTCACCGATGGCGTCGGCAGTCCAACCTCGAGAGATCTGATCGCTGCTCGCAAGAAGACATCGTTGTTCGTGAGTGTCGCCACCCCGGATGTGGCCCCCGGCCTGCGCGCCGCTTCGGAGGGTGCTTTGTCGGCGCTTTCATCGGAGCCCGAGACCGATCTGTTCTTCGACCGACTGCTGAACCCGCGCAAGGCCGCGGCGCAGAGTGCGCAGGGGGCGCCGAACGAAGGTGCTTTGCGCGTCACCCTTGGCGATCCCGGCCTGCGCGACATCTATCCGGTGATGGTGCAACCACCCACCGCCCTCGCGCTCTCGGGCTACGTCGGCCGCTACTCGAAGCCGCTGCCCGAGGTCCGATTCGCTCTCGCTTCGGGGATCCTGCCCAGGGAGTCGAGCACCCTCACCGCGGCCCTGCCCGAGAAGGCCCTCGAGGCTCGCGATCTTCCGCGACGGTGGGCTCGTGCGCGGGTGGACGATCTGCTGCGGCGCATCGAGGCGGAAGGCGAGAGGCGGGAGTGGGTCGACGAAATCATCGAACTCTCGAGGCGCTACAAGTTCGTCACGCCCTATACCGCCTTCCTCGCCGCGCCCCGGTCCCTCCTCCGCCCGCGCCGCATCCAGCCGGGCGACCCCGTGTTGCGGGTGGAGTGCGACGAAGGCACCACTCTCGCGACCGCCCTGTTCCCGTTCGGCCTGAAGCTGCCCCTGGTCAAGCGGCCGAGGTCCAACGTCTTTGAAGGCCGATTCCTCGTCCCCGACGACTTCAAGGACGGGCGCTACTCGGTTCAGATCGTGATGCGCGATCGCAGC
>JAQBHL010000142.1:0-16838 GCA_032127745.1 Acidobacteriota bacterium
GTGGTGAGGCTGGCGGCATCCAGGCTGTACTGGAAGTCGAGACGGTCGACGCGCCCCAGGGCGCCCAGCCGCCACTGCTCGCCCGTGTAGGCGATATCGAGCCGGGTGATGGCGGCGCCGGTGTTGTTGGTGAAGGCAGCGCCGATGGTCGGGGTCAAGGTGCCGCTGAGTAGACCGCCGAACGCCCGCTCGGAGCTGCTGGCGGCGCCGAAGCTGTAGGTGTCGCCGGACCCGCTGCTCCCGGTGCCCGCGGTATACAGGCCGTTGACGCTGGCGCTGGTGCCCACCTCAGTGAAGGCCCAGCCCGCGGGCACGACACTTGACGCCCCCGAAGACGCCAGGGTGTCGAAGTCCTCGGTCACGGGCGCGCCCTGAGTGGTGAGGCTGACCTGGGCCTGCGCGGCCGAGCCAAGGGCGAGGAACACGAGGACGGCGGCCGCAGCCGAGGCGAAACGCCGGGAGAGAGTCACGCGGATCTGAGACATGGCGTCCTTAGTCCTGGATGATGGGCGTCTGGGGGAGGGGGAGAGAGGGGGAGGAGGGGGGAGAGGGTGCGGGAAAGGGGAGAAGGGAGAGGAGGAGGCCGAAACCGGGTGTCGCCGCGTCAGCAATGTACGGCCGTCCATGAAAGGCTGTCAACAGCGTTGCGCGGGAAGTTTCCGGAAATGCCCTCGACGTCACTTTGCGGTTCTCGAGGCGCCGGCGGATGGGGAGCGGGTTAGGATGCGCGAGACTCGATTTCTGGAGTGGAGGGACGGACGTGAGCCAGAGACACCGCGTGATCACAAGGCCTGGGCGGACCCTGATCGCCTTGTCTTTCACCGTGCTTGCCGCAGGGCCGGTCACGGCTCAGACCGCGAGCGCGACCGGCCCCCAATCTCCCCCCTCCCCCACCACCGCCTCTGTCCTTGCCGCCGCGAGTGCTTGGGACTGGCGTCCGATCGATCCCGAGAACACGCTGTACCTGGAACTCGCGACCGGCCGGGTGGTCATCGAGATGGCTCCCACCTTCGCCCCCGAGCACGCGAAGAACGTGAAGGCGCTGGCCCGCGAAGGCTACTTCGACGGTCTCAGCATCATTCGAGTTCAGGACAACTACGTGGTGCAGTGGGGCGACGCCGAGGGCGACTCACCCACGGCGCGGCGCGAGGTTCGGACCGCGAAGACCTCGCTTCCTCCCGAGTTCGATCGCGCTATCGGCGCCGACCTGCCCTTCACCCCTTCGCCGGATGGGGACGTGTACGCGCCTCAAACCGGCTGGTCCATGGGCTTCCCGGCCGCCCGCGATCCGAAGTCGGGCCGGACCTGGCTCGTCCACTGCTACGGTGCGCTTGGTACGGCGCGCGGGAACGACCCGACCAGCGGCAACGGTTCACAGCTGTTCGTGGTCATTGGCCATTCCCCGCGCCACCTCGACCGCAACGATGCCGTCTTCGGCCGGGTGGTGAAGGGAATCGAGCTGCTCTCCACCCTGCCGCGCGGAACCGGGCCCCTCGGGTTCTACGAGAAGCCCGAGCAACTGGTCGTCATCCGCTCGGTCAAGGTCGCAGCCGACGTGCCGGCGGCGGATCGAACCCCGCTCCAGGTCCTGCGCACGGACACCGCCACCTTCAAGTCGCTCATCGCGGCGCGGCAGACCCGGTTGGAGGAATGGTTCAAGAACCCGACGGGCCGGATCGAAGTCTGCAATGTTCCGATTCCGGTGAAGTAGGCGGGGGCGCCACTCGCTCCTTTCCGTCCGGTTCCCAGTAACGGCCACCCCCACCTCATCGCGCGACTGTGATGGCAGCTACGGCCGAGGGGCCCGTACTCGCCTTCACATCCGTGGGCCGCATGTCGTCCTTAATGAATGGAGCGATCCTGACCGGATCGCCAAGCCTCAGAGGGGGCTTGCGGCCCACTCCGTTCAGGCGAGGCCCCTCGGCCTTCGCCCGCAGGGTCCCGCGCCTGCCTTGGCAGGGTAGTGAATACGGTGCCCGGCGGGAATCCGATTTGGCCGAAGCCCGGCGACCCCGCTCTCGAATCGCCTGATTGACTCAGGCGATTCGAGCGTCACGAAGACTCGCCCGGCGCAGGCCAGGGGGTTCCAGGGGGGCCGGGGCCGTGTCTGGCCCCCCTGGCTCAGACGAATGAAGGCGAGCACGGGCCCCTCGGCCGTAGCGGCCATCGCAGCCGCGCGGTAATTTGCGACCTGGTCGGCGAATGCCGGCTGGCGATCGCTCGCTGTGCGGCTATGCGGAGAGACCGGCCGGAGGGGATTCTCGCTCCTTGCTCTTTGGGCGCGCGAGCAGGTAGTCGGTCACTTCGGCCGCCGAGTAACCGCGCCCCCCTTCATGGAGCAGGCGAGCGAGGTTGGTCAGGTCGTCTCCGGCGGTGACGATGGGCGCCTCGGTGACCCCGCCCCGGCGCTGCCCCAGCCCGATGGTGGCGATCAGGCCGTTGCAGATGCACTTGCGGCCCGCGGTGTCTTCGGCGCGCCCGCCCTTGCGCACGTAATCGGCCACGGGTTCGCCGGGACAGCGATAGCCGATGGTGCCGTCGGTCCGCCGGTACAACTCGCGCAGATAGCCGAGGTCGCAACGCCGCGGGCGCGCCTCGTAGACCGCGGCCTCCGAGAGAGAACCCGGGAGTTCCACGACCTTGAAGGGGAAGCCGGTCGGTGAGGCGTAGGGGTCGGTGAACACGCGCGCCGTCCCGCCCTTCACGCTCTCGAGCACGCGCTCCCTTATCGCCCCGTCCAGGCCCGAGTCCGAGGAGAAGGCGTACGCGGTTCCAACCTGCACGCCGGAAGCACCTTCGGCCTGGGCCGCGCGCAATCCTTCGGGCGACGCGTACGAGCCGGCCAGCCAGAAGGGCAGGCCCAGGGCGCGCAGCTTGCCCAGGTCCACGGCATCGCGCGGGCCGTAGACGGGCTGTCCCTGCTCCAGGGTGAGCGGACCACGGGGAGGCGCGTTGTGCCCGCCCGCGGTCGGACCCTCCACAATGAAGCCATCGACGCCCGTGCCGCGTTTGGCCAGACTGAGGGCCAGGGTGGCGGAAGCGATGATGGCCAGGAAGAGCGGCCGGGGGAGATCCGGCCCCGGGTTCTCCATCACCTGCCCCGGATCGAAGCACAGTTCGAAGCGGTCTTCGGGCTGAGCGCCGGTGACATGCAAGGGCAGGGTCGCGGCCTGATGCCGGCAGAGGCGGTCGAGCAGTCCGGGGATATCGCGCGGGATGCCGGCTCCGACCAGCACGTAGTCGACCCGGGCCAGCAGGGCGCCATAGAGGGTGCCCGGGGTGGGCAACTGGATCTTCTCCAGAAAGTTGATGCCGACCAGGCCACCGTGGCCTTCCTTGGCCAGGAAGACCTCGACGAAACCGCCGGCCACGGCCAGTTCCTGGCGCTTGCGGGCGGGCGCCGCGGTGAACATCGGAGTTTCCGCGAACGGCGCGTCGCCCACCTCCCCGCCGGGAACGAACCAGGCGTCCAGCACGCGGGCGGCCAGCGCCGGGTCAGGGAAGCGACCGAGGGCTCTGCGCGCGTGCCCGTCCGGGTCTCCTCGCTGCAGTCGTCTCGCGAGCACGATGTCGAGCGCCGTCCCCGAGACCACGCCGAGTTGTCCCTGCCGGGAGACGCTGCGGGCCAGTTTGAAACTCGACACCGCCACTCCCATGCCGCCCTGGATGATCTCCGGTTGAACGCTCACGGGCACCTCCTTGGTACGGCCGCGACGGTAGCACGTCGGGTCCGGCGCGAGACGCGCGCGGGAGGCGGTGTTACAAAACTCTTACAAGCAAGCCGCTCACCAGTCTTCTCTCCCCTGCGGCCTCTGCAGCTTCATGGCCCGGCCGACGAGGTCCGCGAGTTCGTTCGTGGGCTGAGACTCCGGCAGGTCGCGGGCCAGGCGTTCCACCGACGACAGCGCCTCGTCTTTCACCCAGTAGCTGCCCCGCAGGTGTTCGGCGAAGCGGGCGGCCACGAAGGCGGTCCGGAAGGCGGGAGAGGCCTGCGAGAAGTTCCGAGCCACCTCGTTGTCCACGATCTCTCGTGAGAACTCCAGCCCTTCGCTTCTCGGCCCCGTCTTGTAGCGGATGCGTGCGGTGCCGATCTTTCCCTGGCGCGGGCCGCCTTTGAGCTTCACCTCGAACAGAGCGGTGACACTGTGGCCGGAGTTGATCTCCCCCGCGTCCACCGAGTCGTTGCGGAAGTCGCGGTCGGCAACGTCGCGCTTCTCGTAGCCGAGCAGCCGGTAGCGCTCCACCCGGGCGGGATTGAACTCCACCTGGGCCTTGGCGTCGCGAGCCACCACTTCGAGGACGCTGGTGAGCTTACGCAGGAAGAACGCGCGCGCTTCCCCAAGGTCGTCGATGTAGGCGTACTGGCCGTTGCCCTCGTCGGCCAGGCGCTGGAGCAGCGCGTCGTTGTAGTTGCCCATGCCGAAGCCGAGGGCCATCATGTCGATGCCGCGCTTCGTCTCCGAGCGGATGCGGGCGAGCAGGGCGTCGGCCTCGGTCCGACCCGTGTTGGCCACACCGTCCGTGCACAGGACCACCCGATTGCTGGCCCGCCGGTCGAACGACTCCATGGCCATCTCGTAGCCGAGATCGAGCCCGTCCTGCAGGTTGGTCGACCCCTCGGGGTGAAGACGGGAGATGGCGCCCATGATCCGGTCGCGGTTCGCGGCCGAGGTGGGCGACAGGACGCGACGCCCGTTCGTGCCATAGACCACGATTCCGATGGTGTCGCGCTCGTCCAGCTTGTCGACCAGGAGGCCAAGGCTCCTCTTCACCAGGCCGAGACGGTTCTCCGCGGCCATCGAACCCGATACGTCGATCACGAAGGTCAGGTGCGCGGGCTTTCGCTCCCGCGGATCCACGTCCTTCGCCTTCATGGCCACGCGCAGGATGTGATAGCCGGGATGAAGCGGATTGGGCGCGCCGTCCACCCGCACCGCGAACACGGAGTCACGGCCGCGACCACCAGAGGCGTCGACGTTGTTGGGGAAGGAGTTGACGAACTCTTCCACCCGCACCGCCGAGGGAGGCGGCAGGATCCCGCGGTTGAGATAGTTGCGGGTGAGGGTGTAGGACGCGGTGTCGACGTCGAGGCCGAAGGTCGCCTGCGGATCCTCTTCGGTGACGATGAAGGGATTGGTGCCTTTCGCCTCGAAGAACATGTCGGGTGGAGCGGGGGGCGGGACGGGCCGGTCGGAAGGCCGGTTGCGCGAGTAGCCCATGGAGCGCAGACGATCCGTTTCGCCGCCGCTGAGCTTGCCCTCCGCCCGAACGCCCTCCTCCGACTTCGCGGTCCGTCCCGCGGACGCATCGAATCCCGACGGACGGCCTTGTCGCTCTCCGGGGGCCGCGGTGGCGGCCGGCAGTGGGAGCGGCGGGGCAGCGACGTTCCCTCCAACCCTCATCGCCGGTTCGGGCGCGGAAGCAGCGGGCGCCCCACCCAAAGCTCCGCCGGTCACACCCTCGGCCGGGGCTGCCGCCCGCGCCTCATCGGCCCGACGCTTGTCATCGTCCGTCCGGAGGTCCTTCTTGAGCGACGAGGTTTCGTTCGATTCCGCCGCCTGGGGAAGCGCCCTCCCCATCCCGGCTTCCTGCACCGTCTGTTCCTTGAGGGCGCTCATCGCCTCAGGGGCCATGGGCACCCGCTCGGGAGCACGGCTTCGAACCGCGGCGGGCGCGGTCAGAGACGGCTCGGGCGAGGCGTTGACTTTCGGGAACACCTCCGGAGCCTCCGGAGCCTGGGGCAGCTGCCCAATCGAGCTCGCGGTCGCACGCGGAGCGGGCGGTTCGATGGGAACCTCGGAACTCCTCCGGGCGATCACCAGCGCGATCCCCACCGCGGAGAGGCTCGCCGCCATGGCCAGGAATGACATCGAAACGCCCAGGACCTTGCCCGCGGGGCGAGCGGGGAGGCGCCGTGCGGCCAGGCTCTCGATCTTCTGCCTCTGGATCACCGACAAAGTGTCACCCTGATCGGAAGCGGCTTCGGCCCCGCCGGCGATCGCACCGTCGATCGCAACCGCGGCCCAGGGCGGAGCCTCCTTCAGAAGCCCCAGAACCCGCGCCGTCTGGTCCCGATCTTCCCGGCAGGAGGCGCAGGTTTCAAGGTGAGAGAGCACCCGCTCTTTCACCGACGGTTCGGCCTCACCCACGAGAACGTCCGTGATGAGAGCCTTCAAGTCTTCGCGCACGCACTTCATGACCGCACCTCCGCGAGCGTTTCCGGTCGCAACTCGTTAGCCAACGTTTTCAGCGCTTCATGCAACATCCAGCCCACGGTGCCCGCGGGCTTTCCGATCGTCTCCGCGATCTCCTTGTAGGAGAGGCCCTCTTGAACCTTCAGGAAGACCACCTCTCGTTGCTCGGGGGTGAGCTTGGTATAGGCCCGCCCCAGGTCCACTCTCAGGGTGGCCGTGGTTTCGGGCGAAGCCTCGTGTCTTTCGTCGAGCCCCTCGTTCAGTCGCATGCGGCGCTTCTCCTTCCTCACGATGTCGAGAGCGAGATTGCGCGAAACCCGGTAGAGCCAGCCGCCCAGGTTGTCGGGACGGGGCTTTTCGGTCAGGAACCTTATGAAGGCTTCCTGGACCACATCCTTCGCCGCTTCGGTGTCCAGAAGGACGGCTCGGGCATGCCGGACAAGAGGTTTTTCAAACCGGTCCATGATTCCGGAGAGCCCCGCTTCGGGGTCTCGATCGAACTCGGCTAGAAGGGCCTCGGTTTCGCTCATCGCGTTATCGAACTTTCATGGGCAAGACGCGGCAGACCGGCGTTTTCTTTGGGAATGTTCCCCCGGGGGCATTCAAACACGGGCACGGTCCGTCGGCCAACCGGGCCGTCTCTCCGACCGGGGAGGCGCGGGAGACGCGTGGGGTAAGCTCACCGCATTTCAGCCTGTCGCTTGAAGTTCCTTTCAGAAGAGGGCGCAAACGTCTTTGATTCGAGTGAGTTCCAATCCCACCGGGAGCCAGGGGTGAGCGGCCTGCCCGAATCCGTCGGTCGCTACCAGATTCGCCGGGAACTGGGCCGAGGCATGATGGGGGTGGTCTACCTGGCCCACGATCCTGACCTCTCGCGCGACATCGCCCTCAAGGTCATCCAGCTCCCGGCCGGAGCGAACGCGGCCGATCGGAGCGCCTTCGAGCGGCGCTTCTTCGCCGAGGCCCAGAGCGCCGCCCGCCTGTCCCATCCGGGAATCGTGATCGTCCATGACGTGGGACGAGACGCGAACAGCGGGTCGCTCTTCATGGCCCTCCAGCTCCTCGATGGCCAGACCCTCGATGCCTTGCTCAAGAGACGGAAGCGGCTCGAGTGGACGGAAGCCCTGCGCATCACCGAGCGGGTGGCGGAGGCTCTGCACCACGCCCACGCGGCGGGGGTGGTCCACCGGGACATCAAGCCCGCGAATCTCATGATCCTGCCCAACGGGGACGCGAAGATCATGGACTTCGGCATCGCCAGGCTCGAAGCCGCACGTCTCACCGCCACCGGACAGTTCATCGGCACCCCGATGTACATGTCGCCGGAGCAGGCCCAGGCCCATGCCGTGGACGGGCGTTCCGACATCTTCTCGCTGGGCTCCGTGCTCTACGAAATGCTGACCGGGGTTCCCGCTTTCGGCGGCGAGTCGATCACGAAGATCCTCCTGGAGCTCATGGGCCACGAGCCCGCGCCTCTGGCCAGTCACGTTCCCTCTCCGCCCGTCTCCCTCGAGCGGATTCTGAGGCGCTGCCTGGCCAAGCACGTCGAGCAGCGCTATCAGGATGCGGGGGAGCTCGCGAAGGACATTCGGGGACTTCTGGGGGACGAACCGGCCCCGACCCTCGAGTCACCCGTGGACGCCGCCGGACCGGGAGGCACCGTGGCCGCGGGGGCGCCGGTCCCCGCCGGGACTGAGGCGGGCATCCCTCCGGACCGGGACCAGGGGCCGGCCCCCACCGAACCACCGGCGGCGCGACGCGAGGGTCGAGGGATCACCATCGCGGCCTCGGCCCTGATTCTGGCTGGCCTGGTCTTTCTGGCCGTGCGGCTCCAGGCCCCTCCGCCGGTGGCCCGGCTGATTGTCCCCGCGTCCGAAGAGGCGATCGCCGGCGCCGACCTGTCGGAGGCCCCGGAACTCTCGCCCACTCCCTCCGCCACCGTCCTTGCCGACCAGCCCGCCGAACTCCTGATCGACTTCGAGCACTCGCTGAAAAGCGGCGTCTTCCGCGTGTTCATCGACGACCTTCTGGTCGTGGACCAGCCCTTCGGCGGGAAGGTCACTCGAAGGGTCGTGGGAATGGAGCTGCGCAGGGGCCGTCTTGTTCAGACCCTCGAGGTCGCTCCGGGAAAGCGCACCGTGAAGATCCAGGTCGCCTGGGACGACAACGTGAAGACCGAGAGGTCGCAGACCTTCTTCAATCCCGGCGGAAGGCTCAGGCTGAAGGCCCGAGTCACGGGATTGCGCAAGGGCCTGTCGATCGAATGGAACTGATGGAAGAAGAAGCCCTCCCGAAGACGATCGGCGGTTACGAAATCGTCCGCGAGATCGGACGGGGAGCCATGGGCGTGGTCTACGAGGGACGCGATCTCTCCCTGATGCGGCCGGTCGCCCTCAAGATCCTCCTCCTCGAGTCCCTGCCCGAAGAACTTCGGCAGACTTTCGAGAAACGCTTCTATCAGGAGGCCCGGGCGGCCGCGTCCCTGCAGCACCCCTGCATCGTGGTGGTCTACGAGATCGGGATCGACGCCGCGGCCGACGCCTTCTTCATTTCCCTCGAATTTCTCCGCGGCCGCACTCTGGAGGACATCATCGCGGAGGGTGCCCTCCCCTGGCGCGACGCCCTCCGCATCGCCGGACGCCTCGCCGACGCCCTGTCTCACGCGCACGAAAACGGCGTTGTGCACCGCGACATCAAACCGGGCAACGTGATGATCCTGAAGAAGGGCGAGCCCAAGATCATGGACTTCGGGGTGGCGAAACTGGAGACTTCCAAACTGACCGCCCTGGGCGACGTTCTCGGGAGTCCCGGCTACATGGCTCCCGAACAGGCGCTCGAGGCCCGGGTGGATGCCCGGAGCGACCTGTTCTCGCTCGGGACGGTGCTGTACGAGGCCCTCACCGGGGTTCGGGCGTTCGGAAGCGGCACCTTCTCGGAAATCCTGATGCGTCTGGCCTACGAAAATCCGGTCCCGCCCAGCCGGAGAGTCAAGGAAATCCCCCCTGTGGTGGATGCGATCGTCGCCCATGCCATGGCCAAGAGTTCTTCCGAGCGTTACCCGACCGCCGAGGCCATGGTCGAAGACATCGAAGATGCTCTGGGTGGTCGGCCCTTGAGGCATACCTCGGTCGCGGGCCTGCCCGTGAGCACGGCCTCACCCGGCCCGCCCTCGGTCAAGGCCCCAACCTCCAGTGTGCCGGAGCTCAAGTCCGGAACCGCCGGCCTGCCCGCCCTCCCCGATGCTCCCTCCCCGGCCCGTGAACTTCCGCGCGGTCCCTTGAGCCTCCCGGCGGGAAAGAAGGTCAGCGTGAGCTTCCTTTCCGGTCCTCGCGCCGGGACCGAGCACACCTTCGGGCACGCTTCGCTCCTGATCGGGCGCGAGGGCGGCAATGCCGGAGCGGCGATCGAACTGGCGGAGAGCCAGGTTTCGAGGATGCACGCCATGGTCGAGGCCCGGGGTTCACGCTTCGTCCTCAGGGACCTCGAGAGCAAAAACGGGACGTTCATCGGCTCGCAGCGGATCAAGGAGGAGGAGATCGAGCACGGCATCGAGTTCCAGATCGGCGGCACCCGCATGATGTTGCTGGTCGCAGACTCCTAGGAGTCTGCGCGGCAGACGAGCGCCCGAACAAAATAGGGGTGTGTTTGGTCAAGAAACACCGGCCTCAATCTCCAAATACCGCGCAACACATGTCTCATTTCGGCCGCTTTTCCTTCTGCCGCGCAGACTCCTAGCCCGGGCAGTGTGTCCCGGTGAGGGCCCGGGGCCACGGGTTCAGGGGCGGGCCGACCGCGGACCGGACCGTTCTAGTAGACTTGGGGGTCATATTTCAATGATCCGACCCTACAAAGGCCAATGGCCGCGCCTCGGCGAAGGCGTCTACATCGACCCCTCGGCCCAGGTCATCGGCGACGTGACCCTCGGGGACCACGCCAGCATCTGGCCATGCGCGACCGTCCGGGGGGATGTTCAATCGATCACCATCGGCCCCTACACGAACATCCAGGACAATTCGGTGATCCACGTCCAGGCGCCCGACTTCCCCACCACCCTCGGGCACCATGTGACGGTCGGACACTCGGTCAATCTCCACGGCTGCACCCTCGGGGACTATTGCCTGGTGGGCATCGGGGCCATCGTCCTCAACGGGGCCACGGTGGGCGCAGAAAGCGTGGTGGCCGCGGGCACGCTGGTGCCCGAGGGGATGGAGATTCCGCCCGGCATGATGGTGATGGGAAGCCCGGCCAAGGTCCGAAGGCCGCTGAGCGACGAAGAAAAGGCGGAGTTGCGCGAATACGCCCGGAACTACTTCGAGTACAAGACCACGTACCTCGCAGAGCAGAACGCTCAGTAGAGCGTCGCCCAAGCTCATGCCGACACCGCGCCCCCTCGTTGCCCGCCCCGTCACCCCGGCGAAAGCCGGGGCCCAGACCCCAGGCGTCACCCCCCATCTTCCAACCTCTCGCCATCTCCCCTTCACCCACCCCGTCACCCCGGCGAAAACCGGGGCCCAGACGCTGGCCTTCACCCCCCATCTTCCAACCGCCCCGGATTTCGGCTACCGCCGGAACGACGGGTGCAGGAGCACGGTTTGAAACGCACGCACTACTGCGGTTCGGTCGACATCTCGCACATCGGCCAGACCGTCACTCTGATGGGCTGGGCAGCCACGAGGCGCGACCTGGGCGGGGTGGTCTTCATCGACCTGCGCGACCGCGAGGGCATCTGTCAGGTGGTGGCGCGCCCCGAGGTGTCGAAGGCCGCCCACGACACCGCGGACAAGGTCCGAGGCGAATACGTCCTGGCCGTCACCGGCAAGGTGGAGGCGCGCTCGACGGACACCGTGAATCCCAGGATCCGGACCGGCGACCTCGAGATCACGGCCACCGAGATCGTCATCCTCTCGGAAGCGAAAACCCCGCCCTTCGCCATCGAGGACGACATCAACACCGCCGAGGAGATCCGGCTCAAATACCGGTACCTCGACCTGCGCCGCGGCCCCATCCAGAAGGCGCTGATGCTCCGGCACAAGCTGGCCCTCGCCATCCGCACCTATCTCGACGAGCAGGGCTTCCTCGAAGTCGAGACCCCCATCCTCACCGCCTCGACCCCCGAGGGCGCGCGCGACTATCTCGTTCCTTCCCGCGTGCATCACGGGTCCTTCTTCGCCCTGCCCCAGTCGCCGCAGATGTTCAAGCAGCTGTGCATGGTGGGCGGCCTCGACCGGTACTTCCAGATCGCCCGCTGCTTCCGCGACGAGGACCTGCGCGCCGACCGCCAGCCCGAGTTCACCCAGGTCGACATCGAGATGTCGTTCCCCCACGAAGAGTCGATCTTCGAGCTGATCGAGCCGCTCTATCAAAAGGCCCTGGCCCTCATCCAGGTGGACGTGCCGCGGCCGTTCCCGCGCCTGACCCACGCGGAGGCCATGGCCCGGTACGGTTCCGACAAGCCGGATATCCGCTTCGGCATGGAGATCTCAGACCTCACCGAACAGATGCGGACGCTCGGGCTCGAAGGCTTCCCGGCCACCATCGAGGCGGGGGCGGTGGCTCGCGCCATCGTGCTTCCCGCCGCTTCCGGGGTCTCGGGCACCCGCCTGCGCAAGATCAACGAGGAGCTGTGGCTGCCCCGCATCGTCCCCGACAGCCGCTGCTCCAGGCGGAATCTGTTCACCCTCAAGAACACGGAGGAGGCGGTCTCGAATCTGGTCAAGAAGGGCGCGTCCGAAAGCGTGGCCCGGAAGATCTTCGAGAAGACCGGGGCGGCCAAGGACGACACCATCCTGGTGGGAGTCGACGCGGAAGGCCCGATCTCCATGGCCATGGGCATCCTCCGCCTCGAAATGGGCAAGGAGCTGAGACTCATCGACGAAACCGCCTACCGGTTCGTCTGGATCGTCGACTTCCCTCTGTTCGACTGGGACGCCGACGAAAAACGCTTCTACAGCGTCAATCATCCTTTCACCGCCCCTCGTCCGGAGGACGCCCCCCTCCTCGACGCCACGCCCGCGAAGGCGCTGGCCAAGGCCTACGATATCGTTCTCAATGGAATGGAAGTGGGGGGAGGGAGCTACCGGATCCACGACTCTCTCACCCAGGCCAAGGTCTTCAAGATCCTCGGCCTCACCGACGAGGAAACACGGGAGCGGTTCGGCTTCTTCATCGACGCTCTCTCCTACGGCACACCTCCGCACGGCGGGATCGCGCTGGGGCTCGACCGCCTGGCCATGCTTCTCTCCGGGGCCACGTCGCTGCGCGACGTCATCGCCTTCCCCAAAACCGCCTCGGCCACCGACCTGATGTGCCACGCACCCTCCCGGGTCCGCGACGAGCAGTTGCGCGATCTGGGGATACTCTTATCCAAGCGATGATGACCCGAACATGACGCGCGTGGCTCTGGCCGGACGGACCGACGAGCTGTTCGGAGTGAGGGACGAGAACCTTCGCGCCCTCGAGGAGATCCTCAAGGTCCGGATCAAGAACGACGGCGCCGACCTGCTCATCGACGGGCCCGAAGCAGGCCAGCGCCAGGCGCAGTCCGTGTTGACCCAACTGACCTCGATGATGGCCACGGGGTACGGTCTGGGCGGCGGCGATGTGCGCCTCGCCGCCACCCTCATCTCCGAGAATGAAAACGCGAACCTCCGGGACTTCCTCACCAAGGCGGTGGTCCGCAGCGGCAAGAAGACCATCGTGCCGCGCAGCTTCAACCAGCGCCGCTACCTCGAGCAGATCATCACCAGCGACATGGTCTTCGGGGTCGGCCCCGCGGGCACGGGCAAGACCTACCTCGCGGTGGCCCAGGCCATCGCCTACCTCCTCTCGAAATCCGTGGCCCGCATCATCCTGGCCCGGCCCGCGGTGGAGGCGGGGGAGAAGCTCGGCTTCCTGCCCGGCGACCTGCAGCAGAAGGTGGACCCCTATCTCCGCCCGCTCTACGACGCCCTCTACGACATGATGGAGTTCGAGAAGGTCGAGCGCCTGATCAGCCGGCACGTGATCGAGGTGGCGCCCATCGCCTTCATGCGCGGGCGGACCCTGTCGGACGCCTTCGTCATTATCGATGAGGCCCAGAACACCACCCCCGAACAGATGAAAATGGTCCTCACCCGCATCGGCTTCGGTTCGAAGGTGGTGGTCAACGGCGACATCACCCAGATCGACCTGCCCCAGGGCCGGACCTCGGGCCTGGTGGATGCGATCGCCGTCCTCACCGGGATCGAGGGCATCGGCTTCAGCTACTTCGATCAGCGCGACGTGGTCCGCCACAAGCTGGTGCAAAGCGTGATCAAGGCCTACGAGGGCCGCGGACCGATGAACGGATCCGGGGCCCCCGCCGTCGGCAACGGTTTGACCTCGAACACCGGAGCCTCATGAAGCGCCAGAAGTCACGCCCTCCGAGTCGCCAGGCGGTCACGACCGAGCCTCCCGCGTTTTCGGTGCTCTTCGTGAATCGCCAGAGAAGCCACGCGGTTCGGACGGACGAAATCCGGAATCTCCTGGACCGGGCGGCCAGAGCCATGAACGTCACCGGCGAACTGGCCGTGGTCTTCGCCGGGGACGCCCTGCTCCGCCGCCTGAATCGCGACTACCGTTTCAAGGACCAGCCGACCGACGTGCTTTCCTTCGAGGGTGGCGACCAGGAGGTCGGGCTGGGGGACGTGATCATCTCCGTCGAGACCGCCCGTGGAAACGCGGCCTCGTTCTCGCGAAGCCTGGACCGCGAACTCGAGATCCTGGCTTTGCACGGGTTCCTCCACGTCCTTGGTTTCGACCACGAGACGGACCAGGGCGAGATGGAGGCCATGGAGAAGAAGCTCCGGGCGCGGCTCCTGTCCCGAGGTCCCGCGCGCGCGCGGAGAGACCGGCCCGCAGGAGCGACCGTTTCGCGCTCCGCATTCGCAAAGGCGGCGGCATGACCCTCCTCGGCCTGTTCGCGATCTTCTGCTCGGTGATCATCTCCATGAGCCTGGCCATCATCGAGGCCGCCTTCTACCTGGTGAAGCGCCGGAATCTCCACAAGATGGCCGACGAAGCCTCTCCGCAAATGGAGAAGCTCGCCCGCTACTTCGAAGACCCTCCTTCGATCCTGATGCCCATCCACATTGGCACCTACACCGCCCACGTGGCCATGACCGTGCTCTTGACCGTCCTGCTTCTCGATCTCTTGAGCCACTGGGCCATGCTGGTGGCCCTGGTCACGATGTTCGTGTACCTCCTGATCTTCCGGCTCACCATTCCCTACGCGATCGCCCGGCGTGCGCCCGAGCGAGTGCTGCTCCTGCTGATCCGTCCCTTCCACCGCTACGCCCTCCTGCTGCGCCCTCTCACCACCCTTTTGCGCCGACGCGCCGCCGGCGCGGACAGCGAGGAGGACGTGAACAGCCAGAGCGGGGCCATGCGGCTGCCCTCGTGGCGGACGGATCTGCCGCCGGCTCCCCTGCTCGCGGAGAACGAGTCGCGCATCGTCGATTCTCTGGCTCGCTTCGAGGAGACCCAGGCCAAGGAAGTGATGACCCCCAGGCTCGACATCACCGGCCTGCCCACCTCCAGCACGGTGGCCGGAGCCCGCAAGCTCTTCCGCGACTCGCACTACTCGAGGCTGGTGGCTTACGCGGAAACCCTGGACGACATCGCGGGCGTCCTCCACGTGCGCGACCTGGTGAGCCACGACGGCTCCGAGACGGACACCATCGCTTCCATGGTGCGCCCCGCCCTGATCGTCCCCGACAGCAAGAAGGTGGTGGACCTTCTGCGCGAGATGCAGACGAAGCGCCTGTCCGTCGCGGTCCTGGTCGACGAATACGGCGTGACCGCGGGCATCGTGGCCGTCGAGGACATCCTCGAAGAACTCGTGGGCGAGATCCAGGACGAGTACGACACCATCGAAGCCGACCCTCTGGTGACGTCACCAGGGGGCGTGATCACCGCCTCGGCGCGCCTGAGTCTGGAGGGCCTGAGAGACGCGCTCCATCCCGGGTTCGAGATGCCGGACAACGTGGACACGGTGGGCGGACTGGCCATGAGCCTTTTCGGCCGCGTACCCAAGCCGGGCGAGAAGATGGAACACGAGGGCTACGTCATCGAAGTCCTCGAGTCCACGGCCAAGCGGGTGGGACGGGTACGCTTTTCGAAGGCGCCGTTGGCGGTCGCGTCGTGAGCGAGACCCCCTCGAGCGGCTTCAAGTGCGGTTTCGTCACTATCGTGGGCCGCCCCTCCGCGGGCAAGTCCACCCTGCTGAACCGTCTGGTGGGCGAGAAGGTCGCGATCACCTCGGACAAGCCTCAAACCACCCGTAACCGCATCCTCGGGTACGTCAATCGCCCCCACGGGCAGATCGCCTTCATCGACACCCCCGGGCTGATCAAACCCTTCCTCGCCATGCACACCAGGATGATGAGTGTCGCGCATTCGGCTATCGGCGAAGCGGACGTGGTGATCTGGATGGTGGACGCCACCGAGCGCGACGGCCCCCACAACCGGCCCATCGCCGACCTGCTCCGGCAGTCCGGGAAGCCGGTGATCCTGGCCCTCAACAAGGTGGATAAGGCGGCGAAGACCCAGCTCCTCCCCCTCATGGCCGGCCTCGGAAACCGACTGAGCTTCAAGGCGGTGATTCCCATCTCCGCCCGCACCGGCGACGGGGTGGAAATTCTGCTGAAGGCAATCTTCGACGAGGTGAAGGAGGGCCCCGCCCTCTTCCCCGCCGATGAGTTCACCGACAAGTCCGAGCGATTCCTGGTCTCCGAGCTGATTCGCGAATCCATCATCCATTGCTGCGGCCAGGAAGTCCCCTACGCCACTGCGGTTCTGGTGCGAGCCTGGGAAGACGAACGCGAGACCGGGGGCAAGATCCGGATCTCCGCCGACATCATGCTGGAACGCGACGGCCAGAAGGCCATCGTGATCGGCAAGCAGGGCTCGATGCTGAAGAAGATCGGCACCGCCGCCCGCACCGAGATCGAAGCCTTCCTCGACGCGCCCGTCTACCTCGAACTCTTCGTGAAGGTGCGCAAAGGCTGGCGGGAAGACGACCGCGCGGTGCGCGAGGTGATCGAAGGCCATTAGGGAGTTTGGGGGTTGGCGGTGAGCACAGCACCTCGCTCACCCCGCGCCACGGTGATGGAGCTGCGGCCGAGGGGCCTGCCCTCGCCTTCACATCCGTGGGCCGCATGTCGTCCACCGATGAATGGAGCGATGCTGGCCGCATCGCCAAGCCTCAGAGGAGCCTGGCGGCCCACTCCGTGAAGGCGAGGCCCCTCAGCCTCCGCCCGCAGGTTCGCAGGCGCCCGCACCGGCATCCTCAGTCCGACGCGCTGAGCTGATTCGGTCGGTTTCGACGCAGAGCCCTCCAAGGCCAACCGGTCAACGTTCATCTCTTCGTGCGCAAACCGGTTCGGGACCCGAACCGGCGCAGACGGCGGCTACGCTCGCGGCCTCTCCCTCGACCTTTAGGAGCCGTCATGCCTGAGAACAGACTCGAGGCCCTCGTTCCCGCACCGCCACGCCTTCTCGATCGGGTGCGCGAGGCCATCCGATTCCGGCACTACAGCCGCCGAACCGAAAAAGCCTACGTGTACTGGATCCGGAAGTTCATCCTCTTCCACGGGAAGAAGCACCCCGATCTGATGGCCGAGGTGG
>JAQBHL010000143.1:0-35959 GCA_032127745.1 Acidobacteriota bacterium
CTTTACCCGCTTGCCGCGTGCTCCAAAGGGCGGGGTGGAGACCCCGCCCGACCTTCAGTTCTACGTGGGCCGGGGCCTCGAACAGCCGGATCGCTTCGTGACCATCACCGTGTCGCACGTGACTCCCCGGTCGAGGGGCGCGATTCGCCTTCGGTCCGCCGACCCGCTGGCCGCGCCGGTGATCCAGCCGAACTACCTTCACGATCCCGCGGACGGGGCCGCTCTGGTGCAAGGCGTCCACCTGGCCAGGAAGTTGGGGGCATCCCCGGCCTACGAGGCGTTGCGCGGGGAGGAGATCGAGCCGGGCCCCGCGGTGAAGACGGAAGCCGACCTTCTCGCCTTCGTGCGCCGGGCCGCGGATACCATCTTTCACGCGGCGGGGACCTGCCGGATGGGCCCCCGCGAACATCCGGACACGGTTGTGGATTCCCGTTTGCGGGTGAAGGGCGTGGATGGCCTGCGCGTCGCCGATGCTTCGATCATGCCCGAGGTGGTGAGCGCCACCACCCACCCGGCCTGCGTGATGATCGGAGAGAAGGCGGCCGATCTCGTGCTGAACCGAACAGACGGATGACCCCCCGCGGGGGATGTCTCCTAAAAGCTCGCCCGCAGGCCGATCTGGATCTGCGTTACGGAACTGGGCGTGGCGTGGGCGCGCGCCCATGAAGGCGCAAGAAGAAACAGGCTTCCCGCCAAAACGACGCTGACTCTGCCCCTGGCGCCTTCTCCCCTAGCGGACGGCGCCCGCGGTCTTGGCCGGGGAGGGGGTGCGCCTGATGTCGTACACAAGAAGACGATTCTGATCTCGAATGAAGAGCCTCCCATCCGCGATAGCCGGGTGGGGCCAGCTGAGCGCGGACCCGTTGGGAATTTCGAACTGGCCCTTCTCCTTGTAGCCCGCGGGCGTCGCCTCGATGAGCATCACGAGGCCGTTTTCGTACCGGAAGATCAGGTGCGAATCGGCGTAGATGACCGCGGCCGAGCCCTTGCCTGCGTTGCGGATGTCCCCTCCCCAGACCTTGCGACCGGTGGCCAGCTCGACGCAGATGGGCAGCCCCATGCGGTGTCCCTGACCGCCGTAGATATGGCCCCCCACCAGCACCATCCCGCCGTGGTGGTTCTGGAAGGTCTTTCCATTGAGGAAATACTGCTCGGTGGCGGAGACCCCGTCGCCCGCCTTCTCGAGCCTCACGAGGCCACTGCCCTGCTGGTACCCGGTGGCGGCGAAGACGTAGTCGCCGCTCACGAGGGGGTTCGAGATGTTCGCGGTGTCATTCGCCACCTTGTTGTAGTTCCACAGGAACTTCCCGTCCTTCGCGCGAACTCCGACCACGCCGCGACCGACCAGTTGCACGTATTGCTTCACCCCGGCGCCGTTCGATATGAGAGCGGAGGAATAGGCGGCGCCATCACGCCCCTCCGAGCCCATGGCCCCGGCTCTGGTGCGCCAGATCTCCCCGCCCGTCGCCTTGTCAAGGCAGACCATGAGGGCGTTCGCCGCACCCGGCGTGACCACCAGACGATCGCCATCCACCAGGGGCGACTCCGCCCACTTCCAACTCGACATCATCCTCCCGCCAAAATCGCGGGGCAGGCTCTTCTTCCATCGCACCTTGCCGGTGGCGGCTTCGAGCGCCATCAGATCGCCTTCGGTGCCGATGGCGTAGATGAGTTCACCATCCGCGGTGGGCGTCCCGCGGGGGCCTTTGTACTGGTCATCGATCCAGGCCGGTCCGATGCGCGTTTTCCACTCGATCGCCTTCTTGTCGAGGGACAGCGCGATCACGAACTGATCGGCCCCGATATCTCCCATGGTGAACAGGCGGCGGTCCTGAATCGAAACGCTTGAATAGCCGCCGCCGATGCCGCTCACCTGCCAGGCCAGTTTCGGACCGCCCTCGGGCCACTGCTGGAGGAGGCCCGACTCGGTCGACCGGCCATCACGGCTGGGCCCGCGGAACTGCGGCCAGTCAGCCAGAGCGGCCCCGGCCGGCAAGGTGAATGCGGCAAAGGCGATCGCGGCAGGAATGACATGTTTCATGGGATTCTTTGACCTTGATTCAATGAACCGAAACCCTAGCCGAAGCACAGGATACGTCCGTCGGACGAGGAAACCAGAAGCCGGTTCCCCGTGACTGCCGGAGACGTAGCCACGGGCGAGCCCGTCTCGTATGAGAACACGCCCTTCTGACTTTGGACGTCCACCCCCCGGATTCGGCCGTCATGAGAACCGAAGAAAATGCGGGAACCGATAAGGACGGGCGAGGAGTCGACCTTTCCCTGGGTGTCGAAGGTCCACTGGAGTTCCCCGGTATCGAGGCTGAGAGCATGGAGGGACTTGTCGCGGGAGCCGATGAAAGCGGTCTCGTTCGAGACCGCCGCGGAGGAGTAGAAGGGAAAGAGCTTCTTCGGGGTGTAGCGCCAGACGACTTCTTTTCGGGCGATGTCGATCGCGACCACGTCGTTGCTCATGGTTCCAAAGACCGCCCGGTCTCCGGAGATCGCGGGGGATGAGGCGGTGTAGCCTCCAAAACGTATGTCGGCCCCGACCTTTCCCGTGGCCACGTCGAGGCCGCGAAGATGGCCGTCACAGCCGGCGACATAGGCGAGGCCGTTCCGGATCGCGCAGGTGGCGTGGATCTGGGCGTCGCTCTGGTGGGTCCACCGCGGTGTTCCATCGCTCAGGCTCAGAGCGCGCAGCGTGCCGTCGTAGGAGCCCACAATCGCCGACCCCGAAGCCACGGCCACGGACGCCTTGATCTCCGCCTCTTCCGGAGTCTGGTGGCTCCACACCTTCTTCCCATCGGCGAAGTCGAGGGCGTGCACCGCGCCCTGCAGGTCCCCGATGAGGACGCGGTCCGCAGTACACGTGGGCGCCCCTTCGAAGCCCGCCTCGACCCTGGTCCGCCAGACCGGCTTGCCGGTGACGAGATCGAGGCTGATGAGATCGCCGTCTCTGGTGGCAAAGATCACGCGGCCACGGGCGACCACTGGAGAGGTCGGCTCGCTCTCCGCCTCGAAGCTCCACACAAGGCGCAGGGATTCCGGCAGAGAGGAACCACTCACCCCGCGCAGGGCGGCGTCCCCTCTGAATATCGGCCAGTCGGCGGGGTCGGGGAGCGGGGTCGTTTGTGCGAACGCCCGTAGCGGGCGGCTCCACAGCAGAGCACTCGCCGCCCAACCGGCCACCCACTCGCGCCGGGAAGGAGGCCGGGACATCCGGTCGTGGTCTTTGGTCAGGGGTCTTCGGTCAGGCCGCCACGATCGCTTCAGCGAGAAGCGGCCTTGGCCCCTTCCTTGATGGCGAACAGCCGATTCCTGGCCAGGATGTACAAAACGCCATCCTTCGGATAGGGCGTCGCATAGACCGAAGCACCCATGTTCGTCTCGCTCAGGATCTTCTTGGTCTTGCCCGTGGCCAGCACGACGACATCGCCGTCCTCGTCGCCGAGATAGACCTTCCCGTCCGCCACCAGAGGCGAGGCCCACACCGCCGCAAGCATGTCGTGCTTCCAGAACAAGGATCCGGTCTTGGCGTCCAGTGCATAGAGGTAGCCCGACAGGTCAGCCGCATAGGCGATGCCTTCGTGAATAGCCACCGTGGAGATGGTGCGATGGAACTCATCGCCGCCCCGGTTCCAGATCACGCCCTTTTCTGAGATGTCGCCGGTCAGGGAGGCGTCGATGGCCCAGAGGTTTCCCACTCCCTCACCGTGCTCGGGGTCCTGGCCGACGCCTACGTAGACCTTGTCGTCATAGACCACCGGAGTGGCGATGATGTCGTTCTTGGTGCCGCTGCCCCCGAGGCGGTACACCGCCTCCTTGGGGTTCGCGTTGAAGTTCCAGATCAGCTTGCCGGTCTTGGGCTCGAAACTGTAGACCCAGCCGTCCCCCCCTCCGAAAACCACCTGGGGCTTGCCCTTGACCACCCCATAGGCGGCGTTGGACCAGTTGCCGTGAATGATCTTGTCTCCCGGCGCCGCACTTTCCCAGACCAGCTTCCCCGTCTTCTGATCGAGGGCCAGAAAACTCGGGGCCATGGGCGCGGGGAGGTTGACGTGACCCTCGTCGACGCCATTTCCGGTGGTGACGTAGACCAGGCCGTCGACCACCAGTGGCGAACTGGCGGCGAGGTTATGGGGGAACACGTCCGCCTCTCCCATCAGATCGAAAGACCAGATGGCGTCGCCGTCGGTGGGACCGGTCTGCTCCTCGTCCGTCAATCCCTGGTTTCCGTTCTTCTGACCCTCCACGTCGAGAGCCACGATATGGGCCTGATTGGAGGTGTAGTAGAGGCGATCGCCTTCGACAAATGGAGTAGAGCAGACCCCCTGCCCGGGCCAGTCGTGCACACGACCGGCGGTCAGTTTCGAGGTGGCCATCTGCCAAAGGAACTCACCGTTCGAGGCGTCAAAGGCCATGACCACACCGCGATCGCCCACGATCTTCGGATTCCGTTCGCCTCCGTTGTTGGTTCCAACGTACACCCGCCCGCCGGCCACCACCGGCCCGGCGTAGCTCTGAGATCCGGCGGGCTCCGACCACAGGATGTTCACGCCGGTTTCCGCATCCCAGGTCGCCGGAAGCCCTTTCTCGGCGGACACGGAATTGCGGGTCGGGAACTCGCCAAACAGAGCCCGCTCGGGGGCCTGCGACCCCACGGTGCGAGAACCCGGCGCGCCGAAGACGACGGCGGTTGCGGCAATCGAAAGGAATAGACGGCGCATCTTGTTGACCTCAGCGTTTCGAAGTGACTTTCAGATTGTCCCAGGCAATGGTGGTCGAGGAATCACCGTAGAGCCCGGGCGCACCCGAGGGAATCTCGACCGGATCCTCGAACTCTATGGTCCAGGCCGAAGGCTCAGGATCCGCCTTCTTCCATACCTTCCCCCTCACCGTGGTCTTTCCCGTCGCGGGCTCGACCACCAGCTTCATGCGATACCAGACGTCGCTTTCGACGACGAATGGCACATCCTTGGAGAAGGCGAGTTCCGCGGCCCAGGACCTGATCTGGAGACTCTGATGAACCCCCTGCATGTCGAGGGTGTAGCCGTGGCTGATGAGCCCGACATCACCCATTCGGCGGCCGGTGCGGGTGGCGCGGACATCGGATTCGATGGCGTAGCCGCTCATGCTGGTGGGACCGATGAAGGCATTGAGACGGTTCAGCCCGGTGGCGGCCCGTTCCTTGGTCAGAATCTTGCCCCCCGGTGAGTCGGCGATCGCAAGACGGCCGGCGCCGACCCAGTGTCTTGCAACGGGGCCCGCCTCGAAGTCGTGGGCCCAGGGCAGCGGTCCGAAGACACGCACGCGTGCTCTCGCTTCGAGAGCCCCGGCCTTGGCGACCACCAGTCCCGCCTGCAGGGGCCGCGCCGGATCTGGGCTGAAACCGCCCCCGTCGACCGTGCCGACAAGACCGTTCAGCGAGAAGGTGGCGGAGGGAGCTTTCACCCGACGGCCCTGGGCGTCAAATCCACGAACCTCGAATGTGATCTTGTCTCCGAGCGTGGTTGTCGCCTCCGCGGGAAAAAGGGCGATGGACGCGAGCGGTTGCTCCGCGGCCGGCAACGGGCCGGGCCACGGCATCACGGTTGCAGGTGCGCCAGGAGCTGGACCCTTGTATGGGGCGTTCTTGTCCCCGAGGCAGTACAGGTAGTTCTCGGTCAGGAGATAAAGGCGTCCGTAGGCTGGGACCATGGAACCCCAGACTTCGACGTGTCGGCCATTGGGCATCTTCAGGGCGACGTGGCTCAGCGTCTCGAAGCGATCCGCATGGGGCTTGAGGATGTGGACGTTCCCGTTGACCTCGGTGGCGAAGATCTTGCCGTCCGCCATGGTGGCCGAGCCACGGCCGATGGTGCCAAGGTTGATTCCATACAGTTCGGCGCCCGTGGTGGCATCGAGTGCTTGAAGGTGGCCGGCATTGGTGACCACGTAAAGGCGGTTCCCGTCCAGGAGAGGCGCCCCGAACCCGGCGCCGATGCCGTCCGCGTTCCACTTGCGCCCGGTGGCGGTGATGTCTCCCTTGAGCGTCCCGTCGAGTGCGATCACCTGCCCCATGAAGCCGCCCTGGAGCGGCTCTTCGCTCTGATTCGCGTAGACGATGCCGTCGCGGATGGTGACCGGGGCATTGAGAGAGCGGGTGGAGAAGTTGTAGGTCCAGGCGACTTCACCGGTTCCGGTGCGAAGCGCGTAGATCCATCCATCGGCTCCGCCCGCGATCATCAGACGTTCTCCGCCAACGATGCCCACGATGGCATTCGCATTGTTGTTGAAGTCTTCAACCGGGGCGGAGGAAGGGGTGGTGGTCCATTGGACCTGGCCCGTGCGTTTGTCGAAGGACGAATAGCGCTGGCGGAGGGGTTCGCCCCAGCCTCCGCCCACGATGCTGACCAGCAGGGAATCTCCGTCGATGAGGGGAGAGTGCGTTCGCCCGCCGTAACCGGAACTCCGGCCCATCTCCTCGCCCAGGCGAATCTCCCAGACTGTTTTCCCATCGCGATCGAAGGCAATCAACTGGCCGTCGCCGTTCTGGTGGTAGAGGTACCCGGTTTCCGGATCGCCGCTCACGCTGGCCCAGCCCACCCGGGTGTAGGGAATGGTGGTGTTGTAAACGGCGTAGCGGCGTTCCCAGAGTTTGGCTCCGTCCTTCGCGGAGAAACACGCCACGGTCTCGAGGCGAAGGTCCGCTCTACCAGAGGCGCACACCCGTCCATCGAAGACGGCCGGAGTCGACCGGCCCGTGATGGGCACGCGAAAGACCACGTTTTCGAGGGTGGTCGGCGACCAGGTGGAAATCAGTCCGGTTTCGGAAGACGTCCCGTTTCCATTTGGACCCCGCCACTGCGGCCAGTCCGCGGCCAGGGCGGTGGCGGCGAGAGCGGGAACGAGAACGAATTGAAGAACAGTGTTCCTGAGTCTGTTTGGCATATCCGCCTTTTCTGCAGCCTTCTGAAGAACCGGGGCGCATCCGTGCGTCGGGAAGGACTGACCCTTGATTTTACGACGCGACCCTGGCCAGCGCCCAAGCCAGACCCAACCAGGTCAACCCGATCGAGAGGGGGCGCTCAACCATTCGACGGTATCGGGCCGGGTCCGAGAAAGGAAGGCTTGCGACCAGCGCCGCGGCTAGGACCGCGATCTGTCCGAGTTCGACCCCCAGGTTGAACAGAAGCAGGGCCAGAAGCTTCTGGCCTTCGGCCAGCGGCGTCTCTGCCAGCGCCCCCGCAAACCCCAGACCGTGGAGCAGGCCGAAACTGCAGACCACGGCGGCCCGCCGCCGGGACACCCCCGAGGGCCGCAGGACGTTTTCGAGGCCCACCACCGCGATCGACAGGGCGATCAGAGGCTCGACGATCCGCGGCGAGAGAGAAACCACTCCAAAGGTGGACAGGGCGAGGGTGGCGCTATGAGCCAGAGTGAAGAGCCCGGTCTGAATCAGGAGGGTCTTCAGGTCGCGTCCGCCCAGGAAGAGGGCGAGGACGAAGAGGATGTGGTCGAGCCCGAGCGGCACGATGTGACGGAATCCGATAACCACGAACCGGGTCCATGCCGCATCCGCCGGGCCCGCGGCCAGTAGGGTCCCCGGACATTCCTCGCCGGGAAAGCAGATATGGAACTCGCGCCGACCCGTTTTCTCATCCACAAAGGAGAGTTCGATGGCCGGAAAGGCACGGGAGGCGAAGAACGAAACCTCGCGGGCGTGGCCGGGGATCCGCCCTCTCAATCGCGCTTCCAGACCAAACACTTCGACGCCTTCCTGCCGGAGTGGTTGGCGAAGCCCTGGAAATGAGACCTCGAACTCGAGAGGCTTCCCGTCCGCCCGCACGCGGAGGCGGCGGGAGAGCAGATTCGCAAGGCCATCGGCGGTCTTCTGGAATTCGGCTTCCCCCATCTCCCGCAGGGCTCGAGCCACCGCCTCCGGATCCGTCTGCGGGTCGACCCCGAGGGCGAGGGCGTCGAGGTCGAGACGAAGGGTGGCCTCAAAATTCCCGGCCGCGTCGATCCGCAATTCAGTTCGGGTTCGCTCGAAGGTGTGCGCTTCGATCCGGCCGCCGGCCGCCAGGGCCGCCACCGCAGCCAGACAGACCACGAGGCGCAACCTCGAGCGGGGCACTATGATCGCGGGAAATCGCATCCTCGGACTCACAAGACCGATTATGGAGGACTGATGGCAGAGAAACAGCAGCCGTTGACGTTTGTCGAGTGGACGATCGTCATCCTGGCCTCGATCGGATTCGCGTTCGACACCTATGAGCTTCTGATGCTGCCGCTGGTTCTGCCTCCGGCCATTCGAGCTCTCGGCGGCTATCAGTTCGGCTCACCCGAATTCGGTCTGTGGCGGGATCTGATGTTCTACGCCCCCGCGGTGTGCGGCGGCATCTTCGGCCTGCTGGGTGGATACCTGACCGACCGGCTCGGACGAAGAACGGTCCTCACCGGAAGTATCTTCCTCTACGCCTTCTCGGCCGCCGCCTCTTCGGTTGCCTCCTCCCTGCCGGTGCTGTTGGTGCTGCGCTGCATGACCTTCGTGGGGGTGTGCGTCGAATTCGTGGCCGCGGTCGCCTGGCTCGCCGAACTCTTCCCCAATCCCGCCCGGCGAGAAAAGATCCTGGGAATCACCCAGGCCTTCTCTTCCGTGGGGGGCGTCATGGTCACCGCGGTCTTCACCTGGGTGGCGAGTCATGGCGATTCACTGCCATCGATCGCGGGCGGCCACGAGCCCTGGCGCTACACCCTGCTCTCCGGTCTCATTCCCGCCATCCCTCTGCTGGTGCTGCGCCCGTTCCTTCCCGAATCACCGGTCTGGCTGGCCAAGCGCAATGCCGGGACCCTCAAACGCCCCAGTTTCGCCGAGATCTTCGCCCCCGCCCTGCGACAGACCACGACCATGAGCACCCTCATCGTCGCCTGCACCTTCGGGGCGGCCTTCGGGGCCATCCAGCAGATGCCGCAGCTGGTCCCGGGACTGGCCGAGGTGAGCTCTCTCCCCAGGCCGCAGCAACAGGTCATCGTCGGCCAGGTTCAATTCGCCCAGGAAATAGGCGGACTCTCGGGACGCATTGCTCTCGCCGCCCTGGCCGTGTTCGTGGTGTCGCGCCAGCGTCTCCTCCGCATGTTCCAGATCCCCGCGCTGATCATCATGCCCCTGGTCTTCTTCTACGCCCTCGACAGCTCGGTCATTACCGTCAAGACCGGCATGTTCTTCGCCGGGTTCTTCACCATCGGGCAGATGAGCTTCTGGGGCAACTATCTGCCGCGCGTCTATCCGACCCACCTCCGGGGAACCGGAGAGGGCTTCGCGGCGAACGTGGGCGGGCGATTGATAGGTACTTTCGGCGCAGTGGCCACCGGCCGGCTGGCCACCGTGATGCCGGGCCAAACTCCGTTCGCTCGTCTGGCCCTCGCCGCCTCGGCGGTGGCGCTCACCGTCTACGCGGTCGCTCTGGTGGCGAGCTTTAGACTCCCCGAGCCCAAGGCCGATGCGCTGCCCGACTGACGAGCCTCGCGCGGCGGTCCGCGGACGATGCTGGAACCGCGGCAGGTCCGGACCGCATTTAAGAGAATCTACTTCCCGGTGGGGCTCTTGACCCGGTAAAGCCTGGTGGCCGTGCGCACGTACAGGCTCTCGCCATCGACCGCCGGGGTAGCGAGACTCATCTCGCCCAGGCTGTTCTTCGCAAGTTCGTGGTATTCGTCTCCGGCCTCGACCACGTACATGTCCCCGTCTTCGCTGAGCATGTACACCTTTCCATCGCTCGCGAGAGGAGAGCTTGAGAACGTGGCGCTTCCGGTTCCGACCCTCGCTTTGTAGATCTCCTTGCCGGTGCCGGCGTCAGCGACCTGCATGATTCCGTTGTCGTTGACCGCGTACAGGCGGCCTCGGTAGAGAAGAGGAGACGACGTGTAGGCGGAGAAGCGCGGCAGGAACCAGCGAACGAAATCGCTCCGCGGCTGTCCCTCGGCCGAAGAGAGGTCGCCGGTGGCGCCGGGGCGAATGGCATAAAGCGGGCGGTTCGTCTCCCCCTGGGATCCGGAGCCGACGAAAAGCAGGCCCTCGCCCGCCACCGGGCTCGGGGTGGCCTGGGTCATCCCGTTGAGCCGCCAGAGTTCCTTTCCGTCCGTGCTGTAGCTGATCACCAGGCCCTTGCCGATGGTAACGATCTCGGTGCGCGAGCCGCTGTTCCAGATGAGAGGCGTCGCCCATCCGGACTGCATGCGCGCCTCGAAACCGCTCCGACTGGCTTTCCACAGCTCACTCCCGGTTTTTGCGTCCAGCGCCACCAGGAAGGATTCAGCCTCGGTGTCGTGCATCTGATACACCACTCCGGCGTGGACGATGGGCGAGGAGGCGGTTCCGAAGTCCAGATAGATCGGCTGAGGCGGCCAGGTCTTCTTCCAGAGCAGCTTTCCGTCGAGGGAATAGCAAAAGAGGCCGACGTTGCCGCCGAACGACGCGTACAGACGTTCACCATCGGTCGCGGGAGTCTCGGATGCGTAGGTGTTCTTGCGGTGGCGTCCGCCAAACGGCTGGCCTCGGTGAGCTTCCTGTTCCCACCTGACCTTCCCCGTCCCGGCGTCGATCGCGAACACCTTGTAGCTCACTTCCTCGGCCTCGTCCGTGAGTTCGATGTCTCGCGCGATCACTCGCTTTCCCACTTCCTCGTCGGAAAGCCCCTGCTGGGTCAACTCGGCCGCGTAGTCGTTGCCGAAGATTCCGGTCGAGGGCGCCTTGAATCGGCCCGCGTTCACCGCGGACGTAACGTAGACACGATCACCCCACACGATGGGCGACGACCAGCCCCGGCCGGGGACTTCCGTGACCCAGGCGACATTTTCGGTCTCGGACCACCGGGTCGGCAGCATCGAGCCGTCGGCGACTCCGCCGGCGCTTCCGCCTCTGAACTGCGGCCAGTTGACCGGGGTGGCGGCGGGCGCGGCCACGGCCAGAGACATCGCAATCGTGATCGTCATCAAGGCGAGCAGTTTCATGGGCCTCATGGTGGCGAACCATTGACCGGCCCGCAAGCAGAACCGAAAAAACCGCTCCAGCGGTATTACTCGATCCCCAGGCAGTAGAGCGCGGTCGCGGTGCGCAGATAGATCCGATTCCCGACGATCGCCGGGGTGGCAAAGATCTCCTCATCCATCTTGTTCACGGAGAGAATCTCCTGATCGCCACCCGCCTTCAGGACGGCCACAATCCCAGCGCGACTCGCGATATAGACCTTGCCGTCGCCGGCAATGGGCGAGGCGTAGTAGCTGTCCACCGCGCCGCGCAGACGAGCCTGCTTCTTCATCGCGCCGGTGGTGGGATCGAAAGTCGTGAGGATCCCGCCGTCGTTGATCATGTACAGGACATCACGGTAGACGAGGACGGTGGGAAGCTGCGGAACCGAGCGCTGGTACTTCCAGACCAGACCCTTCCGGGTCATGTCGCCCTCGCCGTTCGCGCGGAAAGCGAGCAGGCCGTTCTCAGACGCCGCGTTCGCCATGTACATCCGCCATTCCATGCCCTCGATCTGACCGTTGCGGTTGAGATCGATGAAGAAGAACATGTCCTTCGTCGGCTTGTCCGTGACCTCGGCGGCGGACAGGGTTCCGCTCTGGTCGGCGTCCTTTTCGGCCAGGATCTGATCGAAGGGCGGCACCGCGACCTGGGCGCCCGGGTCGTTCTGGGGGGTGTTGAATCCGCTCACGAGGACGGTGTCGCCGAATATCACCGCTCCCGACTTCATCTCGCCGGGCAGCGAATTCACCCACCAGACGCTCTCGCCGTTCGCGGGGGCGTATGCATCCATGCGCAGGGATCCGGGAGCGAGGATCAGGGGCGATGCGGCGTCTTTGGGTTGATAGAGGATGGGGGTCGAGTGGCCGCTGATGGCTTCGGGCCGCGGCTTGCGCCAAAGCTCGCGACCGCTCGCGGCCTGAAAAGCAGCGATGAACGAGCCGCTCGCCTGATCGCAGACCAGGATCACCTTGTCGCCGACCAGCATGGGCGAGGCGGCCATGCCATAGATGTTGTTAAAAGGGCCGAGCGGCCTGCGCCAGCGTTCCTGGCCCTTGAAGTCGTAGGAGATGAGGCCGAAGTCGGGGAAGAAGACAAAGACGTTCGTGCCGTCGGCGACCGCGGTGGGCGAGGCCGGTCCGTTCCGCTTGTCGAGCGCCTCCCGGCGATCCCGAGGGCTCTCACGCCGCCACTGCTCCTTGCCGCTCGCCAGATCGAGGGCAATGGTGAAGAGCTTGTCGTCCTCCACCGCGGTTACGAAGATGTGACCCGCGGACACGATGGGCGATGAGTAACCCAGGGGCAGAGAGGTCTTCCAGACCACGTTCTGCGAGGGACCGAACTCGGAAGGCAGGCCGGTGGCTTCGGCGACCCCCGAACCGTTGGGGCCACGGAAGCGGGGCCAGTCGGCGTCCGCGGGTCCAGCGAGGAGAGCAAGAAGAGTGAGGGAGAGCATGATGCGCACCTTTCCGGGAGGCCTGAGTGTCGGCGCTCAGTTCGCCGGGCGGTAGTAGAGGACCAGCGACGCGCCTCCGGCGGCGAGGAGATAACCGATCCACAGCATGGGGTGGGGCGTTTCCTTCGGTGGATGGAGGCTCATGGTCACCACCACGTTGATCAGGGGCGCCCCGCCGAAGACGAGAGGCATAACGTAATGCGGCAAACCTCCGGCCTTGAAGGCGTAGATAATGGCCACCGCTCCGATGGCCCCGAGCGCACCCGCGGCGGTCGCGGTGGATGAACCAATCAGATTGAAGCCTTTGAGTTCTCCCTGCGAGGCCAGCAGGGCGGCAGGGACCAGCACGCCGATAAGAAAGTACGCGAGGCCCACGCAAAGCAACGCCTTCAACGGAGAGCCAAGCGCCACCTGTCCGCGGTGCAGGAAAGCGCCATACGCCCCCCAGGACAAAGCGGCGGCGAAGGCAAACATCAGCCAGGTCATCTTTGATTTCCCTTTCATGGAAGCGGTTAGCCTAGCGCAGGCCGTGAAGAACGAGGCGATTCGAGAACCTTGAACGCCCCAAAGGTCGCGGCGGCGGTCGAAAGCAGGCACAGGGCGGGAAAGAGCAGGGTCAAGGCCAGGGCTGGGTGCGACTCACGAGGCAGAGGCAGAAGAGCGACGGTCGCGGCGAGGGCGCCGATCGAAACCGAAGCCACGGCGAGGGCGGCGATTTCCGAGGCCACGATGATTCTGAGGTCGCGCGGGGAGAAACCCGTGGTGCGAAGGACGAACCACTCCGCGCGACGTTCGAACACCGAGCGAGCCGCCACCGCCACCAGGGTCAGGGTCGATAGGGCCGCGGCTAGCGCCCCCAGCCATTGGAAAGAAGCCAGATAGGTGTTCTCGACTTGATAATAGCGAGCGAGTCGATCGGCGAGAGGTGTCACCAGGGCGCCGCGATCGCGCCAGGCGTCCCGAAGGGTCTGGGCGATCTCTCCTTCCCGGCCGGGCCCATCGACTTCGGCCAGAAAGACCCGATAACCCTCGACGTCTGGGAAGAACGTCTCAAACGCCTCGTCGGCAATCAGGATCTCGCTCCTCAGGGCAGATTCGTTGAGCGACGCGACGAATCGCAGGCGGAGCGGGCGTCCGTGGCCGTCCACGATGTCCATGGTCTCGCCCAGCTTTTTGTGGAGAACGTATTGCAGGGAGTTGGCGTCAACGATGGCGGGCACGTCAACCCCGGCGGCGTTCTCCGGCCTCAGCAGAGTCCACGGGTTCTCTTTCTCCCGGTCCGTTTCTCCAAGACTCGAAGCGAAGGAGAAGCGCCCGAGAGCGCGAAAAGCAGCGTCAACGCCCAGGAGGCGCGGGCTGCGTGGAGCGTAGAGATTGAGGCAACTGGTGTCCTCCCCCTCGCGCAGACGAAAACGGGAGAGAGCGGTGCGGCCGAGCGGCCCTTCCGCATCCCCCAGGCCCGCGCGCTCGCGGCCTTCCGCGGTCCCCAGATCGT
Organism: Acidobacteriota bacterium; assembly: GCA_032127745.1. Taxonomy (GTDB): domain Bacteria; phylum Acidobacteriota; class Vicinamibacteria; order Fen-336; family JAGNNV01; genus JAGNNV01. The sequence continues at coordinate 13,960 of JAQBHL010000143.1, forward strand.
CGAAAACGGGACTGTTCGTTTCGACGAAGAGATCGAAGCCCCCGCGGGGTCCCTCAGGGGTCCGATCCGAGGTATCTCTCTTCGCGAACGACGAGACGGAGAACACCACGAAGGTGGCGCTCGAAAGAAGGGTGGCGACGAAAAGAACCCGAGAGGAGCGAAAGCGCAGGCCGCGCAGGCCGAGGCCCACCGTGTCGCCGAGAGCGCGACCGCCGCGGCCGCGGGTCCAGGCTCGGAGCAGGCCGAGCCCGCAGGCGAGGGCGCAGCTTCCGAGCAGAAAGAAACCGGGACCTTCGGGCAACCCTCCCGCCTGGATGGCCAATAGGGCGGCCAGGAACAGGATCGCGGCACCAATGGGAAGAAGGGTGTTTCGGCCGCCCGAGGGCGGTGCGGTTTCATCGTCCCGGCTGAGGAGCAGATCGAGCGGCTCCCGTCTCAAAGTGGCGCGGAGAGCGAGGGCGAGAGCGCCGACGCTGAGCGCGAATCCGAGGAGGGTGCCGAGCACGACCGATTCCATGGTCAGGAGCGCTGGACTTCCCGACACGCCGCGCGCCCACACCGGACGGAGGATCTGTTGCAGACCAAGGGAACCGGCGGGAATGAGAACCAGGCCGAGGAGGGCGCCCGCGGCGGCCAGAAGGGAGGCTTCGGCGAGGCAAAGACGGCGCACGTCACCCGCCGTCCACCCGCACATCCTCAGAACACCCAGCTCTTTCGACCGGGTCTCAAACAGGAACCGCACGAAGGCCGCGGCCACGAGGAGCGCGGAAAGAATGAGGAGAGCGGAAAAACCGGCGAAATAGGCGCCGAAGTCGAGGGCGCTCGAAGCTCCGCTCGAAGCGGCAAGGTCCCGGACCGCGAAGGGCGGGACACCGTCCCGGAGCCGCGCCAGCAGCCCCGTCCCCACCTGGGTCGCGTCGTGATCCTTGACCACGAGGGTGGTCAGCCGGCTGCCTGAGGGCCCGAAGAGATAACGCGCGGTTTCGATATCGAGGTAAGCCTTGGGTGAAGGACCGTATCGCTTCCAGAAGGCTTCGTCTTTCGGCCGGATCCGAGCTAGCTCAATCGGAAAAGGAGGATCCCATTCGCCGAAGCTGGCGGCATCGGAGATTCCCGGATATTCGGGCACCAGAGCACGATCCTCAGCCGCTCTGGCGTCGGGAACAATTCCGGCGATTCTCAGCTCGACGGTCTGGGGTTCCAGGCGCCCCGCTTCCTGCCAGAGATCGAAGCCCAGGGTCACCGTATCCCCCACCCGTGCTTCAAGGTCTCGAGCCGCCCATTCCGAGAGCCAGATCCGACTCTTGTTCTCGACCCCGATCTCTCCGCTCCCGCTGCGGGCGCGAAGCCCCGCGGGCGGCAGACCCATCACGACCGAATACGGGACCGAGGTCTTTCCCCGTTCGATTCCCGTGGCCAGATACGCGAGTGCCTCTTGCGGAGGTGCGGGAACCAAAGCCCGCACCGCCGCTTCCACGGCGGGAGAAATCGTCGCCTCCTTCGAATGCACCACCGTCCCGAGCGGGGTGGCGATGACCCGGAGACCGAAATCCGCCAGGGTCAGGCTGTCCAGCACTTGCCGAGCAGGCGCATCGCCCTCCGTGGTGTCGTGGATTCCGACGAGCACACGATTGGCAATAGGGGTCCCGGGCGGGGCGCGGTCCGCAGAATCCGTGTACAGGGCATCGGACAACACCTCGATCCCCGTGAATACGGTGCGGGGCAGATCGGGAGAGGGTCGGAGTGTGAACTCCCCACCCTCGCTCGCGCTGAGAATTCTGGACACTTTGAGACGGACAGTGGCCTGGGCGCCGCTGCGGTCGCCAAAGAGGAGGGACGCGGAAAGGGCCCGGGTCTTGGGCAGGTCCACCAGAATGGTTTCGCCCACCGCGACCCCCAGCGCACCCGCGAGGCCTTCGGAGAGATAGGCCTCGCGCCCTTGTGGCGCGTTGAAGGAGAGACCCTGGAGAGCGGCGAAGCCGTCGTCAATGCCAAGAACGTTCGCGTCGACATGAGGCCCTTCGGGGACACGGGCACGGCCCCGCTCGTCGTACAAGGCGGCCGCCCGGTCCCCGAACCCCGCGACCCGGGACACCACCGCTGCACTCAGGGGCCGCTGAAAGACGAGGACCTCACTCGCCCGTCCGCGACGCGCGCGGGCCAGGCGTTCGAGTTCCTGCTCCAGCGCATCCCCCACCCCGAGGGAGGCGCCGAGCGAGGCCACGGCGAGAGCGCAGGAGAAGATGCAGATCGACGAAAGACCGAGGCGCTGACCCAGGCTCTTTATGGCGAGAGCGAACAAGGTCCTCACCCTTCCCGCAGCGCGCCGTGTTCGAACACCAGCCGGCGCCCGAACCGGGTCGCGGCCGCCGCGTTGTGGGTCACCACCACCAAGGCACCCTCCAGGGTGGCGTGAAGCTCCAGCAGCAGGTCGAGCACGGCGTCCGCGTTCGCCGCGTCCAGGTTTCCCGTGGGCTCGTCGCAAAGAAGGACGCGCGGCTTCAGGAACATGGCCCGGGCGATGGCCACCCGCTGTTTCTCGCCCCCCGAAAGGGCGGAGGGCAGATGGTTCGCGCGGTCGGCCAGGCCCAGACGAGCCAGCAGCTCGCGTCCCCGCTGGTCCGCCGCTTCCGCTTCATGGACTCGCGCCACCGCGTTGGCGATCTGCACATTCTCGAGCGCGGTCAGATAGGGCAGGAGCCCGTGGTCCTGAAGAACGAAGCCGATTTCCTTCCGCCTGACCCCCGCTCGACCCTTCTCATCGAGGGCGTAAACATCGGTCTCGCCCAGGAAGACCCGGCCCGAGGTCGGCGGTTCCAGACCGGCAAGGGTGTAGAGGAGCGTGCTCTTGCCGCTGCCGGAGGGGCCGAGGACCGCGCACGACTCTCGCGCCGCCACCGCGAGGGAGAGATCTCGCAGAACCTCGATCCGCGATCCCCCATCGCCGTATGACTTCGAAACCGACTCCGCGCGCAGCAGGATTGACTCAGCCAATGAGCCCTCCCAGGAGATCTCTGGTGCGTGCCGCCATCAGGGGGGCGGAGAAACGTTCCCGCACCGCCCGGGCGCCTTGTTGCCCCATGGACTTACGGGCGTCGTGGTCATCGGCCAGCCGTTCCAGGGCCGCGACCAGGTCGCCCTCGTCGCCCGCAGTGTGAAGAAGGCCCCCTTCGGTGGCGGCGATCAATTCGGGGAAGGCTCCATGACGGGGCAGAACCACGGGCACCCCGCAGGCCATGGCCTCCATCGCGAAGAAGCCCTTGGGCTCGCGATACGGCGTGGGCGCGGCCAGGAGATCGAGGCTGCGCAGGAATTCGAATTTCCCCTCTCGATCGGGAGAGCCGTAGTAGTGGAACTCCCCTTCGCGGCCGGCCGCGCGGAGTTTGCCCTCGATCCCCAGCAGGTAGGGGCGATGCTCCCCGGCCAGATACCCGCCCGCCGCGAGTCGGGCCTTGCGGTCCGGCCGGCGCTCCCGAAACCTGATGTAGGCGTCGGCCAGCACGTGCAGGCCCTTTTCCGGGGCGATGCGCGCGAAAGACCCGACCGTGAACTCCTCGGAGTGAACCGACTTCAAACCCATCAACCGTTCGTCGATGTCGATGCCGTGGGGCACCACCTGGACCTTCTCGCGCGGAATATTGAGGGACGCGCTCATCATGTCCGCATAGTACCGGCTGCCCGCGATGAAGAGGTCAACGTCGCTGGACCTTACGGCGATGAGTTGCTTCGCCTCGCTGCGCCAGGGCTCGGGCAAACCCTCGAGGAAGAAATCCTCACCCTGAAGCTCGCAGGCGATCTTGAGGCCGCGGGCCTTGAGTGCGGGGGCGAGGCCCAGCAACAAAGTGTACGGAATCAGGGCCGCCTCGTAGGGCTTCTGGGTGTCGAGCCAGGCCGACAGATGCTTCATCTCCTTGTGCTGGTGCCCGGCCTCGCCACGCAGCATCGAGACGGTGAGGGGGCCAAGCGAAGCGGGATCGGTGCTGGTGTTGAGGAGACCTACCGCATACAGGGCCGCTTTCGAGTCCCACAGGGAGTCGAAGATCTTTGGGGTGCGGCGAAGAAAGGGCACGGACTGTTCGAGAAAGACGCTGACCCCTCCGAAAAAGACGTGACCCGTGCTCGCGTTCTTCTCGTCCGTGCGGGTTGGCGTGTAGAGCGGGACAAGGGTCACGTCCAGCCCGAGGGCGGCCAAATGAAGCGCGAGGGTGTTCGAGTGAAGGCAACTTCCGCAGTACATGGCGCCGGCGCCGGCGGTGAACTGGAGAAGTCTCATCGTCTGTCGCCTGCCCCTCAGGAAGCCTTCTGGAACTGAATCGCCCGCCTCGAATAGAGGTGCTCGAAGAGGTTTCCCTCGTGGGGTTGATCCCAGCCGATGTGCGGGGTCGGGATAGAGCCCAGATTGAGACGGTGCGCGGAGGAACGCGCGAGAAACCTCTTCTTCAGGTCTTCGTCTTCCGTGATCAGCGCCACCGCGAGGCTCGGACCGAGGATTTCCGGCAGGTCCTCGGGTTTCACCTCGACCACGCTGGCGAAGGGGAAGAGGAATTCGCGGTTGGCCAGGGCGTGAGCCGGGGAATCGCAGCGGACGAGGGTGGGCAGCAGATATGTCGAGCCCTCGAATATCTTCAACCTCGATCCGTCCCGCAAGGAGGAGGTCACGTCTTCGGCGCCGCCATCTTCAAGACCGGCATCGACTGCCCCGGAGAAGTACTCGGCGGCGCGGGGGTTGGCGAAAGGCGCGAGGGTGGCCAGGGGGTCGTCTTCGAGCCGCGGGACGATCTGAGCCAGTCGTTCGGCGATGGCTCGGGCGATCTCCTTGGCGTGGGACGTCACCCACACCCCGGAAGCGTTGACGCACGACCGTCCGGAGTTTTCCGCGATCGAGGCCACGATGGTGTCGATGTGCCGGTGAAAATCGGCGCTCGCGTCGGGACCCAGGACGACCTTGCTGTACCCCGGGCCATGAACCTCGATTCGCGGGTCGGTGAGCCACTTCGCGGTGGAACCGGTATCGCCGAAGACCATGCCTCGACCGCACCGGCGAAGAATCTCCTCCGCACCCGCATGCGACGAGGGAAGGTAGGCGAAGGCCTCACACGGCACGCCCGCGGCCATGAAGGCCTGGATGATCCGAAGCGGGGTGAAAGGCTCGGCGCTTCCGGGCTTGAGGATCAGCGGTGTCTTGAGGGCGATGGACGGCGCCCAGAGCGAGTGCACGCCCGGAGAATTGCTGGGCAGGACCACCCCCAGCGACGAGCCGCGCGCGGTGAAGCTCACCGCCGACCCTCCCGCAGAGGAAACGCCGGTGTCGAGCACGTCCAGGGGCAGACCGCGCATGAGACCGGACAAAATGTCCTTCACGTTGGCCATGACCCCGGAGATCTTGGCCATGTTGCGGCGAACCAGAGCGTAGGGCAGACCGGTCGTACCGGAGGTCGCTTTCACGTAGTCGTCGACGCTCTGAGCGGTGTCTCCGCACGGGAGAGACCCGTTCATGAAAAGGTCGGCGGCCCTGGCGGACATAACCACGAGATCCTTCACCTGGATCCCGGCGAGGGCTTCACGCATACCCTTTTGTGATTCCGGCTGAAGGTCGCGCCGGACCAGGCCCGGATTCGCCAGGCTCAACTCCGCGACCGGGGCGCCGGTTCGATAGTGCGGCACCTTGACGGTATCGAGGCTGGTGTAGGCCTTGCCTTTTCGAAGCAGGGGCAGCGCGATCATGGTCAATAAACCCCTTCGACGACGGCCTGATTCAGTTCCGCGAACGGCCGCACGTTGCGAACTCCGTCGTAGGGGAAGCCCTCGCTCGGAGCCTCGCGTTCTCCCTGATCGCGCTCCAGAAAACGCGGCATGAAAAATTCCTTCGTCATGGTGGTGAGACATACGCGACCGGTTTCACCATAGCCGACGGTACGCGATGTGTCCTGGGGATCGAGAACCTCGACGATCGCACGAGGCGCGGGCGGGTAATAGATGAGGGCGTAGTTGTCCTCAGGCGTTCGCTCCTTCGAGACAGCCAGGCCCATGAGGGTGTTTCCGTAGGTGGGGGCGAAGTGGACGTTCGGCCCGCACAGTTCCTCGACCGCGAAACGGTGAAACTGGGGTGTCATCTCGGTGCCGCCGCAGAAGACCCCGGTGATGCCGGCCTTTTCCAGGGAGATCTTCTCGCCCAGGGCTTCGAGGAGTTTGGGGGTGGTGAACAGACAGCGGATAGTGGGGTGGGCCTTGATCATGGTCAGGGCCTGATCAATGACGTGCTGCTTGTACCGCTCCATCATCGCCATCTCGCCCCATTTGATGAGCTTGATCACGAAGCGCGGATCGAGGTCGACCATGTAGCACAGGCCGCCCCGGAACTGGGCCAGATGCTCGATGGCGAGGCGGAGGCGTCGTGGTCCCGAGGGCCCGACCTCGAGCCAGTCCGAACCTTTGGGGAAGAACTTGTCGGGCAGAGTCGCGCTGAACGCCTCATAGTCGAGCCGGAAGTCTTCGATGTTGATCCGCGACTTCGGGATGCCCGTGCTTCCACCGGTCTCGAAAACGTAGACCGGCCGGTTCGCGAACGCCTTCGGGACGAAGACCCGGGGGTCGCGACAACGCAGCCACTCATCCTGGAAGAAACCGAGCAGGGACAACTCGGCGAACGACTCGATTCTGGTTCGAGGATCGAAGTCGAGCTTCTTGCGGAAGTCGAGCCAGAACGGACTTCCCGTCTCCTCCGAAAAATGGAAGGCGACCGTCTCCCTGACGTGGGTGTCGAGGCGCTCTTGGAATTCGGGACTTACAGGGGAGGCCAAGGGCTTCGTCCTTTCGGGGAGGTGAAGGGTGCGGCTACGGGCGCTTCTGGTCGTACCACAGATCGAGACGAACGCTCAGCCGGCGCGTCGCCACCGGCAGGACGGAATAGGGAGAATACCCTCGGGTGAAGGTCTTCTCATCCAGCAGGTTGTCTCCGATGACCGAGATTCTGGCCTTGCCCCGGCGGTAGGAGAAGGCCGCATCCAGGAAGCTCGATGACGGAATCCTGAACGCATTGTCCTCGGAAATGAACTGTTCGGACGCGACGCGGAAGGCCACGGTGGCGAGCAGGCCGCGGCCAAGGTCCAGACGGGCGCGAGCCGAGAACAGGTGGCGGGGCGCGAAGGGCGAGGCGTTTCCCGAGCGGTCCAGGACACCTTGAACCGGCTGAAACGTGGCCGGATCGAAGCCCACGATGCCGACCTCGGAGAAACGGGCCAGGACGCCGTCGGTGAACGAATACGTGACCGAAGCGCCCAGGCGCGCTCGCTCCATGTGGGTCTCCACCTCGAGACCGCGGGAGCGCTGGTCACCGGTCGGCCGCGGCTGGCCGGAACCGTCGGGAATCGTGATGTTGTTACGAGTGAGTTCGAAGGCCGTGACCGCAGCCCGCACGCGCCCGTCGTTGCTTGAAAACCGGACGCCGCCCTCGAACTGGCGGCTCTCCTCCGGCTCCTTGGACCCAAGAGCCAGGGTCGAGGCGGGCGAGAACCCGGTCGAAAAGCCGGCGAAGATGCGTGCGGCCCGGTTGAGCTCCACACTCGCCCCCACGAACGGAGAAACGCGGTTCCAGGACTTGTCGATGCCGAACCCCGTCTCCGTGAAATCAAACGCGTCGAACCGGAGGCCGCCCAGGGCCTGGACCCGGGACCCAAGCGACGCTTCATCGAAGGCGAAGGCGGAAAGCACACGGTTCTTTGCGTGGGCTCGGACCGAAAATCCGGGCAGGAGAAAAAGAGGCCGGGTCGCGGTTTCCACCGGCTGATCAACCCCGATAACCGGCAGGAGGGCCACGTCGAGGCCGTAGTCGTCCTTCAACTGGTACGCCTCGAGACCCATGGTCAGGAGATGGGTCGAAGACCCCTTCTGGCGAGAGGTCTCCACCCAGAACCGATTTCCGGCGAGCTGCTGTTCGTCCTCAAGGAGGGTCAGAGTGCGCGCGGCGATGGCGCCTTGAACCCGCGGATCGGTGAAAGTACCCACAAACAGGGTGCCGTCGGTTTTCCAGCCGAGCCTGGTGAAGTAGGTGAGATTCTTGATCGTAGTGCGATCGTCGACTCTCTTGTCTACCCGGAGGCGGGCCCGATCCACATCCTGCTCCGAGAAATCAAAGGGCGATTGATAGACGGTCTCGAGCGGCACGGTCGGCACCGCACCCTCCACCAGAGGCAGCCCCACGTCAGGGAGAAACTCGCTGCGCAAACGCTCATAGTTGACTACCGCGACGAAGCCGGAGGGGCGGGCGATGCGAAAGCCGGGGTTCAAGCCCCACTGCGAATTCTCCCGAGCACGGTACCCATCCGATCCGCGGACAAAAGCAGGCAACCGGGCGGACATGGATGCGCTTTCATTCGCGAGGCCAAGGTCCGCATCGACGTCGAAGGAATTGAAGGTGCCGAATCGTCCCCCCGCCGCGGCGAAATCCCTCCCGTGGGGCTGTTTTCGAAGCACATTCACGGTGGAGGCCGCCGCGTCCGGGCCCGCCGCAAAACCCGAGGGGCCTTTCAAGATCTCCAGCCGCTCGATGTTGTAGGCGGGCAGGAACGTGGACTCCGGCTCGCGCACCCCGTCGATCATCACCAGGCCGTTGCTGAGCGAATCGAAACCTCTGATCACGAACAGATCGAAGATGCCGAAGCCCGACAACACGTTGACCGAGGACGCACCACCCAGGCCATCCGACAACTGGCGCGCTCCCATCTCCTTCAGGCTTCGAGAAGAGACCACGGTCAGAGACAACGGAGCCTTTCGAAGATCCACTTCCCGACCGAACAGGCCAAGGGAAATCGTTTCGTCGTCGGTGGTGGCTTCGACCTCGATGGTGGTGTCGGTGCGAAGGGCGGGGGTTGGGGTGGCCTCCGGGCCCGGCTGGGCCAGAGCGGTCGAGGCGGCAAGAACCGTGAGCGCCCCAAGGATCGACCGGGAAATCATAGGTCGCCGATGTTATTCGGTCGGGTTTGATAATCCCGCAACCGCCGGGGCCGCTCCTCCGCCCGCCCAGGTTAGGCGTTCAACCGCCTGAACACCGCCGGGGCCGGCACGCCAACGGTGGCCGGTGGAATCTCCGATCCAGGCTCTGATGAAGGGGATGCGGGGCCGCGATCCTCGAGTGCTCCGGTCTGGTAGCCTCGTCCACTGGCGCGCGGCGCGGACTGCGCCCGCCGCTCTGGGAGGACCCTGACCATGACAGAGAACCTGAGGCGATTCGGGTTCGCGGCGGCTCTGTTACTCGCCGCGAGTCCTGCGGCGGTCCGGGCTGACAACTGGCCGCAGTGGAGGGGTCCGTCCGCCAACGGGATCAGTGCGGAAACCGATCTGCCCGTCCACTGGTCGGCCACCGAGAACATCACCTGGAAGCTTCCCCTCCCCTCCCTTTCCGGATCCACGCCCATAGTGTGGGGCGATCGCATCTTCCTGAACATCGCGGACAACGGCAGTCTCTTCCTGTGGGCGGTGGATCGCACCAAGGGTGTGCCGCTGTGGAAGCAGCATCTGAGCGACGGCGACCACAGGCAGCGCAAGCAGAACATGTCGACGCCCTCGCCCGTGACCGACGGCAAGAACGTGTGGGTCATGACCGGCACGGGAATCCTCAAAGCGTTCGACTTCAGCGGCAAAGAGGTTTGGATGCGAGACATCCAGAAGGACTACGGACGGTTCGGCCTCAACTGGGGCTATGGCTCGTCGCCCCTGCTGCACGAGGATTCCCTGTACGTCCAGGTGCTGCACGGCATGAAGACGGACGATCCCTCCTACCTGCTCCGGATCGACAAGGCGACGGGCAGAACGCTCTGGCGGGTCGAGCGCCCAACCAACGCGCGCCGGGAATCGCCCGACGCCTACACCACCCCGGCGCTCCTTCGCTATGGCAGGAACGTCGAGGTGGTCATCACCGGCGGCGACGTGGTGACGGGGCATGACCTCGGAACCGGGAAGGAGTTGTGGCGCGCCGACGGGCTGAATCCCACCAACGACGGCTCCTACCGCATCGTGGCCTCGCCCGTCGTCCACGGCGACATCATCATCGCGCCCACCCGCGAGCGGCCCATGCTGGTCCTGAAGCCCGGCGGCCGCGGCGACGTCACCGCGTCCCATGTGATGTGGTCGTTCGACAACGGCCCCGACGTGCCCACGCCGGTCACCGACGGCACCTACACCTACGTGGTCAACGACCGCGGCATCATGTGGTGCCTCGATGCGAAGACCGGGAAGGAGGTGTACGGACAGCAGCGGCTGCGTCCGGGTACCTACAGCGGATCGTTCGTCCTCGCCGACCGCAGGCTCTACATCACCAACGAAGACGGGCTCACCAGCGTGGTCAAGGCGGGCCCGAAATTCGAGGTGCTGGCCGAAAATGCCTTTGACGACTACACCCTGAGCTCCCCCGCGGTTTCGGACGGGCAGATCTTCATCCGCACCACCGGAGCGCTGTGGGCCATCGGGAAACGAGTCACCAAACCCTGAAGCGATTTCCGTCGGGGCTCATTTGGCGGCGATGGCGAAGAGCTGATTTCGCGCGGTCAGGAAGAGCGTGCCGTTCGCGGGCGTGACCGTCCCGTAGATCGGGCCTCCCATGTTCATCTCGGCCAGGATTCTCTTCTCCCGGCCCTGCGCAAGCACCACCAGATCGCCGTCTTCGTCGCCGAGATAGACCTTGCCGTCCGCGACCAGGGGCGATCCCCACACCGCGGCAAAAAGGTCGTGCTTCCAGAGTTCTTTGCCGCTGTCCGCGTCGAGGCAATGGAGAAACCCGCTGAAGTCGGAGATGTAGACCAGGCCGTCCGCGACGGCTGCAGTGGAGATGGTGCGGCGAATCTCGGCGAAGCGCCAGAGTCGCCCGGTCTCGGTAATGTCTCCGCGCTTCGTCGCGTCGATGGCGTAGAAGTTGCCGATCCCTTCGCCATTCTCGGGGTCCTGCCCGTTGCCGATGTACACCCGGTCCCCGACCACCACGGGAGTGGCGATCAGTTCGTTGCGGGTCTTCGGCCACACCGCCTCTTTGGGGTTCGTATCGAACTCCCAGAGCCTGCCGCCGGTCATGACTTCGTAGCCCCGCACCCACCCGTCGCCCTGCGCGGAAATCAGCTGGGCGACCCCGCCGATCGTCCCCACCGCGGGCGACGACCACTGGCCGTGCAGAATCCGGTCTCCGACCGAGTTGTCTCCCCACACGAGCTTGCCCGTCGTCTTGCTGACCGCGATGACCGATGGCGCGTTCGGCCGGGGGACCTTGGCATGGCTCTCGTCGTGCCCGTTCGACGTGCTGACGAACACCAGGTCTCCCGACATCGTGGGAGAGGAATTGGCGAGGTTGTGGGGAAAAACGCCCAGCTCCTTGATCATGTCGAAGGCCCAGATCACGTCGGCATCGGTCGGACCAATCAGAGTCTCGTCGGTGATGGGACCGTCGTTCTCCTCATCGTGAAAGCCTTCGGCGTCGACACAGAACAGCACACCGCGATTGCTGACGTAGTAGACCCGGTTGCCGTCGACCAGGGGAGACGAAGCGATGCCCTGGTACGGCCAGTCGTTGGCCGGGCCCGACTCGAGCTTGGGGTGGGTGTGCTGCCACCAGAATTCGCCCGTGCCTTCCCGAAACGCCATCACCACCCCGCGATCGCCGTCCTGTTTCGGGTCGCGCAGACCGTCGTTGTTGGTGCCGACGAACACCAGGCCCGAGGCGACCACGGGGTTGCCGTAGCTCGGCGAGCCGAGTTCGGCCACCCACCTGATGTTCTTCTTCGTGTCCACATCCCACTCGGACGGCAGTCCCTTCATGGCCGAGACCATGTTGCGGCCCGGGGCGCCGCCCCACATCGGCCAGTCGCGGGCGCCTTGTTCCAGCACCTGGGCGCCGCCCATCCCGGCGGTCGCGAGGGCCAGCAGGGTGAGCGCACCTGGGGAACGGATCGCGGTCTTCCGGCGTCCAGGTCGGGAGTCTTGGAGGGTCGTCCGCACTGAGGCACACGAGCTTACCGTTTGGCCACCCCCGGTCGGTACACGCGGGGGGCTATCGATTTGCCTGGTAATCTCCTCCGTCGAGGAGGCGCCTATGCGCATGCTCCCGGATCTCGGCCTCGTCTGTTCACTGGTGCTGTGCCCGCTCGCACTCGCGGCCTGGGCGCAAACGCCGGAAGCCGAGCGCTACTGGCCTGAGAGAGGTGTACGCATCGCCGGTGGGCGCCTCCGGGCGCGTGTACCTGACCGGCCGTGACCGGACCACGCTCGTGATCCGCAACGGCGGCTCGTTCGAGATACTGGCCAAGAACGTCCTGGACGACGGGTTCGATGCCTCCCTGGCCCTGGTCGACAACGAGATCTACATGCGCGGGTACCGCCATCTCTACAGCATCGGAGAGGTTCAAACCCCCTGACGAACCGCGGGCGCTTGGGGTGGGTGGCGGTCCGTTTCGGACCCCCTCCGGTTCACGAACGCCGGCCGTCGCTCCTGGCGGAGGCCTTCGATTGTCTGAGGGATAGAGGGACTCGATCAGCTTCCAGACCTCGTCCACCGCGCCGGTGAACAGGTCGCTCCAGGGCTCGACTTCGGTGAGGCCATGGTGATCGATGACCCGGGCGTCCCACGAAGAGGCTATGAGATCGCAAGCCGCCTCGATGCTGCCGCCGGGCTCTCCCGCCACGATCACCACTCGCACCGCACCCTGCTAGGCTGGCGCGGGACGAGGTTGAGCCGAGTTATCTGGGAGGAGAGGCATTGGGCGGCATAGAGCACTCGCGCCTCTCACCTGTGCCGCGTACCCTCTCCGCACTGAAGCGTCGGCTCCGGCCGATCCGCCCCGCCTTCCTCGGTCCACCGCATGTCCTCTGAACTGAAACGCACGCTTGGCACCTACGATCTCACGCTATTGGTGGTGGGGAGCGTCATCGGTTCGGGCGTTTTCATCGTGCCGAGCGTCGTGCTGCGGCAGAGCGGAGGGCATGTCCCTACCGCGCTGTTCGCGTGGCTGGTTGGAGGCGTCCTGTCACTGATCGGCGCACTGTCGTACGCAGAGTTGAGCAGCATGGACCGCAGCGCCGGCGGGCTGTATGCCTACATCCGTGACGCCTTCGGAGCCTTCCCGGCCTTCCTTTACGGATGGACGCTCTTTTTCGTGATCGGCGCGGGCACCATAGCGACGCTCGCGGTCGCGACGACCGACTACCTGGGACAGTTCGTCACCTTCTCCGCCCTGGGCGCGAAGGCTGTCGCGGTCGGCCTGATTGTCATTACCGCCGCCATCAACGTCATCGGGACGCGTGAGAGCGCCTCGGTCCAGAACGTCAGTTCTTTGATCAAGGTTGGGGGCATCGTCCTCATGGGGGCGTTGCTCCTCGCCATGGGAGACCGCCCGGTCCTTCAATCCACATCCGATGCCGCCGGGACGACCCTCTCCGCCATTGGCCTCGCGATGATCTCTGTGCTGTGGGCGTACGAGGGTTGGCAGTACGTCACCTTCAGCGACGGGGAGGCCATCGAGCCTCAGCGCACGATCCCGCGCGCGCTCGTGATCGGGACCGCGGCCCTCACGGCCCTCTACCTGTTCGCGAACATCGGGTACCTGGCGGCGATGGGTGCGGACCGTGTGGCGGTCTCCGAACGGGTGGCCGCGGAGGCCGTGACGATGGTGCTGGGGGCAACCGCCGGCTCACTCGTGGCGATCATGATCATCATCTCGATGTTCTCGGCCGCGCACTCGGTGGTCATTACCTCTCCCCGCGTCTATTTCGCCATGGCCAAGGACCGCGTGTTCTTCGGCAAGCTCGCGGAGGTGCACCCGCGCTTCCGAACTCCGGCTTTCGCGATCGTCGCGAGCTGCGGGTGGGCGGCCGTGCTTGCGGCCACGGGTACCTTCGAGCAACTGCTCACTTATGTGGTGTTCGTGGGCTGGATCTTCTACGCCCTCGGGGCCGCCGCGGTGATCGCGTTGCGCTTCAAACTCCCAGACGCGCCGCGTTCCTTCCGCGTGCCTGGGTATCCGGCGACGCCCGTGATCTTCGTCTTGGCTGCCATCGCCATCGTAGGGAACACCATCGTCGAGCAGCCTGTCCAGTCTGCGATGGGTATCGGTATCGTCCTGTTGGGGGCGCCCGCTTATTGGCTGTGGCGGAGGAAGGCGGCGGCGTGAAGTCCCTAAGACCGGCGACGTGCGAATGACGCGTCACGCCATATGAGGGTGGCGGCCGGCCCGAACCCGTTCGTGCGCTTCCTCGAAGCCCAGGGTGTCGTCATTCTGGACGGCGGGCTCGCCACCACGACGTCTTTGATGGGACCCCGATCGGCGCGGTCGCGCGCCTTTGTGAGGACGCAGAACGCGTGGCTGCGATCGGAATCAACTGCACCGCTCCCCAATACGTGTCTGACCTCATTGATGCCGTGCGCTCACAGACGAGGCTCCCGATTCTGGCCTACCCGAACTCCGGCGAGGGGTACGATGCGACGTCCAAGACATGGCTCGGCGATCCCGACGACGTCGGGATGGTGGCGCTGGCCGAGGCGTGGGTTGCGTCCGGGGCGAAGGGCGTCGGGGGGTGCTGCCGCGTCGGACCGGATGTGATTGCGAAAGTCAGGGGTCGCCTGGTGGGGTCTTCATCCTGGTGCCCCTTCCGCCCACTGCCCCCACTGCCACACAGGGGCCCCTGGTGGAAGGCGGATCAGGACCTGGGTCGGGGAATGCCCAGAGTCCGGATGCGTGACATCAAGGTGGTTGGCTTGATTCCGAGGCGCATGGCCGCGCCACCCGAGCCGTAAACCCGGCCGCCGGATTCTCGAAGGGCCGCTTCAAGGTTCGCGCGCCACAGTTCTTCGAACGCGGCTTCGCTGAGCACCCTCGGGCTGGCGGCAGCGGGCGTGGGTCCGCCGATCCCCCGAACGGACGGAAGAACGTCCGAAAGCCGCAAAGGGCCGCCTCGGGAGACGATTGCCGCCCGGTCGATCACGTTTTGGAGCTCACGAATGTTGCCGGGCCAGTCGTACGTGATCATGCGATCCACGTCGCTCCGCGTCAGGCGCGGGCGCGCCACCTTCAGTTTGCGGCTCGCAACTTCCGCGAAGTGAGCGGCCAGCAAGGGGATGTCGCCGGGCCGGTCGCGCAGGGGCGGCACCTTGATGGGGAAGACGCTCAAGCGGTAGAAGAGGTCCTCGCGGAAGCGTCCCGCTTTGACGTCCGCTTCGAGATCGCGATTGGTCGCCGCGAGGAGGCGCACGTCGACGGTGTGCGGCGCGTCATCCCCCACGCGCTCAAAGCGCCCCTCCTGAATGGCCCGGAGGAGTTTTCCCTGCAGGTCGAGTGGGATCTCGCCCACTTCGTCCAGGAACAAGGTGCCCCCATCGGCGGCCTGAAATCGGCCTGCGCGATCACGGAGCGCGCCCGTGAAGGCGCCCTTCACGTGCCCGAAGAATTCGCTCTCGAAGAGTTCATGGGGGATGGATGCACAGTTGACCCGGATCATCGCGCGGCCCGCGCGCGCGCTCCGATCATGGATCTCGCAGGCCACGAGCTCCTTTCCCGTTCCCGATTCGCCGAGGATCAGAACGCTGGCGTCCGTGGCGGCCACGAGGTCGATCTGTTCCCGGAGGTGGGTGAGGGGCGAGCTCTCTCCGACCATCCTCCCGGCTGAAGATCGCGACTGACGAACCTCCTCGCGCAGATATCGGTTCTCCAGTTCGAGTTGCTCGCGCAACCGGTCGATCTCCGCGAAAGCGCGGCTGTTCGCGAGCGCTACCGCCGCGTAGTCCGCGAACGTCCGCAGCCAGGCGAACGACGCCTCGGCGCACGGCTCGCGATTGAAAATGGCGAGAACACCGAGCACCTCCCCCCGGAACACCAGGGGCTGGCAGCCGAAGCTCACGATCCGTTCGTCGCGGATCCAGTCGGGTCGCGCGAACTCCTGCATGTCCCCGCTCACGTCCTTGATCAGAATCGCCTGGCCCGTGGCGGCCACGCGTCCTACCTTGCGAATGCCCATCGGGAATCGACGAAAGGCGCCATCGAGACGGGACCAGTCCTCTTCGGGCCGACTCGGATGACCGTGACTGGCGACGAGATGGAGGCACCGGGTTTGATCGGGGCACTCGGCCCGCATCGGGCATGCGGAGCAAATGTCCCCCGGAGCGACGAGCCACACCCGGGCGAGAGCGATTCCATCCTGGCTGCCGACGCCCTCAGCCGTCTTCTGGAGGACGGTGTCGATCGACCTTTCCTCTGCGAGCGACAGCGCGATGGCTTGAAGGGACTCGGGATTCATGGCAACTAAATATAGCTCTTGTAGAACGAACTATCGTTGTTAAACGAAATATCACCGCACTTGAATCGCGATCAATTGTGAGATAAATATATTATATATATGAGTTTATCCAGTCATTCGGTTTTGGCACCGGATCTGCTCTAGGTCATGCCACGCAGCCGCCGAGCTGTAGCCGCCCGCATGAGGCGGCCGTCCCGACCAACGAAAGCATTCCAATGAACCCCCTCACCAGTTCCCCGCGCCTCCCTGCTGTCGACCCTGCCACCGCGACCGGCAAGTCCAAAGACCTCCTGGCCGCGGTCCACGCGAGCCTGGGCATCACGCCCAACATGATGCGCACGATGGCGAATTCGCCCGCGGTCCTGGACGGTTACCTGAGCATCAACGAAGGCGAGATCGCCGAGATCCCGGCCCACGTCGCGATCAACGTCTTCACCAACTACTTCAACAAGGCGGCGCTTACCGTGATTGACTTCCCGAAAGTGGAGTCCCAGCGGAAGGCGGCCTGACTTAACAGATCGGTGCGCGCCGCCGCGCCGGATCCCTCTCCCTTTTCTTCACCTGAAAGCCCCTTCATCATGAGCTCACCAATCCGCCCGCCGTTTACCCTCGAGACCGCGCTCGCCAAAGTCCAGGCCGCCGAAGACGCCTGGAACAGCCGCGACCCCGACCGCGTATCTCTGGCCTACACGGAAGACTCCGAGTGGCGGAACAGGACCGAGTTCCTGAACGGTCGCGAGGAAATCCGGGCTTTCCTGGCCCGCAAGTGGGCGAAGGAAAACGGGTATCAGCTCAGGAAGGAACTGTGGGGATTTCGTGAAAACCGCATCGCGGTCCGCTTCGAATACGAGTGGCACGATGAGTCGGGTCAGTGGTTCCGCGCTTACGGCAACGAGATGTGGGAGTTCAATTCCGAGGGCCTGATGGCCCGTCGCTTCGCGAGCATCAATGACGCGCCCGTCCGGGAGGACGAACGACGGATCTTTCCGCGGGCCTCGCAGGTGACGCCGACCGAGCCGCCGCGATGACCCTGCGAGTGGAAGGTCTCTGGCGCTATCCCGTCAAGACGCTGGCGGGTGAGCCCCTCGGCACGACCCGGCTGGGAGCGAAGGGTCTTCCCGGTGACCGCATTGTCCACGTCCGTGGCCCCGAGGGGGTCCGGACATCGCGCCGCCATCATCGGCTGCTCGGTCTCACGGCCGTCCTCGCCCCGGATGGAGTGCCCCGGATCAACGGTCACCGATGGGACAGCGAGGAGGCACTCGATCTGGTCAAGCGGGCGGCCGGCGAGGACGCCTGGCTCGTGGCCTTCGACGGGGTCGAGCGTTTCGACGTCCTGCCCCTGCTTGTGGCCACGGACGGAGCGGTCGCCGAGTTCGGACGGGACATCAGACGCCTTCGCCCCAATATCCTCATCGGGGGTGTCAAGGGGATGGATGAGGTCCACTGGCCTGGGTCGGAACTCCATATCGGCGAGGCGGTGGTGCGGATCGACTCACGTCGCGGCCGCTGTCCGATGACCACGGTGGACCCCGACACGCTGCACGTCGATCCCGGAGTGCTCAAGGACATCGGGCGCCGTTTCGGAGGGCGACTGGCCCTCAACGCCGATGTGCTGCGCCCCGGTTCGATCAGCGTGGGCGACGAAGTACGGCTGGTGAAGTAGCCGGCTTCAGGCGGCAGCCAGCGCGGTCGCCAGGTCCTTCACGATGGCGTCAGCCAGAACACCTTCTGAAACTACTTCTCACTGCCCAGGAAGCCAGAGTCTGACCGTCATCGCGAAGGCGTGACCTCGCCGCGCCGCGGCAAATTGGTCAGCAGCCTGCGACCGATCAGGCAATCCGACCGGTCCAGCCCGGTCGCGGAAGACCGCGACCTGGCTCGCTTCACGTTCTTCCCCACGCCTTCGACCCGGGCCAGGATCTCCACCGCGCACCTCAACGACGCCTCGGGCGCGCAGGCGTGGCTGAGCCGCAGGCAGGAACCGGTGGCTTCCGCCCCGGAACCACTGCCGGCCAGCGCTCACCAGAACCCCAGCCCTGCCGCGCGACTCGCGAAAGCCACGTCATCCATCGAGTTCTCCAGCCTCACCCGCTTTCGTCAGGGAGCGGAGATAGACGCAGTGGCCGTTTCGATCGCCGGATGCGAGCGGCGGCAACGGCATCTTCGCGAAGGACAGCTCGCGGCACCAGTCGTCCTCGATCAGGATGGCGCCCGCCCGAGCGACCACATCGAGCGCTCCCTGACGCCGCAACGGAGCGAGCGTGGCGCCGGTCGGGTTCGCGTGGGTGGACTGGGAGTAGAAGAGGCGAGCTCCCGAGGTCTTGAAAACCTGAGCCAGAATTTCCGGCTGGACCCCTTCCTTCGTCCACGCCGAAAAGGGAGGGTAATTGGCGACGAAATAGCTGCCGACCTGAGTTTGATCCTCTGCTTTTCCCCCCCGTCGACTCGCCCATATCCGTCTCGCTCTGGCATCAGCAGAAGAGGCTTGGCGGGTCACCATCAAGCGGAATCGCGCGGGCTCCGCAGTCCGGGAACAGCCTGTCCGGTCGACAAGCGCCTATCACTTACACTCCAGAGTGGATTTGCTGCTCAAAGGGAGGGTGCCTTGAAGAGAATCGCTTTGACGGTCTTGATGCTATCGATCCCGGGCGTCGCCGCCCGGGCGGACGACTGGCCGCAGTGGCGTGGCCCCAGCGGAAACGGGGTCAGCGCGGAGGTCGGCCTTCCCCTCACCTGGGGCAAAGACGCCAACATCGCCTGGCGGGCTCGCCTCGGAGGGCAGGGCATCTCGTCGCCGATCATCACCGGCGATCTCGTCATCGTGACCTCTCAGATCGGGCGGGGTGACGTTCGCCCGGGCAACCATCCCACCCTCGGCCAGGGCGGTGATTTTCCGGAGGAGCGCTCGATGGGCGGAGCGCCCGACGAAGGCGTCGTCTTCCTGGTCGAGGCGTACCATCGGAGCGACGGTCATCGCCTCTGGCAGTATCGACTTCCCGCGGAGCGCACCAGCGACTCGCTTCCCGAGGTACACCGCAAGACCAACCTCGCGAATCCGAGCCCGGCCACTGACGGCGAGCGCGTCTACGCCTGGTTCGGGACCGGGCAGATAGTGGCGCTCGACCTCAAGGGGAAGCCGGTCTGGCAGAGGCATCTCGCGAAGGACTACGGCGCCTACGCCATCACCTGGGGTCACTCGAGTTCGCCTACCATCTACGGCGACACCCTGATCCTCCAGTGCGACCACGATCCGGCTTCCTACCTTCTGGCCCTCGACAAGCAAACCGGCAAGCAGGTGTGGAGGGCGGATCGCGGCAAGGGGCTTCGCTCCTACTCCACCCCGACCGTCGTTTCCGGACCGCAGGGCGACGAGCTCGTGGTGAACTCGAGCCAGCGTCTGGAGGGCTATGACCCGAAGACCGGGAAGCTTCTGTGGTTCTATGACGAGCCGAACCAGTTCCCCATCCACGTCCCTTCCTTCGGGGGCGGCGTCATCTTCGCGAGCCGGGGATATCGCAGCGGACCGTACATGGCGATCCGTCCGGGCGGCCGGGGGGACATCGCCGGCACCAGGAACCTGATGTGGCACGTACCGACCGGAGCGCCCTACGTCTCCTCCCTCGTTCAGTATGAAGGCATCGTCTACCTGGCGAGCGATGCCGGGATCCTTCAGGCGGCCGACGCGGCCACGGGGAAGCGGTTGTTTCAGGGTAGAACCGGGAACCTCTACACCGCGGCGCCCGTCGCCGGAGACGGCAAGGTCTACTTTGTCAGCGAGAGCGGTGAGACCGTCGTCCTCAAAGCGGCGAGAAGCTTCGAGATTCTCGCCCGGAACCAGCTCGAAGGCCGGTTCCTTGCCTCGCCGGTGATCGCGAACGGTCTCCTGTTCCTGCGAAGCGACGACGAACTCATCGCGGTGGGAGGCGCACCCATCAAAACGGCGCCCGGCGTTGTGAACTGACCCTCGGATCCGATCGGGCAGAAGGGCTCCGGCGAGTCCGAACAAGACCTCGCCTTCGGCCCGCGCCGGCACCCGTGACCCGCGCTGGGTTCAGGCCCTTCCCATGTGTAACCAGGCAATGCCAAAGGTGAGCGGCTCCGATTTCACCTCGCTCAGCCCCGCCTCACTCATCAAAGCTCCAAAGCTCTCGGGGGTCTCGAAATTGGCCACCGACTTGGGCAGGTAGGAGTAGGCCTCGCGACTGCTGACCAGGGCGCCGATCTTCGGCAGGATGTGATTGAAGTAGATGCGGAAGATGGTTCCGACGAGGCCGGTGGTCTCGTGGAACTCCAGAACCACCACCCGCCTCCCGGGCTTGACCACCCGGCGCATCTCCTTCACGCCCTGGGCGCGGTCGAGGACGTTGCGGATGCCGAAGGCGATCGACGCTCCGTCAAAGCAGGCGTCGCCGAAGGGCAGCCGCTCGGCATCACCCTGACAGACCCGGGCCCCGGCGCGACCCGCACGGGCGCACTTCGGACCCACGAGACGCAGCATGCCGAAGGACAGATCCGCGCCCACGCTGCGCATCGCACCCGCGCTCAACTCCTCGAGCAGGAGATCGCCCGTACCCGTGGCCAGGTCGAGGATGCAGTCCCCCGGATTGACTTCGAGCGCTTTCACCGCCTTCCTCCGCCAGGCCACATCGACGCGGGCCGAGAGAACGCGGTTCAGGATGTCGTACCGTGGCGCGATCGCATCGAACATCGCGCGGACGTTGTCCTTCTCGGGCTTTCCCGGGGTGGGCACGGTGCGGGTCATTTCAGGAAACCCGCGATCAGAACGGTGACGAGATAGAGCACGCCGATCCAGCCGTTCACGATGAAGAAGGCGGCGTCGATCTTCGAGAGGTCGTCGGCTCGAACCAGCGAGTGCTCGTACCCGAAGAGGGCGGCAATCAGAGCGAGGCCCGCGAAGTAGGACGCGTGGAGGGGCTCGAACCGGGCGACCGACCACAGGAGCGCGAGGGCGAGGACGTGGGCCGCTCTCGCGAGCCACAGGGCGCGGGGAATGCCGAAGCGGACGGGGATGGAATGCAGGCTCAGCCTCTGATCGAACTCGACGTCCTGGCACGAATAGAGGATGTCGAAGCCGCCCACCCAGAAAAGCACGGCGAGGCCGATGGGAATCGGGGTCAGCTCGAACTGACCGCGCACCGCGAGCCACGCGCCCACCGGGGCGATGGCGAGGGAGAGGCCGAGAACGGCGTGGGACAGCATGGTGAAACGCTTGGTGAAGGAGTATCCCCAGACGATGGCGAGAGCCAGAGGCGAGAGAGCAAAGCACAAGGGATTGAGCCGCCAGGCCGCGAAGACGAGCGTCGCGCCGGAGACGATCACGAAAGCGAGGACCTGGGAGCGTGAGAGGGCGCCGGTCGGCAGCTCGCGGGTAGCGGTGCGCGGGTTCAAGGCGTCGATGTCCGCGTCGAGCCAGCGATTGAAGCCCATGGCCGCGCTGCGCGCCCCCATCATGGCGACCATGACCCACAAAAGCTTCTCGGGATCGAAGCCCTGGCGCCGGGCGGCCAGGGCGAAGGCGGCGAGCGCGAAAGGCAGGGCGAAGATCGAGTGGGAGAACTTGATCATCCGACCGTAGGTGAAGATACGGGCGAAGGTCGATGGGGCGCCGCCTGGATCCCGGCCTTCGCCGGGATGACGAGGAGGCGAGATGGATTCGAGATTCGGGTCAGAAGCCGAGGCCGGGGTCGGAGCGGGGGCCGAGGTCGGGGTG
>JAQBHL010000144.1:0-3446 GCA_032127745.1 Acidobacteriota bacterium
CCGAACAGGGTCTCGAGATTGTCTCGGACCACCTCGTAGAGCGCCGTGGTTTCGGGCGTGCCGCGCCACGATGTTGGTGGACGGGCGAGCCCTGCTTGCACTACAAGCACTCACTTCCCGCACCGCCGTCGAGACGGCGGGGCGGAGTACAGCGGACACCCTCGACCTTGCCTTCTGGCATGGGGACTCCGGGACGTTCGAGGGAGAGGCCGCGAGGGTAGCCTCGGTTCGCGCCGTCTGGGGTCCACTCATCGTTGGGGAATCAGCGCGGTGGGGCTCTGCCGGGCCTCAAGGGTGAGCCCCGGGGCTCACCCTTGAGGTGATCCTGGAGATGGGTGTGGCGCCAGCGATTCCGGCGTGGCGTGGTCTGTAATTGTAGCGGCGCGGGAAGCGCCCCAGAGCGCGGTCCCGGTCCGGGCTGGGCAAGGATGGAGCGGGTCCCTGGGAGCGGCGTGGGCCGCTCGCGATCGGGGCGTATGGCGTGAGTCGCAAGAGTCGGTGGGCGACATTCACGCCATCCGAGGCGAGCAAGGAGCCACACGATTCCGGAGTTTCGGCGGCACCGTGGCGACGCGCGAGCCGTCCCCGACGCGGCGCGCCCGCGTCGCTTCCTGGGACCCGCGGGCCCCACGAAGGTCGCTTGCGTCGAGGGATGCCGATAGACCGCGGCATCTCTACCCCGACACATATCAATCCATGCCGGCCTTGACACCTGGAACGTGTGCTGTGAACGCCTCCATGGGTCTCCGAAGACGTCGCCTACTCACCAGCATGCCGGCCTGCCGGACGCCGGATGTACACTGTACGTATGGAAGTCTCAGCCACCGAAAGCCGGAAGCGTCTGTTTCAACTCTTCGACGCCTGCGACCGGGGCGACGACGTTCGCATCGTTCGACGCGGGACGGTCTATCGTTTGTCGGTGGCGCGTCCGAAGAAGAAACGTACCTCCCCGTCGGTAACCTTCGAATGGCTCGACCCCGCGGTCGAGCGAGGGCAGTGGACGTTTCAAGCCCCAGCGCGCGGTGGTGCGGCCTTCAAGGCGCGCAAGTGATTCTTCTCGACACCCACGCCGCGATCTGGATTCTTTCAGGGAATCGGAGGGTTCTTGGCCTGCTGGCGTCGGGTCGGCCCCTGGTTCTCTCCCCGGTCAGCGTGCTGGAGATCCGTTTCTTGCTCGAGGCCGGGAAGGTTCGGATAGCGGAGACGGACTGGGAGCGGCGGATTGTCCAGGACCCCCGGTTTCGTCTGGACGACGTCAAGATCGCCGAGATCGTCGCCAGCGCCGCCGGGCTTGCCTTTACTCGGGATCCCTTTGATCGCCTCATCGCGGGGCACGCCATCGCACGGGGCTATCGCCTGGCCACCGCGGATTCGAATCTCCTCGACCACCTGCCTCGATCGAGAGTCTTTCCCCTGTAGCCCCGGACCACCATGGGAGAAACCCGCGTCGATCTCGTGCATCTTCTGGAAGACCTGCGCGATGCGTATATCGACGCGGTTGAGGAAACCATCCTCTCCGAGGCCATCGCCAATTCGCTCGACTCCCGAGCCTCCCGTATCGCGATGGATTTAGACGCCGGCGCCACTTCGATCACGATCCGTGACAACGGAACCGGAATGAGCCGAGCCGAGTTGCGGCGATACCACGATCTCGCCCGCAGCTCGAAGGAACGCGGAGAGGGAATCGGGTTTGCGGGGGTCGGCATCAAGCTCGGGCTCTTGATTTCAAGCGAGGTCTGGACCGAGAGCGCCCGAAGCGGTCATGCTGCGATCGCGACCCAGTGGAAGCTCGCCTCCAAGCACAAGGCGCCCTGGCGATTCTGCGAACCGTTTGGTGGCACGCAAGGTCGCGGCACGGCGATCCGGCTCTTCTTGAAGAACCCCCTATCGCCGCTCCTGGACCGCGGCTTCGTGGTCGCAGCCGTGCGGCGTCATTTCGAAGCGCTCTTCGAGCCCCATCTCTACCCCGCGTTCTCGGCCCGGTACCCCGATGGCGTGACGTTCGAATGCAATGGCGAGGCCCTCGATTCCAATCCGCGGAGCGGCGCCGATATCGTGGAGGTTCGTCTGCCCCGCCGCAAGAAGGCCGTCGGGGTGGGCCTCATGTGGCGTAGCGATACGCCCTTGCCCGAAGACCAGCAGGGCATCGCGATCAGCACGTTTGGCAAGGTGATCAAGCGCGGCTGGGACTGGCTGGGCGTCTCACCGCCGTCGCCCGCCCGCTCGGCAGGGCTCATCGAGCTGCCGCCCCTCGCCGAGTCGCTGACTCTGAACAAGGGCGACTTCATCCGATCTGGAAAACGCGGAGCTCTTTATCTCATGTGCCGCAAGGCCGTGCAGGAAACCGTGACCGCGCAGTTGCAGGCATGGGGCGAAGACACCGCCGGCCAGGACGACGCGGCGCGGCGAAAAGCGGCTCGGCCGTTCGAACGGGATCTCGCGAGCGTCCTCGAGGATCTATCCGGCGTGTATCCGTCGCTGGCTTCGTTGGTCGAACACCGTCCGGGGTCAGGCGGTAAGAAGCTCCGCACGGTCGGGCTCCAGGAGGCGCCTCGCGGACTGATCTTCGATGCGGCGGAAGACCCGGCAACCCCCGAGGCCTCCAAGAACTCTCGGCCCGACCCCGATCCCGGCGCTCCCTCCAGTCCCGATCCTGACTCCCGGTCGAAGCCCGCGCCTGAGCCCGGTCAGGATTCGCTGGATTCGGATCCGCCAATTCCCGCGGAAAGCCTGACCGCGAAGCAGCCGGTCATCGTCCGCAAGCCAGGGCGCTATGGCCTCTCCGTCGCGTTCGAGTCTCGCCCTGAGGATTCGTCCCTCGGTCACCTGGTTGAGAACACGGTGATCGTGAACGTGGCGCATCCCGCCTACCAACGGGCGGAACGCACGCGCGCCGAGGGCTATCACCTGGCTCTGGTGGCGGCGATGAGCCTGGCGAGAATAGCGGTCGAATCGGCGGATTACGATTCGTTCGTCACGGACTTCCTGAAGCACTGGGGAAGCGCCACGCAGGGCAGGAAGAGAGGCCGATCATAGAGCGATCTCATGCGCCCCACGACCTATGCAGGCCAGGCTGACCATTGACCAAGATCTTTATCACCGCGGCGCAGGAGGCAGCCGAGCCGCTCTGCGCGCACTATCTACTGCGGCTTGCGAGTGAGCGGTTTCACGTCCCCTCGATGACAGGTGTAGCGCGCCCTCCTAAGAGGTCCTGCTGACGTCACCGCAGAGCAGCGCTCCCGGCGAGGCTCGATAACCCCTGCTCCTAAGAGGCGCGGGGCCTCTTTTTCTCTTCCGGGCGGAGCAGGACGAAGCCGGCGGCGACGATGAAACTTGCGCCGATGATGGTGGGCCAGGTTGGGACTTCGCCGAAGACAACGTAGCCGGTGAGGGCGGCGCCGACGAGTTCCAGGTAGACGAGGGGAGAGAGGGTTGAGGCGTCGGCC
>JAQBHL010000145.1:0-4862 GCA_032127745.1 Acidobacteriota bacterium
ATGAACCGCGACTGGTTCTCGCTCTCCCAACCGGAGACCATTGGGCGCATCGCGGTTCATCAGGAATATTTCCCCCAGGTTTCGGTGGATCTGCACGAGATGGGCGGCAACGGCACCTACTACTTCGCGCCGCCCGCCGATCCCATCAACCCCTTCGTGCCAAAAGAGCAGCGCGAGTGGTTCGACGTCTTCGGCCGGAATAACGGCGCGCGGTTCGATGAGCGGGGCTTCGGCTACTTCATCCGCGAGCAGTACGACTCGTTCTATCCGGGCTATGGCGAGAGCTGGCCGATCTTCAATGGCTCCATCGGCATGACCTACGAGCAGGCTTCCGCCCGCGCCCTGGCCTGGAAGCGCGATGATGGCTTGCTCCTGACCTACAAGGACGGCGTGCTGCACCACTTCACCTCCGCCATTCAGACCGCGCGCACCGCAGCCGAGAATCGCGAAAAGCTCCTGCGCTACTACTCGAACTACCGGCTCTCCGCGGTTGAAGAAGGCCGGAAAGGCACCCAGGAGTACGTGCTCGTTCCCGGCGTGGATCGCTCCCGCGCCGAGAGACTGGCGCGCCTGCTCGTCCGTCAGGGCATCGAAGTGCGCCAGACCACCGAGGCGGCGAAGGTGGGTATGCGCCAGGTGCCCGCCGGCTCCTACCTGGTCTCGGCCGCCCAACCGACCGGCCGCCTGATTCGCAACCTGCTGGAGGTCCACATCGATCAGGACGAAGCCTTCGTGAAGAAGCAGGACGAGCGCCGCAAGAAGCGTCAGGGAGATCAGATCTACGACGTCACGGCCTGGAGCCTCCCCGTCGCCTTCGATGTGGAGTGCGTGCCTTCGGCTTTGCCGGTGGCGGTGAAGGCGGAGGCTTTGGCCGGGGTGGCCACCGCGGCCGCGACCACGCTACCCACAGCCAAGGTCGCCTATCTGCTGCCCTGGGGATTCAACTCCGCGGCCACGGTGACCGAGGCCCTGCGGGCCGGTCTCCGGGTGCGCGTGGCCGGCGACATCATCAAGCTCAATGGAGCCACGTTCCCCACCGGCACCGCCATCTTCCGAACCTCGGAGAATGAGGACCTCGCCGCGAAACTGGGCGCCATCGCGGCGAAGCACGGGGTCACGCCGGTGGGCACGGACACCGCCTTCGTCGATGTGGGGGGGATTTCGCTGGGGAGCGGGGAGGTGTCGAACATGAAGAATCCGCGCGTTCTGCTGATGTGGGATGCGCCGACCTCGAGCCTCTCCGCGGGCTGGGCGCGCTTCGCCCTGGAGCGCCGGATCGGGGCTCAGACCACCGTGGTTCGGGTCAGTTCCTTCCGCCGCGCGAACCTGGCCGACTACGACGTGGTGGTGATGCCCTCGGCCGACTATTCAACTCTCGGCGATGAAGGGGTCAAGCGGCTCAAGGACTTCGTGCGAGGAGGGGGCACGGTGGTGACCCTGGGCGAAGCGTCGCGCTGGGCGGCGAAGGAGAAGGTGGGGCTGATCGACACCCGCACCGAGAATCGCGACGGAACGCCCGAGAAGGACGCGCCCGCGGCCGATGCGGACAAAGACAAAGACAAGGACAAGAAGAAGTCCGACGCGAGCACGCCGTTCGACTACGAAAAGGCGATTCAGCCGGACCGGGAGGCGCCGGAGAACACGCCGGGTTCGTATCTTCGGGTGATGCTGGATCCGGAGCACTGGCTTTCCGCCGGCACGGATTTCGAGATGGGGGTTCTGGTGGAGAGCCGCCGTATCTTCACCCCGATCACGCTGGACAAGGGCGACAACGTGGGTGTGTACGCGAAGAAGGACAAGCTGAGGATGTCGGGTCTGGTCTGGGATGAGGCCCAGGCGGCTCTGGCCCAGAAGGCGTATCTCATTCACCAGTCCTCGGGCGCCGGACACGTGATCGCCTTCGCCGAAGAGCCCAACTATCGCGCCTACACGGAGGGCACGATGCTCCTCTTCGCGAACGCCGTGTTGCTGGGGCCCGCCTTCTAGGCGGCTGCGACCGCCACCCTCGTTTGAGTATCGTAATCGCGATGCGACCCGTCATACCGCCGTCCGCCATCGAATGGAAGGCGGTGCGCGCCTCCGGCCCAGGCGGGCAGAACGTCAACAAGGTCGCCTCGAAGGTGGAGCTGCGGGTCGATCTTGCCCGGATCACCGGCCTCGATCCGGCGGCGCGAGAGAGGCTGCGCCGCCTGACCGCATCGCGCCTGGATGCCTCCGGCCGACTCCTCGTGACCAGCCAGCGGACCCGCGATCAGGGGCGCAATCTCGAAGACGCCAAAGAGAAGATCCACGCTCTCGTCGCGCAGGCCCTTGTGGTCCCCAAGACGCGAAGGCCCACGAAGCCGAGTCGAGCCGCTCGGGCGCGTCGGGTAGACGCGAAGAAGATCGAGGCCAGGCGAAAGGCGAACCGCGGCCGGCCGTCGTCCGAGGAATAGAGCTCGCTCGAGCGCGGGCCACGCACCGTAGCTGGCCCCGGTCTACAATTCGCCCATGTTTGGCCTGAAGGATCCCTCCCTTTTGCGGACGCAGGCGTATGTCGGAGGACTCTGGGTTGGAGCCGACTCCGGCGCCCGCACTGTGATCACGAACCCCGCCAGCGGCGAGCCCATCGTCATGGTTCCCGACCTGGGAGCCGCCGAGACGCGTCGGGCCATCGAAGCCGCGAATGAGGCGTTCCGCCCGTGGCGCCAGCGTTCCGCCAAAGACCGCTCGAATCTCCTCCGCCGATGGTTCGACCTGATCATGGCGAATCAGGACGACCTGGCTCTGATCCTGACCACCGAACAGGGCAAGCCGCTTCCCGAGGCCAAGGGCGAGATCGCTTACGGGGCGTCGTTCATCGAGTGGTTCGCCGAAGAGGCCAAGCGCGTCTACGGGGAGACCATTCCCGCCACCACCGTCGACAAACGGATCCAGGTCACGAAGGAACCCATCGGGGTCTGCGCCGCGATCACGCCGTGGAACTTCCCTACCGCCATGATCACTCGCAAGGTGGGACCGGCGCTGGCCGCCGGCTGCACCATGGTCCTGAAGCCGGCGCCCCAGACCCCGCTCTCCGCGCTGGCTCTAGCCGCCCTGGCCGAGCGTGCGGGGATTCCCGCGGGGGTCTTCAACGTGGTCACCGGCGACGCGGTGGCCATCGGCGGCGAGATGACGTCGAATCCAACGGTGAGGAAGTTGACGTTCACCGGCTCCACCCGCACCGGCAAATTCCTGATGAAGCAGTGCGCCGACACGGTCAAGAAAGTGTCCTTGGAACTCGGGGGCAATGCTCCATTCATGGTCTTCGATGATGCCGACATCGATGCCGCGATTGCGGGGGCCATGGCCTCGAAGTATCGAAACAGCGGGCAGACCTGCGTCTGCGCGAATCGATTCCTGATTCAAGACGGCGTCTACGAGGCGTTCACGGCGCGCTTGACCGAGAAGGTGGCCGGACTGGTGGTGGGGAGCGGTCTCGAAGCGGGGGTCGAGCAGGGACCGCTGATCGACGAGAACGCGGTCCGAAAGGTCGAGGCCCACATCGCGGACGCCACCGCGAAAGGCGGTCGCGTGGTCGCGGGGGGAAAGCGGCATCCGCTTGGCGGCACGTTCTTCGAGCCGACGGTGATCGCGGACGCCCTGCCCTCGATGCTCCTCGCCCGCGAGGAGACCTTCGGCCCGGTGGCGCCCCTGTTCCGTTTCAAGACCGAGGCGGAGGCGATTCAAATGGCGAACGACACCGAGTTCGGTCTCGCCGCCTACTTCTACGCCCGCGACGTGGGGCGGGTGTTCCGGGTGAGCGAGGCGCTTGAATACGGCATCGTGGGGGTCAACACCGGCCTGATCTCCACCGAGGTGGCTCCGTTTGGCGGCATGAAAGAGTCAGGCATCGGCCGCGAAGGATCGCGCCACGGCATTGACGAGTACCTCGAGATGAAGTACATCTGCCACGGTGGAATCGAGGCGTCGCGGTAATCTGAGCGGAGCGCGGCCTCGTCCGAGTGGCTCGGTCTTCGCCTCATGCGCTCACAACTCTCAAGGGAGCTCCCATGTCCGTCTACTCGATGCTCAAGCCCAGGGGCCCGAACGGTTTTGGCTATGGTTCGACCGCGGAGGAGGTGACCGCCGGGCTTTCGCTCGCCGGGAAGACGTTCCTCGTCACCGGCTGCAACTCCGGCCTTGGCCTTGAAACCGCGCGTGTGCTCGCGCTCCGTGGCGGGCGCATCTTCGGGACGGCGCGGACCACGGAAAAGGCGACCCAGGCGCTGGCGCCCCTGGGCGGGAACACCAGCGGATTCGAGTGCGAGCTCTCCGATCCGGCTTCGGTGCGCGGTTGCGTCGAATCAGTGACCGGCGCCCTGAAGGGCTCCAGGATCGACGCTCTGATCTGCAACGCCGGCATCATGGCCCTTCCCGAACTGAAGCAGGCGTTTGGCCTGGAGCTTCAGTTCTTCACCAACCACATCGGGCACTTTCTGCTCGTGAGGGGCCTGCTCGACCGACTGGCCCTCGCCGATGAAGGTCGCGTGGTCATGCTCAGTAGCGCGGCTCATAGCCAGGCTCCCGAGGGCGGCATCGAGTTCGACAACCTGTCCGGCGACCGCGACTACACGCCGTGGAAAGCCTACGGACAATCCAAAATCGCCAATCTGCTCTTCGCCAGGGAACTCGCGCGGCGGTTCGAGGGCACGAAGCAGACCGCGAACTCCCTGCACCCCGGCGTCATCTTCACCAATCTGAGCCGCCATATGAATCCGGCGGCCCGATTCGTCTTTGGCCTGGGCGAACGCCTGGTGTTGAAGAGCGTCGGGGAGGGTTCGGCGACCTCGTGTTACGTTGCCGCTCATCCCGGAGCGGCCGCGATCTCGGGAAAGTACTTC
>JAQBHL010000146.1:0-5450 GCA_032127745.1 Acidobacteriota bacterium
GGCCAAAGTCGGCGATGCGCGCGTGGCCCCGGCCGTCGATCATCACGTTGGCGGGTTTCAGGTCGCGGTGGATGATGCCCTTGTCGTGAGCAGCAGCGAGGCCAGCACAGACACCGCGCGCGATATCGAGGGCCTTGTCTCCAGAAAGATGGCCGATGCGACTCAACAGAGAAGCGAGGTCTTCGCCATCGACATACTCCATCACCAGGAAGTGATGGCCCTCCGCTTCCGCGATGTCGTAAAGGCGACAGACATTCGGATGCGAGATCTGCCGGCCGAGGCGGATGTCATCGGCTCTGTAGACCTCCCCCATACCGCCGCGACCGACCGGAGAGACGATGCGATAACGACCCGCCAGCAGCGTCCCTGGAGTGAACCGTTCCGTGGCGTCGCTGCGCACCCCCGCCGGCTTGACGGCCGTCTCATCGGACGAATCAGGCGGGTCTAGCGACGCGGACATGTCGCCTCCAATCGGAAGGTGCGGCCATGTTAGCCGCATCCCGATCCTTCCGAGAGATCTCCTGTCGCGATTCGAACACCGGCGAATCTCTCAGACCGGCCACGTCATCGACGATGTCTCCAGCCGCAGACACCACGCCTCCGATTACAGCAGCGTGAAGCCCTCGGCGTTTCGCAGCTCACGGTCGAACGTGTAGGTCGTCCGCGCGCCGCGCGCGGCCCCGATTTCGCCCAGGAGATAGTCGGAGAGGTCGCCTTTTCCCTTCCGATACATCTGAAGCGCGCGATCCACCAGATCGGCGTCTTCGAGAGCGAAGGGCGGCGTCGCCTGCAAGGTCTGGACGGTCGCCACTATGTCTGCGCGTGAAGCCCGGTAGAGGCTCTCGAGGACCCACTCCAGCCCGCAAAGCACGGGATTGCTGACCAGGCAGACATCGCCTTTTGCCTGGCAGTTCTCGATCAGCGCCCGTGCGCGTGCGGCCTGGCCAAGGTCGTCGCGTACGAGAAACCGAACCAGCACGTTCGTGTCGAGCGCGATCAAGCTCGCTCTCCGGAAGCCTTCCGCTTCACCCGTTCCCGCACCGCTGCGCGCATTTGAGAAAGCGACGCCGGTCTGCGACGGGCGAGCCGGTGAAGGAGGCCGTAGGCGTCCCCAAGGTGCGGCTCCTGCTCACGCCTCAGGGTCAGCGACCCATCGCGGCTGACCGAGATGCGCAACCGGTCGCCCTTCTTCAGGACGAGGCGATCCCGGATGGCTTTCGTCAGCGTGATCTGTCCCTTGGAGGTCAAGGTTGTCGTGCTCGTGTTCATGTCTCTCCTTACCGATTCAGAGTCTATGTCCAATCGGTAAGGAAGGAGCCCTCGGTCCCAATCACTCGTCGAGCAGGGCTCGCCCGAGGAGCGGCTTCCCTCCGAGGGACGTGTAGAAGGCCGCGACCATAAGCGCGGCGAAGAATCCGAGCACGGCGAAGGAGGGGCCGGCGTACCACACGGACCAATCGAGGGTAAGGGTCACGTGACCGAGCACGACGTACGTGAACAAGAGGGCCGCGGACGAGACGAGGCCAAAGCGGAGCAGAACGAAGATGATGATCGCCGCGAAGCTCACGGTTTTGAGGAAACCGGTCAGTGCGTCATTTCCCCCCAGAAGCCCCACGGCCGCGAACAAGAGGGACAGCAGGAGAGAAGCGAGCCAGGTGCTTCGGGCCAGGGCCTGGAAGAGACAGAGAATGAACAGGAATCCCGCGGAAAGGAACATGCACATTCCGGCGCCCATGAAGAAGACGTAGGCCATCTGCCAGGGTGTCGTCGTGCCCAGGTTCGAGTTCGCGGCCAACGGCCCCGCCAGGATACCCGCCCAGTCGAGACGAGAAGACACCACGGCCAGCCCTGCAAGCACGCCGACCAGCACGTCGCGGCCAATCAACGGATCACGGAAGCGCCCCGCCACAAGGCGGTTCCAGGTGATGAGGGTGTGCGGCCAGCGACGGCGCAGGAAGGGCTCCAGGGCCATTCACGCCCAGGTCGTGCGCGGCGGCCAGACCCGCGCAGACACCGCGGGCGATATCGAGGGCCTTGACTCCGGGGAGATGGCCGATGCGACTCAGCAGAGAAGCAAGGTCTTCGCCATCCACGTATTCCATAACGAGGAAGTGATGGCCTTCGGCTTCTGCGATGTCGTAGAGACGGCAGACATTCGGATGCGAGATCTGGCGGCCGATGCGGACCTCATCGACGAGACGCTGGAGCCGGCCGGAATCCGCGGCGAGGGCCGCGGGAAGGAACTTCAGGGCGACGGGCTGGCCGAGGCGGATGTCGTCGGCCCGGTAGACCTCGCCCATTCCGCCGCGACCGAGCGGGGAGACGATGCGATAACGACCCGCGAGCAACGTCCCGGGAGTGAACCGTTCCGTGGCGTCGCTGCGCACCCCCGCCGGCTTGACGGCCGTCTCATCGGACGAATCAGGCGGGTCTCGCGACGCGGACATGTCGCCTCCTTCGGGAAGCGTGGTCATGTTACGCGCGAATCGAGTCGTCGCGCCGCCGCTCCCACCCCCCACGAAACGAGTCCCGCCAGGACACCGACCCAGGAGCCTGCTCCGGAAGGCCCCTTTCAGTCATTTCGGCGTCATCGCGAGGTGATGGCGAATGGTATAGTTTCTATATTCAATGGACTTTGAGTTCGATCCCGCGAAGTCGGCATCCAACCGGACGAAGCATGGGATTGACTTTGTGGCCGCGCAAGCGCTGTGGCGGGACCCGGACCGACTCGAGATCAGCGCACGCAGTCTGGACGAGGCGCGCACCCAGGTTATCGGCAGAATTGGCAAACACGTGTGGTCGGCGTTCATCACGGTTCGAGGCGAACGCGTCCGCATCATTTCCGTAAGGCGGGCACGAAATGAAGAAGAAGACCGCTACCTCAAGGGGTAGGGCGCGGGCGGCCGAGTCGCTCGATGCGATGCATGATGCGGGCGTTGATCTGTCCGCCCAACTGGACCTTGGAAGCGCGAGGCGGCCGGGTCGCGAGGTCCAGCGGGTGAACGTCGATTTTCCGGTGGAACTCCTGCAGGAGATCGATCGCCGCGCCCGCCGGCTGGGTGTTACCCGCCAGGCGTTCATCAAGATCCGGATCGCGGACAGTCTGGAGCATTCCTGAACGGGTTTCGCGGCGGCCTCCACTCACTGATCGCCCTCACACATCGAGAACCGGCCGGCCGAACATCGGCTTGCCCGCGAGGGCGATGACGAAGCCGTAGACAGCGAGGCCAAAGATCACCAGCAGCCCGACCGCTGCCCTTCCCGCGTACCACATCGAGAGGTCAGTCGCGAGCGGGAGGTGTATCAGAATCGTGATTGAGTAGACGGTGACGGTCATTGCCAGGACGCCCACCTGCAGCAGGACCCACAGCAAGATGGTGAACCAGAGGAGTTCAAGAAGGGCGCCGGCGATGCCCTGGACACGAGCCAGACTGACCATGGCAAATATCCCCCAGAGGCTCAGAACCGCCAGATCGCGCCGGCGGAAGATCGCGAGGTTCACGACGTACCCCGCCAGACTGAAAAGGGCAGTGAGCGCGGCGTAGAAGGGAACGATCAACAGGGCTGCCGGGATTTGCCACGGCGACGCGAGGGCCGAGATGGCCCAGGTATTCCGCAGCGCGGGAACGCCACCGGCGGAAGGGGGCAGGACGGCTCCTGCGAAACGAATCAGGACGACGAGGGCCGCGACGGAGACACCGACGAGGACGTCGCGCCCTACCAAAGGGTCCCGTAACCGGCCCGAGATCAGGCGTGTCCACGACACGAGCGCCCGCGGCAGAGCTTTCCGCAGGATCGGCTCGACGCCGATGTAGACCAACGCGCCGAACACGGCCCAATAGATGGCCTGGGCGTCCGTGGCGAGCCAAAGGTCATGGGCGTCGATGAGCGAAGGCGGGAAGTGGGCCTCCAGCTTGAGACCCGCCCCTGCCGAGAGAGCACCGAAGAGGGCGAAGCGGAACGCGCCTCGACGGTCGCCACGCCCGGAGCGCAAGTTTCGCGCAACGAGCGCGAAGAGGACGAGGAACCCGACAACTCCCCACATGAGCATCAACCGGATCGTCCATGTCAACACCGAGAAGGTCTCCCCGCTCGACACGTCGGCTCCCACCACGTGATCCGCGGGCTTCACCACAAAAGAGCTGAGGTGGCCTTCGTACAGCGCAACAACCACGCGCAGCGGCCGTGCCGGAGTGTCGGCGAAGGCGCCACGCCACACGAGGGTATCGCCCGCTGGCCCCAGTTGAGGTCCTTCAGAGACCAGCCGCGACGGGTCCAGGCCGGCCTGCTCGAAGAGGGCTCCCGGATCGAACGCGGGTTGGGGGAACGCGGCCGCGTCGGTCCCTGCGCTTCCGGGGTCCCCACTCGGTTCGTCCTCTCCAGGGCCTGTTCGCACGAAGCGAATCAGGCGTCCGGAGGGATCGAGAACGACCTCGATATCCCCGGACCGCGGCGGCGGCTCCGTCCGGGTCGCGCGTCCGACAGTTCGGGAGCCCAAGACCCATGGCTCCCCCCTCACCCAGGTGCGCGCCACGATCGGTTCGGCACTGCTCCGATACCAGAAACGCAGGGGCCCCGGATGGTCGGTGCGCAGGCGGACATCTCGATCACGAGGGGCGGCTTGCAGCGTTCGGAGGTAGCGCTGGTCAACCTCGATCCCCCACGCCCGGTCCGTGACTGTCGCTTCGGGAGCAAAGCGTTCCACGATCTGTCGTGCGCGGTCCAGGAGCACCTCCGGCGAACGCGGCAAGGGGACCAGGCCATGCAAGGAGACTCGTCCCGAGAGAGACACCGTGCCCGCTAGCGCAGCGGCGACGAACAGGAGAAGGGCCCACGCCTTCCTCGCGCTGAGGTCGCCCACCACCGAAGACGCTGCCACCATCTCCGGCGACGGCGTTTCGCCCGCCAGCATCGCAGCTTCGAGTTGATCGCCGCCGGGCAGCGAGGCCAGGACCACGCGCGCCGAGGCCGGCCGGTCGTTCGGGTTGCGATCGAGGCAGCGCAGGATCAGGCGCTCGAAGGCCGGGTCCACATCCGGGGCGCTGCTCGAGAGACCGGGCGGCTTCGTGTCCGCATGCAGCGCCCGCAGTTCGGTGAGCGACTTCGCCTCGAACACCCGCTTCCCGGTCAGCATCTCGTGCAGCACCAGACCCAGGGCGTAGACATCGCTCCGCAACGACGCGCCCTCGCCCGTCAGTTGCTCCGGCGCCATCTACTGCGGCGTGCCCGACATATCCACGACGGCGCCGCTCTGCGCGAGTGCGGCCAGGCCGAAATCGGCGATGCGCGCGTGACCACGACCATCGATCATCACGTTCGCGGGCTTCAGGTCGCGGTGGATGATGCCCTTGTCGTGCGCGGCGGCGAGGCCGGCGCACAAACCCCGCGCGACCTCCAGCGCCTTGTCGCCGGGCAGCCGGCCGATGCGCCGCAGCAGAGAGGCCAGATCT
>JAQBHL010000147.1:0-6168 GCA_032127745.1 Acidobacteriota bacterium
CGCCCGGGGGTTTGGGGGGCTGAGCACGGGGAGTCCGTCTGGACTCTGCGGCCCCCCAACTAAATTAAAAGAGGGTATAGATGAACGGGGCGACGGCCGTGCCCTGGGTCAGGACGATCAGTAACCCCAGCAGCACCAGCATGACCACGATGGGTCCGAGCCACCATTTCTTGCGTATCTTCATGAAGGCCCAGAGTTCGGACACCAGGCCCATCTTTTCGCGGGAGTCTTCGAAAGCCATCGTTTTTGGAGTTTAGCCGAGAAGGTGCGGACAGGCTTCTGTAAGATCAGACTGCAAGTCCCCCTCTGGTCCCCCTTATGGAAGAGAACGAACGCACCGATCGGCAGGCCCGCCTGGGCTCGGATTACCTACGTACCCAGGTTCGCGCCTGGATGGAGAGCGCGGGGGAGTCGGGCCGCAAGAAGGAACTCTTCGAACTGGAGATGTGGCTGCGCGCCCTGGACCGGTTCTTCAAGCCTGGCCATCACGCTCTCTCCGACGAACAGGTGAACGAGCTGCCGTACCGGGACTGGTCGGCGGAACTGGCGGTGGTGGACCTGTGCCTGCTCCGGGTCAGTCAACTCTGCTCGCAGCTCCTGCCCAAGGACCGGGTCGACGAAGCTCAGTTCAAGAGATACGTGGAAGGCTTCATCCGGGAGTCCGACAGCGCCGATCCCTACTTCGAACGGCTCCTGCGCGACGCCCGTCCCGAGGCCGGCCTGCTCGTGCTTCGGGGAACGCTCGTGGACGTTCGGCTTCTGGTGGGCGAGTCCCTTCGAGCCCAGAAGACTCCGCTCCAGATCTTCGAATCGGTGGGCCGGATCTTCTCTCGAGAGCTGCGCCGGAACCCGCCTCTGGCCGCCCTGCTCGACAAGAAGTTCAAGCCCATCTTCGACAAGGTGTCGAGCGCGGAGATCGCCGCCCTCATCCGCGCCATCGAAGACCCCAACGAGCGCAATCCGGTGGCCCGGGTGTTCCTCGAGCTGTTCCGCATGCTCATGTATGTCGAGTTCGCGGACCCGGACGGTCTGCCCGACGACCGGGTGAAGATGGCGGCCTGCGTGTTCTCCCTGGTCATCGCCGAGGCCCGCCAGCTCGTCTCCTACATCGAGAAGCGGGCGCTTCCGGCTCTGCCTGATGGGAGCGCAGTTCGCGATGCCTGCGACTCGATCGCCTACTGCATGCCCATCGACATCAACAAGGTGGTCAAGGTCGAACTGGCAGATCTCTCCTCGGCCCCGTCCGCGGAGAATGTCCGGGCCCGCGTCCAGAACGCCCACGGCATTCTCAAGGACTGCTTCCAGCAGTCGGTGGTCCAGCTCGCTTCCGCCCTCGACGCCGGGCTGACCGGAGTCGGGGTGTTCTCCGACTTCGTGACCAAGAGGGAACGCTCGCTCTACCTCAAGAAGGCGCTCGAGAGTCTCCTTCGTTCGGTCCTGGATTTCCATGCGCGGGGGGATGACTCGAGCGCGACCGCCATGCGAGAGAGCACGGCCAAGTTCTACGACCGGCAGCTCCGTCACCTGATGTATCGGGACTGGTCGGCCTTCGAACAGTTCTTTGTGGAAATCCTGAAATGCAACTCACTGGTGGCCCTCAAGCCCATCATCCATCGTTACGAGACCTTCCTCCAGACCCTCCTCCGTGAGGTTGAGAAGCGCGCGGTGCTGCAGTCCCAGGTGGCATGAGGGGTCGCGCCGGAGAATGGCGCGCACGCCTGCTTCTTGCCGCCCTCTCCACCGGCATCGCTCTGGTCCTGGCCGAAGGGGCGGCCCGCGTGCTGTCGAGGCCCGCGCCCGCGGGGCCCCCGGACGGCACCCCGATTTCCACCCTCTCGCCCTCCCTGGGCTGGGCCACCCTCCCCCACGGATCGCAGCGCATCCGCCGGGAGGACTTCGAGGTCACGGTGTCGATCAACAGTCGCGGCCTGCGCGGGCCCGAAATTCCATACGAAGCGGCTCCCGGCCAGCGGCGTCTGGCCATCATGGGCGATTCGTTCGCCCATGGCTACTACGCGGAGGAGCCGGGGACCCTTCGCGGAAGGCTGGCCACCGCTTTGCAGGCCTGTCAGGTTGACGTCTTGAACGCGGGGAGTCCGGGCTATTCGACCGACCAGGAATGGCTCTATTTCGACGAAGAGATCGCGAAGTATCGCCCGCGGGAAGTGGTGCTGCTCTTCTACTACAACGACCTGCAGTTCAACGTGGAAGGCATCGGCACCGCCGATCGGGAGAAGCCGGTCTTCGTGAGGAAGGAGGGCGCGCTGGAGCTTGTTCCTCCAAGGGTCCAGGAGCCCGCGGCCGGGGTCAACCAAGACAAGCGCGTGGAGGCACGAGGCGCGCCGTTGTTTCGTCACTCCGCTCTGTGGGCATTTCTGGCCGCCCGACTGCAGCGCAGCCGTCCGGACTGGTCGAGGGCCCTGGCGCGACGCGGGCTCGCTCCCGAACTCTCGGAGCGGCCTCCGGCCGAGTACCTCCCCTTCGGTCCCTTCGACTCCGGCGAGCGAGCGCGGGTGGAAGAGATGTGGAGGATGACCGCCGACATCCTGCGGAGTTTCCGGGACGACGTGCGAGAGCGGGGCACCGGCTTTTCCGTTTTCTACGCGCCCGCCCGATTCGAGGCGAACGACGAAGCCTGGGCCTTCGTGCAGCGGCGTTACGAAGCCGAAAGGCCATGGGAGCGGGAGGCGGTGAGCCGGAGACTCGCTTCCGTGCTCAAGTCGCTCGACATTCCCCTGGTCGAGGCCACGAACTCATTCCGGGCCGCCGAGAGGAGCTCCCGCAAGGCCTACCTCGCGATCGACGGGCATTGGAACGCCCGCGGGAACGAGATCGCGTTCGAGAGCCTCCTTCCCATGATGCGTCGCGCCTTTTCCTGTGCCTCGTAGCCTTCCCGCCGACCTCGCCCTGGGTCTGATGGCGGTGCTGGTCGCCGCCCTGGCTGCCTTCGGCCTGTCCACCCGCCGGGTGGAGCTGAATTTCGGTCCGGGGGACACCCCCTTCGTTTCCGGGTTCCAGCCGGACAGCGATATCGAGAACAAGGTGGGGTGGCACTGGACGACCTACCAGGCGCGAGTCGACCTGCCCTTCCAGGCCGCGAGTTCGGACCTGGAGGTGAACCTCCGCTATGCGCGGATGTTCGGGGAAGAGGCGGTGGTCGAGGTGAGCGTGGGCGGCGTGCCCACGGAGACCTTCAGGACCCGCGGGGGTGAGATCAGGACTTCCGTCCTCCACGCCAAAGGCGTGAGAGGTCCGGTCGAAATCGCGATCAAGACGGACTCGCACGAGCGCCGCAACATGGGCCTCCGGCTGGACCGGCTCTTTGTCCTTGCCTCGTCGGGGTCGCCGCTTCGGCTTCGCCCTCGCGCGGCCATGGTCCCGGTGGCTGCGACCGCCCTGCTCTTCGCGGCCCTGCTCGTCCTTGGCGCGCCGCCCTCGGCCGCCGGCGGCCTGGCCCTGATCGCCGCCCTCGCGTTCGCGGCCATGGCCTCGGCAAATCTCTTTCAGGCGTGGCGGCAGACCAGTCTCGCTCCCCAGATGCTGATCATCTCGGCCCCGGTGCTGCTGGCGGCCAGGAGATGGATGGAAGGCCGGATGTCGATCGAGAGAAGGACCGCGACCATCCTGGTCTCTTTCGCTCTCCTGACCATGCTCCTGAGGCTGAGCCTCGTCTGCCATCCGGATTTCTACTACCCGGACCTGCTCACCCACACTCGGGTCGCGGACGCCATTCGAAACGAAGGCCCCTCTTTCCTCCTTCATCCGGCCGAGGCCCTGAACGCCCAGGGAGCCTGGACCAAGCCGGTCCTGGGCCGCGTGTCGTCGTTGCCCTACGCCATCGTCTTCCACGCGCCGTTCGCGATTCTCGCCTCGGGGTTCGATCTGTCGATCGATCAGATCGAGACCGCCATGAAGGCAGGTTCAACTCTCGTCTCCGTCCTTCCCGTGATTCTTGGCGCCGCGCTCGCCGCCCGCTTGTCTTTGCCCCCGCTCGCCGCGCTTCTCCTCAGCGTGATTCCCACCTACACCTCCCGCCTCAGCTTCGGGCTGCTTCCCGCCCTCCTCGGTCATGTCTTCGACCTGGTCGCCCTGCTGGCCCTGGCCATCGCCCTGAGCGCGGACGGACTGAAGTCCAGACGATCCATGCTCGGGGTCGTGGGCGCGCTTCTGGCCGGCCATCTCGCCTATACCTCGAGCGTGGTGAACGAGTCGGTTTTTGCGGCGATGCTGGCCCTGCTCTGGCTGGCAAAGGGCCGGCGAGGCGCGGCGGTTTCGGTGCGAATCGGGTTCGCCGAAGCGGCGGCCGCGCTTTGCGCCTTCGTCTTGTACTACCGCCACTTCGTGGGGGACGTCGTCGGCCTGGCCGGGCGGATCCTGGGTTCAGGGAATGGTGCGGGCGCGCCGGCTTCGTCCGTGTATCCGATCGAGACCTTCTGGAGCCTGCTCTCCGAGCGGACCGAGACCTTTTTTGGCTGGCCCTGGATGGTTCTGGCCCTCCTGGGCCTGGGCCTGGCCGGCGCTCCGGCGCTTCGGTCGAGAATTCTTCCCGCCTGGGTCCTCGCCTATCTCGCGCTCATCCTCCTGCGCGCCAGGATTCCCGACGTCTTCCGATATGGGCATGAGACCCTGTTCCTGACCCCTCTGGTCGCCCTCCTCGCGGGCACCGCTCTGGTCCTGTGCTACCGCCGGGGCGGGGTGTTGCGCCTCGCCTCGGTCGGGTCAGGCCTGCTCCTGTGCGCCGTCTCTTTCCAGGAACAGTGGCTCTCGGTCTCGGATCAACTGCGCAACGCCCTTTGACCCCGGGGAGGGGCTGTTTCCCCATCTGATAAGCTTCAAAGCCCCCGCTACCAATGGCTGAGAAGAACCCGTTCGCGCGCTTTCTGTCCCACTTCCCGGCAGGGAAGGTCCTTTTTCGTGAGGGTGATGCGGGCGAGGACATGTACATCATCCAGTCCGGCCGGGTCGCGATCAAGAAGCGAACCGGGGCCAACAAGGATGTCACCCTCGCCGTCCTCGAAAAGGGCGATTTCTTTGGCGAGATGGCGGTGCTGGAGCGCATGCCCCGCTCGGCCAGCGCCGAAATGGCCGAGGGCGGCGATCTGATCGTCATCTCGGGCGACACCTTCGGGGACATGATCAAGTCGAACCCCGAGATCGCCTTCCGCATGCTGCGGAAATACTCCATACGCCTTCGCGAGATGGTGAAGCAGATCGAGACCCTGGGCAAGCAGATGGGGGACACGTCCGGGCCTGCATCCGGCGCCTCAGCGTCGCTCGCTGCCCCTCCGGTCGCCGTCCCGGTGCCTGCCGAGGCGCTCGCGTATTTCATCTCCAAGGCCTCGGGAAACGTCTTTCCCATCCACAAGAACGAGGTTCTGCTGGGCCGGTTCGACTCCGTGACCGGCACCGCGCCCGACGTGGATCTGACCAACGAAGACCAGGCCCGCAATATTTCGAGGCGCCATGCCCGGCTCGTGATCAAGCCCGAGGGCTTCTTCATCGCCGAGGAAATCGGCACCATGAACGGGACCTTCGTGGGCGGCGAGAAGCTGGAGAACGATGTCCTGCATCCCCTCAAGGACGGCGATGAAATCATGCTCTGCCGCCTGGCTCTCACCTTCAAGCGTTCGTCGAAGCCGGCCTAGCGCCCTTCCCGAAGGGCGGTCTCCAATGGCCGGGGCGTCCAGCCGAGTTCGTCCCGCGCGCGAGAGATA
The DNA here is from genome assembly GCA_032127745.1 of Acidobacteriota bacterium. Taxonomy (GTDB): domain Bacteria; phylum Acidobacteriota; class Vicinamibacteria; order Fen-336; family JAGNNV01; genus JAGNNV01. The sequence continues at coordinate 5,715 of JAQBHL010000147.1, forward strand.
TCGAGGGAGACGTCCCGGGCCCGGGGTGCTCCAAGGTGAGAGGCCTGGGACGATCGGTGGATCAGCCGGGCATCGAGCCCCAGGGCCCTCACCACCCTCTCTCCGAGTTCCAGCCGGGACAGGCGTTCAGGGCCGCCGAGGTGGAATCGGCCCTTGACGCCCGGCCGGAGCAGAACCCCGTGGATCGCGCTCGCCACCGATTCGGGGTCGATCGGGGTGCGCCATTCATCCTCGTAGAGGGTCACCGGCTCTCCTCTGCGCAGGCGGTGAGCGACGCTCTCCGAAGCGGAGAGCTTCGGCCCATGACCGCGCCCGTGAACGAGGGCGACGCGGAGGATCACGGCGTCGGGCGATGCTTCGATGGCCGCGGCTTCGGCCCGCAGCTTCGACCGTCCGTACTCCATGACCGGATGGGCCGGTGAAGTTTCGCTCGCGAAGGGGAAGCTTCCCGCGA
>JAQBHL010000148.1:0-4054 GCA_032127745.1 Acidobacteriota bacterium
ATTCAGGCCACCGACTCCCACACCTGCATGGGCGGCTCGCTGAATTCGCTGGCCTACGGTGTCGGCGCCACCGAATACGCGGCTCTCGTGTATTCGGGGATCACCTTCACCGAAACCCCAGGCTCCATTCGTTTCGAGCTCACGGGCGCGCTTCGTCCGGGTGTGGCCGCGAAGGACGTGATGCTCTTCATCCTCAAGGAAAAAGCGAAGCCGGGGAAGACGCTCGACCTCGTGATGGAGTTCGGCGGCCCCGGACTCGCAGCTCTTTCACCGGATGAACGCGCGACCATGGCCAACATGGCGACCGAGTGCACGGCCAAGGCCGGCGTGTTCGAGGGCGACGACGCGATGGTGGAGTGGATCGCCGCTCGCCGGCCCGGCGTCGACCCGGATCGACTGCGTTCGCAGATCGTCGGTCCCGATCAGGGTGCAGAATACGTGGGAGGCGTTCATACCGTCGACCTGTCCGCGATCGAACCGATGGTCGCGACTCCCGGCGATGCCGCCAAGGGGATTCCGTCCGACCCCACCAACGGCGCGCTGATCAGGGATATCGGCGACGTGCGCATCGACATCGCGTACGGAGGTTCGTGCACCGCGGGCAAAGAGGAGGACCTCGACATGTACGCCCAGGTCATGACCCAGGCCCTGGCCGCGGGGATGCGCGTGGCGTCTTCGGTGAACTTCTTCATCCAGTTCGGATCGGAATCGGTCGAGGCCCACGCGACCGCGAAGGGTTACCTCGACGTCTTCGCGAAGACGGGAGTGACGGTGATCAAGCCCGGCTGCGGCGCCTGCATCGGGTGCGGTCCGGGGATCTCGGAATCGACGTCGCAGGTGACGGTGTCCGCGATCAATCGCAACTATCAGAATCGCTCCGGTCCGGGTGCCTTGTATCTCGCCTCGCCGTTGACGGTGGCCGCGTCGGCGGTCATGGGCCGGATCGTCGCCTACGACCCGAAAATGTTCAGCGAGGTTCTCGGCTGAACATCCGTGAACAGCCGATAGACGGGCAAAGAAGTCCAGGAAACGACCCTCCGACGAGCACGATGTCCCCGCGGGTCGAAGTGCTAAAATCCGTCACCGGCGCGGCACGATCCCGTTTCGATGGCCCGGCGCCCCGATGGGATGATTGGTGCCTATTTCACGCCTGCACGTCCGCAGCCTCTACCTCAAAGTCGTGATCCCCATCGTCGCCCTGGTGCTGGCGGGCATGGGAGGCGTGTGGTTCTTCGCGACCAGGGCCATGGGCGAAAGCGTCAGGCTGGTGGCCGAACAACGAGCGCGCTATGGGATTGGGTATGTCCGGAGCGTGGTCGAAGAGGCCGAAGGACGGGACCCGGCGGCTCGCGGAGAGGCTCTCCAGAACGCGCTCGAGCGCCTCGGCCCCAGCCCCGACATGGACGCGGTCCGCATCCTGTCCGCGTCGGGCAAGGTACTGCATTCCTCGAGGCGGACCGAGATAGGGCGGATGATGCCGGCCCACCTGCCGGCCGAGCCTCCCTCCACCGGCGTCGAGGAAGCGTTCGAGGTCATGGCGGATCGCCGCAGGGTGCTCCACGCGGCCGGTCGGATCGCCAATCCACGCTGCTCGCCCTGCGGTCCGGGCGATGAGGACGAGCCGGCGTTCGCCGACGTCGAAATCAGCCTGTCGCGTCAGAGCGCGGGGATGCGGACGTGGGGAGAGATGGCGACGGCCACCGCCCTTGCCCAGTTCGCAAGCATCGGTGTCGGGATAGCCTTGATTCTCGGCTTCGTGGTCGTGCGGCCCATCCGGCGCCTGTCCGCGAGCATGAGCCAGGTTCAAGGCGGCAACCTGGAGGTCACCGCGGTTCCACCGGGCACCTTCGAGATCGATGAACTGGTCACGGGATTCAACGACATGGCGGCCAGGCTCCAGCGTGCGCGTCAGGTCGAGCAGGACACCCAGCGCAGCCACCTGGCCCGCGTGGAGCAACTCGCGACTCTCGGCGAGGTGGCGGCGAGCCTTGCCCACGAGATCCGCAACCCGCTGGCCGGCTCCAAGGCCGCCATCGATGTGCTGGCCGGGGACGAGAAAGCGGAAGAGCCGCGGCGCATCCTGCGTGCGGTGTCGGCGGAACTGGCCCGCGTCGATGGGGTGGTCCGGCAGTTGCTGAAATTCGCCCGGCCCAAGGCGCCGGGGCTTGCGAAGGTCGACCTGTGGGCCCTGCTCGATGACGCTGTCCTGCTGTCGGGGCCGAGGGCGGCCGCCCAGGGCGTGACCCTGCAGGTCGAGCCCCTCTCCGGGCCCCTGGAAGTGATGGCCGATGCCGACATGGTGCGGCAGGTGACCGTCAACCTGCTCCTCAACGCCCTCCACGCGCTCCAAGGCGTGAACGGGCCCACCATCGTCGTCTCCGCCGGGCGGCGCGACGGACAGGCCGCATGCAGCATCCGGGACAACGGTCCCGGCATCCCGGCCGATCGAGCCGACGCGATCTTCCGCCCGTTCGTGACCAGCAAGCCCGAAGGCACCGGCCTCGGCCTGGCCACGAGCCGCCGGCTCATCGAACTGCATGGAGGCCGGCTCTGGATCGAGAACCCGGGCGAGCGCGGCGCCTGCTTCACTTTCACCCTGCCGTTGTTCACCGAGACCGAGCCGGGCCGAGCCTGAGCGCATGGCCAAGGACCGCATTCTCGTCGTCGATGATGACCAGCTCCAGCGGTGGGCGCTGGACAAGCGACTCACCGCCTGGAACTACGAGGTGATCCAGGCCGAAAACGGCCGGTCCGGCCTGGAGGAGTTCACCAGCCACCTGCCCGACCTGGTCCTGCTGGACCTGCAACTGCCCGATCAAAGCGGGGTCGAGGTGCTTCGTCAGATCCGGGCCATCGATCCGCACGCCGTGGTCATCATGATGACTGCCCACGGAGGCGTCCCGGAGGCGGTCGCCGCCTTCAAGCTCGGCGTGTTCGACTATCTCGCCAAGCCGCTCGACTTCGATGCGCTCGGCGTCACCCTGCGGTACGGTCTCGAGGCTCGCCACCTGCGCGCCGAGGTGGAACGCCTGCGGGCGAAGGAAGACGAGAGCACGACCACCACCATTGTCGGCGCCTCGCCGGCCATCCGGGACAGCGTGGCCATGGTGGGGAAGCTGGCCGGGAGCGGCGCCGGCGCCATTCTGCTGACCGGCGAGAGCGGCACCGGGAAGGACCTCGTGGCCAGGGCCCTGCACAATCAAAGCCCGCGATCGGGCCACCCGTTCGTCGCAGTCAACTGCGCGGCCATCCCCGACACCCTTATGGAATCCGAGCTGTTCGGCCACGAGAAGGGGTCCTTCACCGACGCGCGGTTCCTCAAGAAGGGCGTCTTCGAACTCGCCGACGGCGGCACCTTGTACCTCGATGAAGTCGGAGAGCTGAAGATGTCGCTCCAGGCCAAGATGCTCCGAGTGCTCGAGACCCTCACTTTCCGGCGGGTTGGCGGTTCGCGCGACATCACCGTCGACCTGCGCGTGGTCGCCGCCACCAACCGCGACCTGGACGTGGCGGTCCAGCAGGGTGAGTTCCGACCGGACCTGCTGTACCGGCTGCGGGTGATCGAAATGACCATGCCGCCGCTTCGCGAGCACCCCGAGGACATTCCCCTGCTGGTGCAGCACTTTCTCCGGGAATTCGCGCTCAGGTTCCACAAGCCGGTCATGAGCGTCTCGCCTTCGGCCATGGAGGCGATGACCGGCTACGACTGGCCGGGCAACGTGCGCGAGCTGAAGAACGCCATCGAACGCGCGGTCATTCTCGAGGACGGCAACGAGCTCAGGACCAACTACCTGCCCGGCCAGTTGAAGCGCGGACCAGCGGCCGCGCCTTCCGCGGAGGCGTCGCTCGGGTTCACCCTGCCCCCGGGCGGAGTGGTTCTCGAACGCGTGGAGGAGTCCCTCGTGCGCCAGGCCATGGACATGGCGGGCGGTAACCAGACCCGCGCCGCACAGTTTCTCGGCCTGTCTCGCGACGCCCTCCGCTACAAGCTGAAGAAATTCGGGGTCGAGTCATGAATGCGCCGTCTCACCCAACCCCTGGGTGATTTGCCCCG
>JAQBHL010000149.1:0-3271 GCA_032127745.1 Acidobacteriota bacterium
CGTACACGGCCTTCCTCGCCGCGCCCCGGTCCCTCCTGCGCCCGCGCCGCATCCAGCCGGGCGACCCCGTGTTGCGGGTGGAGTGCGACGAAGGCACCACTCTCGCGACCGCCCTGTTCCCGTTCGGCCTGAAGCTGCCTCTGGTCAAGCGGCCGAAGTCCAACGTCTTTGAAGGCCGATTCCTGGTCCCCGACGACTTCAAGGACGGCCGCTACTCGGTCCAGATCGTTATGCGCGATCGCAGCGGCCGCACCGTCAGCGAGTCCAAGACCTTTGTCATCGATGGCCAGGCGCCGCGCGTCACCCCCAGGGTTCCGAAGGTGGCGCGGGTGGGCGACGAGATCGTTCTTGCTGCTTCCGCCGATGACGACGTCATCTTCCTCTCCGCCCGGGTGGGCAACCTCCCGCCCGTGCCCCTGCGCTGGGACCAGGCCGCGCGCGCCTCCACGGGCCGGCTCCGCCTGCCCTCGTCGGTGGTGGGCATTCAGGAGGTCGTCTTCGAGGCGGTGGACCTGGCCAAGAACGTCGGCTTCGGCCGCTCGACCATTGAGGTGCGCCCGTGATGCTGCGCGCTCCACGGTTCGTGAAGGTCGGATCGCTTGGACTGGCAGCAGCGCTCCTTCTCGGCGCGTCGGCGAAGCCCTTGATCCCGTGGGAGGAACTGACCGAGGTCGACTGGCTCTTCGACCTGGCCACTCGTTTCTCACTGGTGGATTCGCACCGCGTTCATTACCAGACGCCGACCGCCGAACTCGCGACTCTCCTCGAAGCCCGCCCGGAACCCGAGGCGTTGCGACATCTCGCCGAGGCGCAGATGAATCTGGGCCAGCGCGAGAAGGCTCTCGCCACCATCGAGAAGTGGGCGACCGCCTGGGCGGGGTCGGAAACCGAAGGTACGGGCGTCGGCTGGGACGAGGCGGCACGCTGGGCCTGGTCGTACGGGGCGTACGAGCAGGCCTTCCAATTCGCGGACAACGCGATTCCCGGACTCAAGGGCGAACCGCAGCGCGCCCTCGCGGAGCTTCGCATTGAATGGGCGGAGCAGCAGCCGGGGCTCCGCGATCGTCGCGACATGCAGCGCGAGGCTCTCGAACTGAAGGCGACGGACTGGGCCACCGCCTTCACCTGGGTCGACAACGACATCTCGGCCGAGAGGCTGGAGGACGCGGAGAAGGGTCTGGCCAACCTCCCCGCGAACACGCCGGCAGAGCCGGCCCTCGTTCTGAAGGCGAGGTTGCGGGTGGCTCAACGGCGCGGCGCTGAAGTTCTGCCCGAGATCGACGATGCGCTCGACCAGAATCCGCGCCGCGGTCGTCTGCTGGCCGCGATCTACGTGCGCGCCATCGATCAGGCCGCGAAGCAACGCCCCGACGAATGGCGGTCCATCCTCAGTGCCCGCTTCGATCCGACCACCCTGACTCGCCTGTTCACGTACTTCAGAGGCCAGGGACGGGGCGACGCCTGCCTCGCGCTGCTGCAGCAGGTCGACCGCCGGTATCAGACCTCGCTCGACCGGGCCGGCTGGGCCCTGGTCTCCTCTCTGTATTCGGAAATCGATTCGGTGCCTGAAGCCTTCCGCGCCCGCCTCGCCGCCGCCACCTTCGCCGAGGCGAGGGCGGATGACGCCGACCTGGCCGAGCTCGTCCGCCTCGCCCTTCGTGCTTCGGGCCGGCCTCTCGCCTGGGGCAACTACTCCGACGCCGACTATCGGTGGATCGCGCGCATGGATCCCACCCCCGGCTTCTGGACCGGGGGTCTCTCCCTGCTTCTGACCGGCCAGGACTGGGGCGAGGCCTTGAGTCGTCTCGAAGCGGAGTCGATTCCAGAAAGAACCTTCGGCGCCGCTCGCGCCCTGCTGGCCGAACTGATCAAACGCCATCCCGCGTTCCCGGAAATCCCCAGGCTGAAGGTCGAGGTGATGCAGAGGCACGTGGATCGGGGCGAAGGCCGCGAAGCTCTCGCCCTGCTGCGCGACCTAGAAGCCAGCGGCCCCGACGATGTTCGTCAGGAGGCGCAGAAACTGGCTCTTCTCGCCCTTCGGCAGACCAACGGCCCGCTGGCCGAGGAGGCGCGGCTTTACCGGGACCGGCTTCGTCTGCTGGCCCCGGATGGTTCGAGGCCTCCGGCCGCCGATTACTACCCGGACGCCTCTTTGAGGTTCGAGACCGGCGATTTCCAGGAACTCGATGGCGACGGCCGCGACACGCCCCAAGCCGATCTTTATCTCTACAAGGCGGTTCTGAACGACGCCATCGTGCGTCTCGACGATCGCGATCGAACCCATCGCACCGCCCTCGCTCTGATCCTGGCTGAGCTCGATCGCCTGCCCGACGCCGAGTCGCTGTGGCTCGATCTGGCTCAAAGGCTCGATCGCTGGAACCTCGATGACGAACTAGGCCCGCGCTACGAGGCCGCGCTCGACCGGTTCGACGATCCCTCCTGGTGGAACCGGATGGCGCGGTATCTCACCCGCCAGAAGCGGCAGTCGGAGATTCGCGCCCTGGCCGAGCGGATCGCGGCGACGTTCCGCGGCTCTGACCTGTTCGCGCGAGCGACGGATGCGAACATCCGGATCGAGATCCCCGAGCAGCCCAGGGTGGGCACTCGGGTGAGGCTGGTGCCCTGGGGCGACTGGGTGGTGCTGAAAGCGCTCGAGCGCTTTCCCCACAGTCCAACTGTCCTGCACGCCGCGGAACGCCGGCTCATCCGCGCCTCGGCGTGGGGTAGGAGGGCGGCCCGCACCACCGATCCAAAGCAATCCGCGGTGGTTGATGACTCGCTCCTGGCCGAACGGCGCTGGGCCATCTTCGCGGCCGACCCGGGCGTACGCGAAACGTACTTCGCCGATCTCATGAGGAAGGACGAGCTGGAAGCGAAGCTCGCGGCCCTCGATCGCGCCGCCGAGCGAACCCCGGTGGATGATCTCGTCCTCGCCGAGGGTTATGCGCGGTTGTCCCTTTTCGAAAAGGCCGCGGACGCGACCTCCCGCCGGGCCGCCGCCTACCCGGGCGACGAGAAGATCGCCCACGACGCCCTGCAGATCCATCGGTCACTCGCCGGGCTCGACCTGTCGCATGAAGCGCCCGCCAAGGCGGTGGTGGATCGCGCCGTTCCCGCTCTGCTCGACCCGCATCCTTTCATCACCGAACTGGGTGAGTTGTATGAAGAGACGGGACGGCCGGAAATGGCGATCGCGGTCTGGAAGGGCCTCTTGGGTCGCGATCCGAGAAAGGAAGAGCGCATCAAGGAGACCGCGGCCCTGCTCTGGGAC
>JAQBHL010000150.1:0-3740 GCA_032127745.1 Acidobacteriota bacterium
TTTTCGCCGCTTTCGCCCGTGCCATGTCCGCCAAGATCGATCCCGGCCCCGGCTTGGAGCCCGCATCGTCCTCGTCGTCCCGCACCCGGCGCCGCGTCTGTGTCCCTCGTTCAATCACGCCGTCCATCGGTTTGCGATGGGCGCGTTTCTCGTCCTGAAAATCCGAGCTTTGACGTGTCGTTTTGACGATCCGTTCCTTGACCATCCCTACCAACGTCGGGATTTGGTCCTCATCTTTCACCCGCTTAAACCAGTCGGGATCCGTCGCCCCTTTCGCAATCGCCAGGGCTTCGACGAGTTCATAGTCCTCGGGATCGAGTCCCGCCTTGTCGAGCGCCTCCAGTGTGACCCGCTTGGCCTCCGTCTGGTCCTTATCGAGACGCCGCTCCTGCTGGAACGTCTCGCGGGCGGTGCGCTTGCTGATGGCTTCCGCCTCTTGCGGCAGCTCTTCATAGAAGGGCCGGTAGACTTCGGTGTAAATCTTCACCGTCCGGTCGGGATCGTTCGGATCGATCTTCGCAATCGAGTCCGCTGTCTTTCGCGCCCGTTCTTGGGCGCGCTCCATCGCCGTATTGGCGCGGGCGTTCGTCTCGGCCCGTGTCGACGTCTCGCCTTCGATCTTCGCCACGCGCTCTCGCATCTCCTGGGTCTCGCGCTGTTGCTTCTCCAGGTCGTTCCGCAAGCGGTCCCGATCGGACTTCAGATCGTCGTAGGCCTTATCCTGCCGCGTCGTGCGACGCGAACGGGTGTCCTCATCCTCGTCGAGGCCGGCGTCCGCCTCGGCCTGCTCACGCAGGGCGCGTTCCTCATCGGTCTCAAGCTCCTCGTCCACGTCGGTAGCGGATCCGCCGCCTTGCGAATCATTCCCCACGATGGCTAGACGGGTGGCATGAATCCAGTCCGATTCAGCGGCCGACCCTATGGTGAGTAGTGTCTTCAACATGCGTCGCGTTCCTTATAGACCGTGGAAGCGGCTGCACCAGGCAGCATTCACACGGATGATGTAGTGAACTAACAGCCTCCGTTCATCTGCTGCGACTTCCGGCTCGTGAGCGACTTCACGGGATGCTTCGAAATCCGCTTGGTCCCCGGCGCCTTGCCCCCGTTCGTGTGCATCGGACCCTTCATGCCTCCGTTGCCGCTGCCCATCTTCATCGGCATCCCCTCAGACGACTTCATCATGGCGCACTCCTTTCAACTCATGGTTCCGAGTGATTGATTGACCGCCCTGGACACCGAGCGTTTGACCGGGGCCTTCTCCATCGCCTGCGTAATATCACCGCCCATCTTCGTGAGCACGTCGAGGACGCCCAGCGCCTTCGCGCGCACATGCAGTACGCTCGCATCGTCGAGTCCGGGCGAGAGGAGTTCGGCCACATAATCGGCCAAGGTCCGTTCGAACGCTCGGAGAATCGCCTCACGGCCGATCGCCTGTGCGTCGCTCTTGAACAAGACGGCCAACTCAAGCCCGTCGCGTTTCTCTTGCAGCTCCATCATGCCGTCGCTCCTTGTTCCGCTGTCACCCCTGCCGCCGCGAGTGCTTTGTCCGCGAGTCCCCCACCCACCCCGGTATGAGGATTCTGTCCGTTGGTCGCGGGACCGACCGGCGCCGGCCCGTTCACCACCGGGTTATTCGTCATCTGGGCCTGGACCTGTTGCAGCTCGGCCATCAGCTCGTCATCGGTCTTAATCACCTCGGTCGAATCGAGCGCGTCCGCCACCTTGCGGATCATCACATCGTCTTTCGCGTAGTTCGCAAACCGCGGACTGTCGGTGAGCTTCACCATGTTGATGAGATGATCGACCATTTCGGCTTTTTGGAAGAGGAGCGAGACCCCGCGGACCTCCACGTCGGTGTCCATCTTCACGACCTTGATGCGGTCCTCCGGCGAGAACATCGCAATCTGCTCGATGATGCGCGCATGCTTCTGCCCTAACACTTCCAGATAGCCCGGCGTATCGAGGGGATCCCAATAGGCCGTGAGCACGTCTTGAATCATCTCGATCATCTGCTCGGCCCCGTATTCGACGTCGTGCCCGATCCCTTCGAAGACCCCCATCGCCTGCTGGGTTTTGATTTCGACTTCCCCCTTCGTGATCGCGCTCCGCTCGCCCGTCTCGCCCTTCAAGAGCTCCGTCACAAAGACGCCGTTCTGGAACAAATTGCCGGTCAAGGCCATCATCTGTTCCACGACCGGGAGAAAGTCCGTGTCCATCTTGATCGGGGTATAGGCCGAGCCCTGACTGTTGAACTTCCTCGCCTTGACACAGCCGGGATAGAGCTCTTTATCGGCGGGATTGATCAGCTTCCCTTCATCGACTTCATAGGCGCCGTTCAGCACGAAACTCAGCCGGTCGGCGGTCATGGAGAGAATGTTGTTCCGAAACTTCCACATCTTGAGCATGCCCTCGATGAGCGAGTAGCCGTGGAAGTTCCGCATGTGCGGGAGGGAGGAGAACTGATGGATGGGCCAGCGAATCCGCGGGAAGTTCGTTTCGACGGGGCGGGCAATGACGGTATGGTTCGCGACGGTAAACCGTACACTCGGATAGACGAGCTCGCCGTTGTGATCGAGCACCCCGCCCCAGAACTCCCGGACGAACACCTGGGGCCGAAATTTATGAGAATAATCGACGAGGCCGCGCTTCTGGCGTTCGCGCCGACGATCGAGCGTGCCCTCATCAGCCTTGTCGTGGAGACAGTCCCGGACGTTGATATAGTGCCCGGCCTTCTCGCCTTCGAGGAGAACGTGGTAGTCGATCCAATCCTGATGGATGCAGTACAAGCCGCTTTGGGGATCGCGAGCCATCGCATCCGGATCGCGCTTGAGCTTCCAGGGTTCAATGCGCGTCATGCGCAGCGATTCCTGTCCGTCGGCATCGGCCGACCACACGGCTTTCGCGGCGAGACTCTGCCCTACGGCAAAGGCCATCTCGGTCATATCGGGAAAGAGCTGCGTGAGCTTGGCGCGTCGGGCCCACCAGCGCGTGCCGTCCTCCCAGAACTTTGCTTTCGCCACCATGAAGGGGTTGTCTTTGTGCTGCGTCGTCATGGAGAACCATTCGGGGCGGTCCACGACGGCCTTCCGGACGAGCATCTTGGCTTGAATCACCGTCTGAAACGGTTCGTTCGTCGTAATCTTCGCTTGCCAATCCTCTTTTTGCCGCATCTCGCGCTGGGTATTCTCATGGGCGTCCCAGAGCTGCTCGTCGAGTTTCATCCGGTCGTCTTCGGTGCGTTCCGTGTGTTTCACGCACTCCTCGACGTACTCCACCAGATGCCCGTCAGACAACTCCGAGGTCGCGTCGTCGAACTCCGCCGTGCGGTCGTCCTCCGGCATCTCACGCATGTCGTCGAGCTGCGCGTAGAGTTCGGCGTCTGAGATGCCTTGTCCAGCCATCAGCGGTACAAGCCTCCGCGCATATCGCGTTCGAGTTGATCTTTTTGAGCAGAAGGACCGAGACGGGTGAGATCGATGTCACTGAAACAGCCGGTCACGGGGGGATCGCCATGGGTCTGCACATGAATCCTGGCGCAGTTCGAACATTTCAACACGTCTTCCATCTTGCCGCGAAAGCGATCTTCGCGGGTGCCTTCGACCCACCGATGTCGGCCCAGGACTTTCTGAATGTTCGCCAACCGAACACCTCTCAAGACGAAAAAAAAGCGATCCCCCCAGCCGAAGCCGAGAGAATCGCCGTTCCGTTTATGGACGGATAAAGCGAGTGTCTACGAGTCG
>JAQBHL010000151.1:0-5073 GCA_032127745.1 Acidobacteriota bacterium
GATCACCTGGAGGGATCTCGCCGAGGCTGTGGACCTCGGCGCCGTCCAGCGGATCCGGCCCAAGGCGATGACCGTAGCCACCACCTTCATCTCCCTGTTGCCCATTCTCTGGGCCACCGGCACCGGCGCCGACGTCATGCGCCGGATCGCCGCCCCCATGGTCGGCGGTGTGCTGACCTCGTTCATCGGCGAGTTGCTGGTGTACCCGGCCGTCTACTTTATCTGGCGGTCCATCTCCCTTCGACGCACGCCTCTGTTCCCACAGCGGCGAACAACGGATAGGGAAGAGGCGGAGATTGGAGACTGATGTGGCGGGCGGGCTAATCTCGGTGCGCAGACCTTGCGGAAGGCGCGTGGATCGCACAAATTTGGCGGGCCCGACCTGGTCCATGGCGATCGAATCGGCCACGGGAGGCGGGCGAGACGCCGCCTGGCACGGGCTGTGCTGGCGGTAGGGTAGCGACTGTTTGACTTCGTTGAGGAGACTCTAGTGAAACGATTCTCGATGCTGGGAGTGGCATGGGCGGCGACTGTATTTCTGTCCATGATCGCGGCCGGATGTGGCAGCCATGGCGACATGATGGACGGCCCTTCCCCTTCGGCGAAGAGCGGGACCATGCTGCTCTCGGTGACACCCGCCGGCGGAGCCACGGGTGTCTCCACCTCCGCAGCCATCATGCTGCGCTTCTCGGCGCGCATGGCGGCGGGCATGGAGCCCTTCGTGGACCTCCACCAGGGCGGGCTCGACGGGCCCGCGGTGCCGATGCATTGCGAGTTCTCTTCGGACCGAACGATCCTTACCTGCGTGCCCGGAACGCCGCTCAGGGCCCACCTCGCCTACACCCTGCACATCGGCGGAGGCATGATGGATTTTGACGACCACCCCATCGACATGGACCAGTATCGCGGGACCATGGGTGGACAGTGGATCGAGGGAGGCATGATGGGATCGTTTCACGACACGAGCCCCTGGGGAATGATGGGCGGGAACTGGCGGGGAACGAACGGCAGTTACGGCATGGCCTTTCCGTTCACGACCGGCTAGTTGAAGTACGCTGCATAACTCGGTGCCGGTGCGCCCGCCCCCTGGGCTTCATGTGGTTCGTGTGGGTGGTGAGGTGTCATCATTGGTGGCTCCGCTCTCGGAATCCTGAGAATCAACGGCAAGGATTCCGTCGGTCGTGCGTCTGTAGGAGTCAAGGAGAGCAAAACCAGTGAATCATCAGCACGCGCACCCAGAATCCGAGCCTCCGGGGGACAAGCCCCAGGTGACCGATCCGGTCTGCGGTATGAAGATCGACCCCGCCAAAGCGGCGGGATCGGTCCGACAGCAGGGGCGGGTTGTCCATTTCTGCAGCAAGGGGTGCCAGGCGAAGTTCGAGGCTGAGCCGGACCGATACCTGAAGTCGAAGGCGAAGTCGCTCACCATGGCGACGGAGCCCGAGCAGGCCACCGACCCCGTGTGCGGCATGAAGGTCGACCCGACGACCCCGGCGGGTTTCACCCAGCACCGTGGCCAAACCGTGTACTTCTGCTGCAAAGGGTGCCTGGCCAAGTTCACCGCCGATCCGGATCGCTATCTGCCCGGGGACGGGAAGGTCGCGCCGAAGCCGGAGGGCATGCCGGCGCCCACCGCTCCAGCCTCGGCCTCCGCCGCCTACGTCTGCCCCATGGATCCCGAAGTCCGCTCCGACAAGCCAAGCCCCTGCCCCAAGTGCGGCATGGCCCTCGAACCGGAGGTGATGGCGCCTCCGGCGACGAAGACGGACTACGTCTGTCCCATGCATCCCGAGGTTATTCAGTCGGAGCCGGGAAGCTGTCCGATCTGCGGGATGGCCCTCGAGCCGCGCACCATCACTCTGGACGAGCCGGCGAATCCCGAACTCGTCGACATGACGCACCGGTTTTGGGTCGGCCTGGTCTTGACCATTCCGGTCTTCGTCATGGCCATGGCCGACATGATCCCCAAGAACCCGCTCCGGAACCTGATGGGAGCCGGGACGCAAGGGTGGCTGGAGATGGCGCTCGCTACACCGGTGGTGCTATGGGCGGGAAGGCCCTTCTTCCAACGGATGTGGGCCTCGTTCATGAATCGAAGCCTCAACATGTTCACCCTCATCGGCATCGGATCGGGCGCCGCCTATACGTTCAGCGTGGCGGCGACCTTGTTCCCGTCCGCGTTCCCCGACTCATTCCGGTCTCACGACGGACAGGTGGATCGCTACTTCGAGGCGGCTGCCGTCATCACCGTGCTCGTATTGCTTGGCCAGGTTCTGGAGTTGCGGGCGCGCAGCCGAACCGGCAGCGCCATTCGCGCCCTGCTCGGACTGGCCCCCAAGACCGCGCGCCGGATCGCCAAGGATGGAACCGAGGCCGACGTGCCCCTCGAGCAGGTGGTGGTTGGGGATCGTCTTCGGGTGCGGCCAGGCGAGAAGGTCCCGGTGGATGGCAAGGTGCTCGAAGGTTCGAGCTCGGTCGACGAGTCGATGATCAGCGGCGAACCCATGCCGGTGGAAAAGAAGACCGGCGACCCGGTCACCGGGGCCACCATCAATGGCACCGGCGGCCTGGTCATACAGGCGGAGCGCGTCGGCAACGACACCCTGCTCGCCCAGATCGTGAAGATGGTCAGCGACGCGCAGCGAAGCCGCGCTCCGATCCAGGGACTCGCGGACAAGGTGGCGGGATGGTTCGTCCCCGGCGTCATCGCCATTTCCGTCCTGACCTTCCTGGCCTGGGCGCTCTTTGGTCCCGAGCCCAGGCTCGCTCACGCCCTGGTGAACGCGGTGGCCGTTCTCATCATCGCCTGCCCCTGCGCCCTCGGACTCGCCACCCCCATGTCGATCATGGTCGGGGTGGGTCGGGGCGCCGGCGCCGGTGTCCTCATCAAGGACGCGGCCGCGCTCGAAGCCATGGAGACGGTCGACACCCTGGTGGTGGACAAGACGGGAACGCTGACCGAGGGAAAGCCGACACTCGCGGGAGTGGTCGCGGCGACCGGAGTCAACGAAGATGACATCCTGCGTCTGGCCGCCAGCCTCGAACGCGGGAGCGAGCATCCTCTGGCCGCGGCGATCGTGGCCGGTGCGGAGGCCCGGAAGCTGAGCCTCGTCTCCGCCGAGACCTTCGAGTCGATCACGGGCAAGGGTGTTCAGGGCGTCATCGAGGGACGCAGGGTGGCTCTCGGCAACGCGGCCCTTCTGACCGATCTCGGCGTGGACATGGGCGGTCTCACTGAGCGGGCGGAGAGCCTGCGATCTGAAGCCCAGACCGTCATGTTCCTGGCCATCGACGGCAAGGCCGCCGGTCTGATTGGCGCAGCCGATGCGGTCAAAGGCTCCACGAAGGAAGCGTTGAATCAGCTGCGGCAGGCGGGCCTCCGAGTGGTGATGCTCACCGGCGACAGTCGCGCCACTGCTTCCGCCGTAGCCCGCACGCTCGGCTTCAGTGATGAAGATGTCATGGCGGAGGTCCTGCCCGCGCACAAAGCGGACGTGGTCAAGAAGCTCCAGGCGGAAGGAAGAACGGTGGCCATGGCGGGCGACGGTATCAACGACGCGCCGGCACTGGCTCAGGCCCAGGTCGGCATCGCGATGGGGACTGGCACTGACGTCGCCATCCAGAGCTCCGGGATCACGCTGGTGAAGAGCGATCTGCTTGGCATCGCACGGGCAAGAAACCTGTCTCACGCCACCATGCAAAACATCCGGCAGAACCTGTTCTTCGCGTTCGTCTACAACTCTCTCGGCGTGCCTCTGGCCGCAGGAGTTCTGTACCCGTTCTTCGGCTTGCTTCTCTCTCCGATGATCGCGGCCGCGGCCATGAGTCTCAGTTCGGTCTCGGTAATAGGCAACGCGCTTCGCTTGCGCGGCGCGAAACTGTAACCCGCGCATCGGTCCGATACAGGATGCGAATGTGGTTGCGTTTCGCGCCTATGATGTGGTTTTGGAGGGGTCTATGAGACAGGTGTTCCGATTGCTGTCGCTCGCACTGATTGCGGGCGGGCTGCTGGCCCGTCCCGCCCACGCCCAGGAGCTCAAGGTCGGAGATCCGGCCCCTGACTTCACCCTGGAAGCCACCGACGGCAAGACCTATTCGCTCAGCCAGGACCTGCGGGGCCACTGGGTCGTGCTGGGATGGTTCCCGAAGGCGTTCACCGGTGGTTGAACCGCCGAATGCAACTCGCTCCGTGAGAGCGGGAGCCTCATCCGACAGTTCGACACCGCGTACTTCATGATCAGCGTCGATTCGCTGGCCGATAACAAGGCGTTCGCCGAAAAGGAGAAAGCCGACTTTCCGATGTTCGCTAACCCGGACAAGAAGGTCGCCTTCGCCTATGGGGTCATTCCCCCCGACGCCCCCGCCGATCGCCAGTTCGCCCGGCGGCACACCTTCTACATCGACCCCGCGGGCAACATTGCCTTCATCGACAGAGCGGTGAAGCCTCAGTCGTCCGGCCCGGACATCGTCACGAAGCTGACCGAGCTGAACGTCCCCAAGCGGAAGTAACCCTTGCCAGTTCCGGGCCCTTCGAAATGGGGTCACCGGTCGCGACGGTCGCATCTTCGCAAAGGAGCGGCCTGAAGGCGCTGGTCAATCGTCGCCAGGGTCGTGGCCGCGGCACCCCCTCGCCGTGGTGCTTCGCTCGCGCCACACGAAGCCCTGATCGAGCGCCTATTCCCAGTCGTTGCGTTTGACGAAGGCGCGGACCCGCGACTCGATTTCGTCTCGAATCATCCGCACCGACTCCAGGCCCTGACCCTTGGGATCACGCAGGGGCCAATCCAGGATGGGAACGCCCGGGACATAGGGGCAGTTCTCTCCGCAGCCCATGGTCACGAGGAAAGCGGCGCCCGCGGCAAGTTCGTGGGTGAGTTTGCGAGGCTTGGCGGCGGAGAGGTCGATACCCTTCTCCTTCATGGCTTCAACCACCACCGGGTGGACGTGCTCCGCGGGCTGGGTGCCCGCGGAGACCGCGTGCGCCTGGGCGGAATCGGCGATCTCATTGAACCAGGCGGCCGCCATCTGCGAGCGGCCGGCGTTGTGCACGCAGGCGAAGACCACGCGACTCAT
>JAQBHL010000152.1:0-4715 GCA_032127745.1 Acidobacteriota bacterium
CTTTGACAGAGCTAGTGCGCTGTGGGTCGGGTCTCGGGATGCGGTGGCGAAAGGAGCCCCGGCGCCGAAGCACTCCGCGACCACGACATTCAATCAGAACATACTCAGCACTTTGAGGCAGCACAAAGTCATCTCCGGAGATGGTCCGCCCAAAGGGGACGACGCCACAAAGGCCAACGCTTTTATTAGGAAGGCGACGGAAGCGGTGGAGAGGTACGAAGCGGTCGATCTGCAGGGCAAACGCCCGGCGACGTCCGCAGAGCAATCTCAGATCATGGACAGACTCCTCATCAAGAGCGTGTTTGTAGACAAGATGTGGCCGTGGGACGACGTGAAAGTTCCTGTTGCTTCTTTGACGGAAGAACAGAAGAAGTCCCGCGATTACATCATTCCGATTGATCAGATCGGGCAGAAGACCATCGCTAGCTACGTTTCCTACTACAAGACATACGGCGGGAACCCGAAAAAATTGAGTGACGTTGCTCTCGCAAAGCAATTGAGCGAAAGGATCACGAAAGCCGAAGCAGCCAGAAGGCTTGGCGCTTCTGATCAAGAGGTCGGGCGCATCATTCTTGGGGTTGGCGAATAGAGATGGCCGAGCCCCTGGAAGATAATCCGCAGGCGCCACCGATTGGCGCGCACCTTCTCCGGGGCCCGAGTCCCGGGACGGAGGAGAAGTTCAGCATTTTCGGCGAGGGAGAGAGCGAAAGCCGCCTTTCCTTGAGCGTCGATCAGGGGTTGAAGATGAACCCTGATCGCACGGCTAAAGTTCTCCAGTTGAGTGAGCGAACGGGACTGTCCACCGATCTTGTAGACAGGAACCTCGAAACCGTCGAGTCAGAGGATCGCCGCACTAGCATTGACCTGGACGCACTGCGGGATCGCTCGCCGATAACCGCGGACTGGTTGCAGGAGTCGCCAGAGAACGTCGCAGTTTCGTCTGATGACTTAGACACCCTCGGTAACTTAGAGGCAATGTGGGTCGCCCTGAAGCGCGGCGTTGGTATTGGATCCGCCCAGCAAATACAGGGCCGGATCTCGTCCGGGGCTTTGTTTAGAAAGTTGACCGCACAAGAATGGTTGCAGATCTCCGACCTGGAAAAGGAGATCGAGAACAAGCCGCGGGGGGGAGGATTTTCCAAGATCTTGCTCGAGAACGCCATCATCATCGGGCAGATGAAAGAGTCCTTGTCCCTCGCCGGGAAAGTCGGCGTTGCTACTGGGGCTGGCGGGGCAATGGCCGGCGCGATTGGTGGCCCAGCAGCTCCCCTGACCGCCACCGCTGGCGGGGCCATAGGTTTCAAGACGGGGTTTGTTGCCGCCCTGGCGGCTGACGTGTTCCGCGTTGAGGGTGGTCATGCATACCTCGAATTGGACAAGATGCGGGATCGCGACGGGAAGCCGCTTGATGAGACGACAAAGCGCGGCGCTGCTTTGACCGTCGGGATAATCAACGCCGGACTCGAGATGGTTAGTTTTGCTTTTCTTGCTGCGCCGTTCAAAAACGCGCTGAAGACGATCGTCTCTACAGAGTTAAAACAAATCTTGCTTCGCAAGAGCGTGTCCGGCGCCATGAGGCAGTTCGGAAAAGATTACGCGGCGGCATACGCTGCAGAAATTACCACCGAGTTTCTTCAAGAGGTGACAAACGTAGCTGCGGCAGAAGCCGCGAAAATGTCTAGCGAGGGGGACTGGAAACTTTTCACGAAGGACAAGTCGGTTCGCGAAGAGACCGCAGCCCGTCTTGTGGATGTCGTCACGAGAACCGCGCAAGGAATGCTGTTCGTCGCCCTGCCGGGCCCGTCGATAAACCTCGGCGTGAATGTTTATCAAGCACGGCGCGCGCAAAGGGCGCAAGACTTGTACACCGCGCTGGGCGAGGGGGTGCAGAACTCCAAGACCTACCAGCGGCTCCCGTCGAAGCTTCAGGAAGTGGTCGACCGCGCGACGAAGGATGGCCCGATCGAGAACGCCCACATCGACGTCGACTCGTGGAACGTCTACTGGCAGAGCCAGGATCAGGATCCCCGGGCGATCGCCAAGGAGGTCTGGGGAAGCACCTCCGAGTACGACCGCGCAAACGCGTCAGAGGGGATGATGTCGCTCCCCATGTCGACCTACGCGACGAAGATCGCGCCGACCGAGCACAACCAGTTCTTCGCTGCCGAGCTGCGTACGGCCCCGGACGCGATGAACGGGCGCGAGTCCGAGCAGTTTATGAAGGAGGCGGAGCGCGCGGCGAAGGAGGCCGAGGGGCAGGTCAACGAGCTCAAGACCACCGTCACATCGCTGCTCGAGGGCGCCGGCGTCGAAAAGAAAACAGCGGGCCTCTACGCCGACCAGATGGGCGCTTTCTTCCAGACCATGGGGCAGCGCGCCGGGCAGGATCCGGCGCAGATGTTCGAGAAGTACGGCCTGCGGGTCGTCAACGAAGCCATCGCCAAGGCCGAGGAAACCGGCGAGACGGTCATGCAGCAACTGCAATTTAAGGGCCAACTGACGAAGGGGCTCAAGGAGCGGGTCGTCCTGCAACCCGACCTGACCAGCGGGGAATCCCCCTTCCCGGTCAGCGAAATCGCCGCAGCGGAGCGCCTGGACCGTGGACTCGCCCGGGAGGGGGACGTCGGAGCTCCAGTGAACAAGCGCACGGTCCTGAAGGACAAGGCCGGAAAGTTCGTCGTCGGCCGGCTGACGACCAAGGACTGGACCGAGCGGGTGGACAGCGTGCTGACGCCCGACGAACTTACGGAAGCCAGGGGGTGGTACGGGCAACTGCACACCGAATTTGAGAAATTGTTCGGGGAGGACGCCCCCCGGTATGCCATAGCCTGGTTGCTATCGCAGATGAATGCGAGCCCCTCGTCAGGCTTTCTGAGCCTCCTGAGGGCGGCGGACGTTGTCCGCGGAGAACCGGGCCCGATGCGCGCCGGCCTCAACCACGACAACCTGGTGCGCGTCCTGAGCGGTCAGGAGCCGACCAGCGGGATCGGGGCGAAACTTCTGGACTTCGTTGACTCCGAGCTCGGACTGACGACCCGCTCGGTCATGGGCAGGGATCCCCGCGGCGGACAGCCGGCGGTGATCGACGTCTGGGCGGCTCGAGACGTTGGGAGGGTCGACGAAAGAGTCCTGAAGTACGTCCGGAAGCGGTTCGGCGACGAGGCTGCTAACGCCCTCAAGAAGGACTCCGGCACCCTCTCCGAAACCCAGTACGAGTATGGGTCGAAGTTCTACAACGATCTGGCCGCGAAACTGAACGCGGCCAAGTTCGGCGGGGGCGGCTGGACCGGCCGGGAAGTCCAGGCCGTGGGTTGGGTTGCCATGCAGAAGGCCATGGGAGCGGATCCCGAGTTCGTGAGCGACATGATCGCGAATAACGTCCGCCGGATCTCGCTTGGTCTCAACACCGCCCCCGGCGCACCCCGCACCGCGGCGTTCTCCGAGGAGGAGGCCAGGGCGAGGGTCGCCAAGGTCGCAGAGATGGTGGGGGTCAAGATCGTCGGCGCCGAATACGGTGTCGGGGCCTACCTCCTGGAGACGGAAGCCGCCCTCCAGATCGATGCTCTGGCGAGTCCGGAAGCCGTCAGGGACTTCATGGACGCCCTGGGCTATGCCTTCCAGCAGAAATCGGTCATCGGCACCCGCGGGTTTTTGAGCGGGGACAATATGGCGATCGACGTCATTGCGGACTTTGGCGGGCGGCGGGTCGAATTCTTCGAGAAACTCATCAATATTCCAGGAATGGCCGATCTTACCCCCGGCTTCCAGGAGACCGAGAAGGGGGTCCGGTTCCTGAACTTCGCCGGAAAGTGGGGGAAGGAACAGATCGAGGCCATCTACGCCGCCCTGAACCAGGCCGCCACCGAACTGGGAATCCAGATCGGGGACGTGTATCATATCAACGTAGAGTTACAGAGAAATGAAAATGACTGGGCCCAGCAAAAAAGTGGTGAATCGTTTCTTGCCTCGCTCCGCGACCGAGGCAGAGTACGCTACGCTGAAAAACTGGCTCGTGACTACCAGCCATCGGTCGCTGCCGAAACCGTCCTCGCCCAGCCCGCAGCCCAAGCCCAAGTAGCCTATGAGGTATCCCCTCCAGAAGGAAGGGTTGAGGCTCGGGAAACAAAGAAGAAGGCTGCGAAACGCGACGTTCTCGAGACGGCCCCCATATCGGGGACTGGCGCGGAAGAAATCACCGCCGTCCAGGTAGTCCCGAAACAGCGCGGCACGCTGCGCGTCGGATTCGATCGGCTCGACTCGCCTGAAAAAGTCGCTCACGCCTTCGCAGCGATCCGCAAGGATCCTCGAGAGCGGTTCCAGGCGCTGATCCTCGACGAGAACGACAAGCCGCTCGCCGCGCTGGATCTCTTCGCCGGCGCGCTGAGTCAGACCTCGGTCTATCCGGAGGTCGTCGCCAAGGCCGTCTATCAGACCGAGGGCGCCAAGAAGGTCTGGCTCGCTCACAACCATCCGTCCGGCATCGCGGAACCCAGTGCTGCCGACAGAAACCTGACCGATACCCTGGGCCAGCTCCTCGACCCAAGCATAGGCGTGGAGCTCGCTGGGCACGTCATCATCGCCGGAACGAACGCGCGGGCGTTCCATCTCGGGAGTGATCGTTACACCTCGCCGGCCTTCTCGATCCCGCCGGCGTCGCGCAAGTTCGACGTGCCGATCATGGAAAGGACGATCAAGAAATCCGGCACGATCGGGGA
>JAQBHL010000153.1:0-2541 GCA_032127745.1 Acidobacteriota bacterium
AGTGCGGGGTCGCTAGCGGCCCGTCAGGCACCCCAACCAACCCGCCGCCGTCCCTCAAAGCCGAGGCGGAAAGCCAGGACACGCCCCGGCCGAGGCTAGACCTCGGTGACGTAGACCCGCTTGGTGGCCGCCACGGAGGATTGAAGGACTTCCATGTTGAAGGTCATGGTCTGCCATGCCTCGCCCTTCAACGCAAACTCCCCTGACGGCGACAGCTTGACGCGCGGCCAGAAGTAATCCTTGTTTGTCCCTCGGGGGTTGTCGGCGAGGAATCGAAGAGCACCTTCGACCTGATTCTCCTCGTCCACGACAATCGTGCGGGAGCCAACCGCCACATCGTAGTCGATCTCCAGCACGTCGTCGTTGGAGATGGCTGCCGGGGCTGCCAGGATCGTCACCCGGCCACGGGCGGCATCAAGGGTGTAGTTGCCGGTCAGAGCGATGACGCCGCTCGCCGAGCCGCCCGACAGCGTGGCGCCCGAGAGGAGGAACCCAGCATCCGTGACCGCTTCGGCCAGGGTTATCGAGTTGCCAGCGGTGCCGCTCGCAATTGCGACGAGGTTGATGACGACCGCATCACCCGAGGCTTCCACGTCGTAGATTGCCGGGTAAGCGTTAATCTCAGCCTTGATCGCCTGGGCGGTATCGAGAGCCGTCGCGCCGATCAGGACCTCGTGGATGGCTGGCGCGGAGGCGCGGAAAGTCATCGCAGCCCCGTTGACCGTGAACGTGTCGGCAGCGGTCGGTTGAGTGACGGTGACATACCCGTAAGCGTGCAGGCCGGAAGCGTTGGTCACAACCACGTTGGTCACATTGATGACGCCCTGGGGGGTCAGCGGGTCGTCGGTGCCGAGCTGGTACACCCGATCCTTCTGGACCGTGAATGTCTCCGCCCGTCCGGTATCGGCACCCTGCGCAGTGACGTTGGCGGTCGCCCCGAACATCAGGGCCACGTTCTCCGGGGAGATGTTGTCGCACTGGAAGGTCCCAGTGCGATCGACCTGAAGCTGTACCGAGTCGTCCTTCACCCGGACTCCGGCGTCCGAATCGTAGTGGTCGAGGTTCTGGTAGGCACTGCTCATCGACAGGGCCGGCGTGTTGCCGAGATACCGTTCGCCGGTCTTAGTCTCTGTGCCAGTCAGGAATTGGTCGAAGTACAGTTTGCCGCGACCGATGACCAGATTGTTTGCCATTCCTCAGACTCCTACAAACGGATCGCTGATGTCCATAGCCAACCCTATCCCAAGCGGGAGGTAAAAGAAAGCCATCGCGGAGATCTCCCGCGGCCCGCTCACGACGCCCGGCCCTACGGCTATTCCGGTTATGGTCTGCTCGGTTCCAAGCAGATAGACATCCGGGAACACCGGATTGCCATCCACCCCCATGACGATCAACTCGCTCAGCCGCTTCTCGACCGAGGCTTTCAGTTGATACGCGAGGTCGGTAGGGTTGTCAGGCTGATTCTCTACCCACCCCTGGACGAGGAGAACCCACGTCTCTTGCCGCGCAATGTTGTTGTGCCCGGCGAACGATAGCTGGATGTCGGGCTGTAGGTGCTCCAGTATTGACAGCATCGGAACCGGATCATCGGCGCCATACACCATGCGCCCTCGGAACACCCTGCCAGCTAGATCGAACTCGTACCCGTTATCGAAGCTGATGCCTTCGAGATGCGCCGTGAGGCGCTTCAGGATGTCGAGCTGCCGGGAGTCAGCCATTTTCCAGCCGGACAAACTGACGCAGAAACTCCGCATACAGATCGCTGAGAAGCGGCGGAGAGATGTCCACGGCCACAGTGCGGAACACCTGGTCTACCGAAGGGCCGTACAACAAGTACACACCCTTCAGGGGGCCGCTGGGTATGAGCTTGGCTCCAACCGAATGCGCCAGCACTTCGCCCGGCCGAAGCCTGACTCCGAGCCCAATGTTGCCGTTGCGTAAGGTGAGCAGGAAGGCCCGCCGGAGGGTGGTAGGGTGGCCGGGCTGTATCTGCACCGTCACCCCTGTTCCCCGCCTCCTGTGCGCTCCTGTGCGCTTTACAAACCGGGTACGAGCGGCCCCGGCGAACCGGGCGAGCGGGGTGGGGGTGTACCGGCCTACGATCGTCGCTTGGAGCTTGGTGTCTGTCGCCCGCTCCTTCACCTGAAACCGTGGCGGATAGAGGTAGCCCTTGGGGAACGCAACCTGCTCAAGCATCGCCTCGCGTGCCAGCTTCAGACCGCTCCGTTGTGCGGTGTCGTTGATCGCGTAGTGGGCTGCTCGTCGAGCACGAGCCGGTGCCTGCTCAAAATATTTCTGAGCGTCCTGTAGCCCAACTGCGTCAATGAACAGGGGCATCGTTGATCTCGGAAGCCCGCGCCCGGTTGCGCGGAAGACGGACGACCCCTCGATGCAGCCACAAGGTCCATTCGGCCTGCGTGATGGCCGGGTAGTCGTCGGTGTTGAAACGATCACCCGAGGAGATGGTCTTCCGGTTCTGCCCGCTGCCGGTGGCGATCGAACGCAATGCGATCAAGTCCATGCGGAGCCTCAATCAGTTAG
>JAQBHL010000154.1:0-8231 GCA_032127745.1 Acidobacteriota bacterium
TGGCTCACCATCCTCCGCAAGCGGGAGAATTTTCGTGCGGCCTTCGCCGGGTTCGAGATCGCGAAGGTGGCCCGATTCAAGGCCCGGGACGTAAGGCGCCTGCTCGCTGACCCCGGAATCGTTCGCCATCGCGGGAAGATCGAGTCGACCATACAAAACGCCGGACGCGCTCTTGATCTTCAGGAGGAGTTCGGTTCCCTGGCCCGCTTCTACTGGTCCTACGAGCCGAAGGCCGCGGATCGACCCCGTCGGCTGGACTGGCCCGCGTTGAAGACGCTCAGCCAGACCGACGCATCGCGAACGCTTTCGAAAGAGCTGAAGAGGCGAGGCTTCTCCTTCGTGGGGCCGACCACGGTCTACGCCTTCATGCAGGCCATGGGACTGGTGAACGATCATCTTCACGGCTGCCACTTCCGGGAAGAGGTGGAAGCCCTTCGGCGACGATTCAAACGCCCCTGATGGCCCGAGGCGCCAGGCTCTTGCCTCCAGGTCATGAACTGAAGGCGGGCAATGAGGGTGAAGTATCGGCCCTTGTTGCCGGGCACGGGCGCGATTCGCGGGTCGTTGTAGCTCTCCCGCAAGGCGCTTCCCTGTAGCTTCATGAAGCTCGACGCCCGATAGTTGGCTCCCGGCTGAAATGCCAAGGATCCGGATGGGAATTCGATCGGTCTCCCACTCCAGAGTTGCGGCCTCCAGCGAACGCACCTCACCTGCCTCGGAAGGGGCGGCACCGGCCTTTTCCCCGCCCTTCCCCGCGGGAGAGGGCTCCTTGCCTTTTTTTGAGGATCGTAGAATACCCGGATGTTTCCCTTCGCGGGCCTGGCCGGGACGTGGCTTCTTCTCGCCCTCACCGGTCCCTCATCCGGCCAGGAGACGCTCCACGATCCATCCTCCCTGGTGAGCGAGCACGAGGCGCGCGCGTTCGTCCGCGTCGCCGCTCCCTGTCTGACCCCCGACCTGCTTGCGGGAGAGATCACACGCCTGGCGGCCAGCCACCCGAAAGAGGTATCGGTCGAGACCATCGGAGCCTCGTTCCTCGGGAAGGACATCCGCATGCTGTCGATCGGGCACGGCCCGCAGTCGATCCTGCTCTGGTCGCAGATGCACGGCGACGAACCTTCGGCCACTCCGGCGCTGCTCGACCTTGCCGATTTCATGGCCCGCAACCCGTCGCAACCAGGCATCGCCCGGATTCTGGAGGCCTTCACCCTCAGGATGATCCCGATGCTGAATCCCGACGGCGCCCTTGGCTACCAACGGCGCAACGCGCAGGGAATCGACATTAATCGTGACGCCCTGATGCTGACCACTCCGGAAGGCCGGCTCCTCAAGTCGATCCGCGACCGTTTTTCGCCCATCCTGGGCTTCAACCTCCATGATCAGAGCCGTCGGGTCACCGTGGGCGACAGCGGCATCCTCTCATCCATCTCCCTCCTGGCCGTGGCCGGCGACGCTGCAGGCACGATCACTCCCGGCCGGCTGCGGGCCAAGCGGGTGGCGAGCCGGATTGTCTCGACCGTGTCGCCTTTCATCCCCGGCGGGATCGCCCGCTACGACGAGGACTGGAACCCCCGAGCCTTCGGCGACAACATCACGGCCTGGGGTACGCCGGTGGTCCTCATCGAGAGCGGCGCCTTTCCCGCGGGTGGTGGCTTTGCGGAGCTGACCCGCCTCAATTTCGTGGCCCTGTTCTCGATCCTGGAGGGCCTTTCGCGGAACGACCTCGCCGAGGTCTCCCCCGACGTCTACGACGGGCTCCTTCGCAACCGGGCCGACGCCTTTGCCGACGTGGCCATCACCGGAGCCTCGATTCTCGAACCGCGGAGCGGAAAGTGGTTCGAGGCCGATCTCGCCTTCGATGTCCTTGCTTCCGATCAGACGGTGGCGGGTTGCGCCCAGCCGGCTCGAACCCTTAGCCGGGTGGTGGAAGTGGGCGACTCCTCGGTGGTGACGCCCGGGCGCCGGATCGACGGACGCGGCCTGTTCCTCGCGCCTCTTTCGAAGGATCTCGCAGTGAAGCCGGGAGAGATCACCTTGAAAGCACTCCTGGCCCTGCGCCCCGACCGTACGCCTCGCTCCGGGGATCCGAAGGACCTGTTGCGCGACCTGCGTCTTTCGGAGGAGGGTCTGTCCCGAAACGGTCGGGTGTTCTTCCTGACCTTCATTCCCGACCCGAACCAGGGCGGAACCGCCGGTCGCTACCTGGTCGTGGCGGACGGCCTCGGCCTCGACCCCTCGCTGAAGTAAACCGCGGTCGGGAGAGGCGGACGACCTGAGGGCGTCAACCGGGCCAGTCTTCCGGTCTTGCTAACCTTCGTGCTTGTGACCCACCTCGTTCTCTACGACGGCGTGTGCGGTCTGTGCGATCATTTCGTGCAGTTTCTGCTCCGGATTGACGGTAAGGACCAGCTCCGCTTCGCCGCCCTGCAGGGGTCCCTGGGAACGGAAATCCTCAAGCAGCACGGCCATGAGGCGGACGCGCTGTCCACCGTCCTGGTCGTCCCTGACTACGACCGGGCGGGCACTCGGCGGTTGGATCGAAGTGATGCCGCTATCTTCGCGATCGCCTCCGCGGGCGGGATCTATCGCGCCGTCAACGTCTTCAGAATCGTTCCCCGGATCCTCCGCGATGCGATCTACCGGATGGTGGCGCGATGGCGCTATCGAGTCTTCGGGCATCTCGAGTCCTGCCCGATCCCCCGGCCCGAGACGCGCGCGAAATTCCTCGATTTCGCGGCCAGGGCCGTCCCGCGTTGAGCGCCGTCCCGGGCCGCCTGGGCCTGACCCTCACCGGCGGGTCCTGCTGCCGTTGCGCCTTCCAGGCCGACCTTCACCACGGGCTCCTGGGCCGTCGACGCATCCTCGACGCCCTCGATCACGGCTACGACGTCGGTCGAAGGGCGGCGGTTTGAGCAGCACCCTTCCCGTCGCCGAAGCTCTGCCCGCGCTGCGCGAGGCCCTTGGTCGCGCGCGGATCGTGATCCTGACCGCGCCTCCGGGAGCGGGCAAGAGCACGCTCGTCCCGTTGGAGCTGCTGGGCCAGCCGTGGCTCGCCGGGTCGAGAATCGTGATGCTGGAGCCGAGACGCCTCGCCGCCCGCACGGTGGCGTCGCGAATGTCCAGCCTTTTGAAGGAGACGGTCGGAGCGACGGTCGGATACCGGATCCGCCGGGAGACACGGGTGTCCGCGGCCACGCGAATCGAAGTGGTGACCGAGGGCATCCTCACCCGTACCCTGCTCTTCCAACCCGACCTCGGCGGTTGCGGCCTGCTCATCTTTGACGAATTCCACGAACGATCCATTCACGCGGATCTGGGCCTTGCCCTCGCCCGCCGCGTGCAGGCTCTGTTCCGGCCCGACCTGCGAATCCTGATCATGAGCGCAACTCTGGAGGAGGCCGCCCTGTCCCGCGCCCTGGGCGGCGCACCGGTCGTGACCAGCGCCGGCCGGTCCTTTCCGGTCGAGGTCACCTACGCCCCGGACGATCTGAATCCGGAACGCGACCCCGTCCCCGCGGTGACGGCCGCGATCCGGCGCGCTCTGCGAGTGAGAGAAGGCGACATTCTGACCTTCCTGCCCGGGAGGTCGGAGATCTCACGCGTGGGCGCGAGCCTTCAGGACCTGGCCGGCGAGGGCCTCGACGTCCGGCCGCTCCACGGCGACCTGACCATCGGCGCGCAGCAGGCCGCGATCCAGCCGGGACCGAGACGCCGCGTGGTTCTGTCCACGAACATCGCGGAGACCAGCCTCACCATCGAAGGCGTGCGCGTGGTCATCGACAGTGGCCTCGCCCGCGTCTCGCGCTTTGACTCCGGCCTGGGCCTGGCCCGCCTCGACACGGTTCGAATCGCCCGCGACAACGCGGATCAGCGCGCCGGCCGCGCCGGTCGAGAGGGGCCGGGAGTCGCCTGGCGGCTGTGGACCGAGCGGACGCAGACCTCGCTCACCACTTCCCGCGCGCCCGAGATCGTGGACGCGGACCTGGTGCCCCTCGCTCTGGATCTCGCCATCTGGGGCGAACTCGACTCTTCCCTGACCTGGATCACCCCGCCGCAGAGGGGCGCACTGGCGGAGGCCCGTCGCATCCTCACCGACCTCGGCGCCATCGCGGAGGATGCCGCCACCACCCATGGACGCGCCATTCACGAGCTCGGCGTGCATCCGCGCATCGGCCACCTGCTGATCGAAGGTCGCCGCCTCGGCCTCGGCGGTCTCGCCGCCGACGTCGCCGCGCTGCTGGAAGAGCGGGACCTCCTCCCCCGCGATGCGGGCGCCGATCTGACCCTGCGCGTGGAGGCGCTGCGCGGCCGGGGTCGAGAGTCTCCGGGCGGAGGCGGCGTCGCGCGCGTGCGCGAGCTGGCGGGCGATCACCGGTCCCGGCTCAAGCTGGCGGCGGGCGCGGCCCAGGGTACGACCGGGGATGTCGGCCGACTGGTCGCCCTTGCCTATCCCGAGCGCATCGCCCAGCGCCGGCCGGGCTCTTTCGATCGCTACCGCCTCGCCACCGGCCGCGGCGCCCGGCTCGACGCCGCCGACCCGCTCAGCCATGAGGAATGGCTGGCCGTGGCCCACGTCGATGCCCGCGACTCGGAGGGCCGGATCTTTCTCGCCGCTCCCCTCGACATCGGGACACTGGAGTGCGCGACCCGTGACGTCGTGGCCTGGGACAGCGAGCGCGGCGTGATCCTGGCCCGGCGGGAACGGCGGATCGGCGAACTCATCCTCGAGGCCAGGCCGCTGGCGTCGGTCCCCGACCCGGTCCGGATCGAACTGCTGGCGGACGCGATCCGATCCGAGGGATTGCTTTCCCAACTCCTCTCGGATTCGGCCCGGGCTCTCCAGTCGCGTGTCCTGTCGGTGCGAGCCTGGGGCCGCGCGGATGCCTTCCCGGACCTTTCCGACGGCGCGCTGCTCTCGTCCCTCGGCGAGTGGCTTCAGGCCGACCTGCTCGTCTCGCGTTCGAGAGCGGACCTCCTGCGCATCGAAGCGGCCGGAGCCCTCGCGGCCATCCTCGACTGGAATCAGAAACGCGAACTCGACACCCGGGCCCCTCTCAGCATCGAGGCCCCTACCGGATCAAAGATCGAACTTCAGTACTTCGAGGACGGCTCTTCGCCCGTCCTCGCCGTTCGCCTGCAGGAAATCTTCGGCTGGCTCGACACCCCCACCGTCAACGAGGGCCGCACCCCCGTGACCCTCCATCTTCTGTCCCCCGCCCGAAGGCCGGTGCAGGTGACCCAGGACCTCCGCAGTTTCTGGACGAACACCTATCCGGAGGTGAGAAGGGAACTGCGCTCCCGGTACCCGCGTCACTCGTGGCCGGAGGATCCTCTGAGCGCCACCCCGGTACGAGGCCCTAGACGCCGGGGGAAATAGACGATCAGTCCCCGCTCAGTCCTCGATGTAGCGCAGCCGCACCGGACCCAGATTGAGCGCGTCGTTCGGCTTGAGCATCCTGTGAGCTTTGTTCCGCGCAGGCGGTTCAGAATCTCGCTCCAGCCGCCCTTCGAAGCTCGCCTGCACGCCGGAATTCTAGGGCCATAACTCCCGTCCAAGCGCCGCCTGGACCTCAGGCCGGCTGCGTGCCTTCTACAAACGTCGCCCGTTCGACCGGCTTAAGACCCTACTGACCGGGCTCACGGCCGGAGGTGAGGCGCTCGACCGCGTCGACGAGGCCCCTGGCCTCAGGGGGAATCGATTGAGAGGACCTCAGGAGCATGGTGCGCGGATCGACGCGTTTGCCATAGATCGCGTGATTGGCTTTCGTATCCTGGCGCAAAGACGCACCTTCGAGTGAAATCCCGGCGAAGACCCCACGACTCCGCGAGTAGCTGAGGATCTCCGCGCGCATCCGCAGATCGGTCCCCGCCTCGGCGTTACGCCCCACCGGACCGGCCGCGATCGACGCGTCGGCGCCAAGCGTGAACTTGCTCTTCAGAAGGTTGTCGACGCCTTTCTGGTTCATCACGAGCAGAACGAAGTCGGACGACTGGCCGCCGATCTGAAAGCCGACGCTGCCGCCCTTGAGCGACATCATGAGCGGGGGTCCCCAGGGGCCTTCGCCATTGTCGGTGCGGCACACCGCGGCTCCGTAGCCGAAGCGCCCGCCGATGCCGATGGCGGCCTTCTTGACCCCCGGGATCACGATGATGCATTTCGCCTTTTCCAGCACCCCGCGGGGCGCGCCTTCATTTATGCCCGCAAGTTCGACGAGCACGTCTCGGCTCTCGTTCAGTCGTTCGGACTCCTTGTCGCCGGCTTCGGCGAGAGGGGCGAACAGGAGCGCTCCAGCCATGGCCCATCCGGCCATGCCGTTCGTTCGCTTTGTCTGTGGAGTCATGCGAGACAACATAAGCGCGGCATTGTTCCGTCTTCAATCGCCCCGCCTGGGATCAACTCCGAGGCAACCGCAGTTCCCGCCAGATCCACTCGAAGTCGTAGGGCCGGCGGAATTCCTGTGAAGCCCTACCCTCCATGTTCTCCGCGGATTTCAGAAGGTTCACCAGAGCGGTTCGGCCCGCCAAAGTCCTGGAGGCGTTTTGAGGCGTCTCGCCGTTGAGCGCCGGCACAGGAATGTCGATCCACTTGCGATAGTGCTGGTCCATGAACTCATGCCTGAGTCGATCGGCGACCGCGGGCGGAATGCCGGGACTGGCGGAGCGAACCGGCTTCGCCGGCTTCTTCCTCTTCTTCTCTTTAGCGAGCGCCACGGCGGCGCTCATGGACCGAGTGGAGGTGACGACGAGCGACCCCGGCGCAAGCGACAGGAGCAACTCCCGGGCGCGATCCGCCCGCGGCTTCGACTGTGTGTCAAGGGTAAGCCGGGCGCCTCGGATCACCACGCGACCGAGCGTTCGGAAGCTGCCTTCATCCATCGGCTCGATCCAGCTGAACGTGCCTTGCTGCGATTCGGCGGCAAAGTCGGGGCGCTGGCCGAGCGCTGCTTCCACCGCCGCCGCATTGCTGGCTTCGAAAACGATCGTGGTGAACTCGATGTCGTCGCCCTCGGAGGTGACCACCCGGGGAGCGGGCCTTTCCATCCGGTCGAGGGCGTAGTCGATCCAGATCGAGTGAATCACCGCGGAGAAGAGCATGAGGAACGCCGGATCACGCGAGGATCCCGCGGTCGTGGCCTCGATCTCGAGGCGATGTTTCGCCATGGCCTCTTCCAGGACCTGCTTCTGCTCAGGAGGGAACAGGTATGCGCCGCCCTCCAATACCAGCCGCGCGCCGTCGCGAATCACGCGTCCGGCCAGGACGTCCCACACGCTGACGTCGCGGGTCGCGAGCCGCTCGTTGATGAACATCTCCTCGCCACTCCAGAGATTTCTCGCCCTCAATCCGACATCGCGCTGCACCTCAAGAATCTCGTATGGGGTAACCGGCGCTTGCAGCATCTGCTGAAGCCAGGCCCTCTCGGAGTCCCGGAGTGAAGCGGACCTCCGCCGCAGGAACCTGGCCGCGATCGCCTCGCCATTCTCCGACACTGGATAATCGAAGAGGATTCCGTAGGACATGCGGATCAGCCATTCCCCCTCCTGCCGCTCATCGAAGGGGAATGGAACACCACTCTCATTCTTGAAGTCGTCAAGACGCGGGAACAGCTCGAGCCCCTTCTTTGTGAAAGCGCCGAACTCGCGGTGGGCAAAGTCCGCGAGTTCGCCAAAGAGTTCCGACTGGTGGCCCGTCAGCGGAGGCCGCGACGCGGAGCCCGAAGCACGCCGAGCGGCCTCCTCCTTGTCGAGGCAGCACGCCTTGTACTTCCTCCCACTGCCGCAAGGGCAAGGTTCATTTCGACCGGGTTGAGCCACGGCCGAGAGTCTGCCAGAAAGATGAGTTCGCGGTTACGCGATGGCACGACCAGACGCAGGTGGGGCGTCCGGCGCGACAGTCGATCTCGTTGAGCAAGGTTTCGGCTGCGGCGCCGCGGGCTGCGACGAGACGCGACTCCACTGTCTTCTGGATCGAAATGGCTTCGGCCCCCCTCAAGAAGAGCGCGACCTACGCGGATCTGCTTGGCCTGCCCGAGAACGTCACCGGACAGATCGTTGACGTCGCCGGATGGCGCAAGAGCCGCTTGCCGCTTCCGCCGACGCAAGGGCAAGTCACTCTCGCGCCCGACTGGGTCTGCGAGATTCTCTCGCCGTCCACCCAGGCGTTCGATCACAAGAAGAAGCGTCGCGTCTACGCCGAACAGAAAGTGCCGCACCTGTGGTTCGTCGATCCGATC
>JAQBHL010000155.1:0-12050 GCA_032127745.1 Acidobacteriota bacterium
GCGCGCCCTCGCCCTCGCCCTCGCCCTCGCCCTCGCCCTCGCCCTCGCCCTCGCCCTCGCCCTCGCCCTCGCCCTCGCCCTCGCCCTCGCCCTCGCCCTCGCCCTCGCCCTCGCCGTCCACGCCCAAAGACTTCATGACCGCGGACCGAGGGTGCACTGCTCAACCACGTGATGCCGCGCGCCCGACGGGTGAAGGTCGCTCCGATACAGCGTGATCTTCTTGGCGTGGATCACGCCGAAGTCATGGTCCCGGAGGGCGGCCACACATCGAGCCAGGCCGGGATCGCCGCGGTCGCCGCGGGCACGGGCCAGGGTCAGGTGGGGGTGGAAGGCCCGGTCTTCGGGCTTGAAGCCGAGTGGAGCCAGGACCCGACGCAGATCCGCCACCAGCGCGGCCAGCGGTTCGCGATCGCCCTCGATCGCGGCCCCCAGTGCGCTGGGATGGGTCGGGCGGCCGAACACGCGGGCTCCATGCACGCGCAGGGTGAGGGCCCGGTGCCGACCAACCGTGTCGCGCAGTACCGCGCACAGGGCCGGCACGCGATCCTCCTCCACATTGCCCAGGAACACCAGGGTCACGTGCGCCGGGCCCTTTCCCGCCCACGCGGCTCGTTCGGCCAGGGGACGAACCAGGGTGACGGCGCGACCGACGACGGCGGCGAGTGCGGGGCCGGCATCGATGGCCACGAACAGCCGCTGGCGCCGTGCCGTCACCTGATCTCGGAGCGCGTCCGGCACAAAGATGTCCGCGGCTAGCGCCGACTGAAGAGGAACTCCTGCACTTTGCCGTCAGGCGTGCGGTACATGAGGGTGCTGGCGGCCGTCTGGCCTGCCTTGAACGTGAGCGTCGAAACCTCCATGCCCCCGCGCTCGCGGATCACGCCGGGGCGCACGTCGGTCACCTCGCCGGCATCGACAAGCGACTTCGACATGATGGCCAGGCGGGCCGGGGTCAGAAAAGCGCTGTATTCGTCCCCGAGCAGGGCCCGGTTCACTTCGCCCCGGCGTATCTGCGCGAGCAGATCGAGGGCGGCCTCGAGCGGGGCCGGACCCTCTACTGTCGGGGCGTCCGCTACGGGCATGAGTTTCGCCAGCACCGCGCTCTCGATGGTGTCGAGCACGCCGGCCGCCCAGTCGGCGTTGGCCATGACCGCCTCCGCGGATCGCGAGGCCGGCACGAGCGCGTTCCTCGCGCCGAACCCGCTCACCGCGCCGCCGTGCTCCAGCACCAAAACGGGCCCCCGATCGCGAATCGACTGTCCGCACCCGTAGCCGCTGGTCCGGCCGTCGGTGAGCCTTCGCGGCGTGCTCATGGTGGCGAATGAGTCTTTCGACAGCACTTTGCCGTCAAGCAGCGCCAGATCCCACGCAAGCAGATCCGAGGGGGTGGACCAGATCCCGCCGGCCGCCCCGATCCATCCGACACCTTCGGGAGTAGCGGGTTCGGCGGCGCCAAGCCCGAGCGGCGTGTAGCCCTCGGCCATCCCGGGGCCGCCGCGCGTCGGCTCGTAGCGCGTATGGCGCAGGCCGAGCGGGTTGAACAGGCGGCGCTCCAGGGCCTGGCCCATGGGCTCGTGGCCGACGGTTTCCGCGATCTGCCCGAGCAGGAGATAACCGGTGTTGCTGTAGGAGTAGCGCGAGCGCGGCTCGAAGTCGAGCGGGCGCGAGGCGAAGTCCGCCACGATCTCGGAACTCGGCCGGGGCGCCGCCATCTTTCGGTCGACGAAATCGAGGGGATAGTAGTCGCGATACCCGGAGATCATGCCCGCCACGTCGCGCACGCGGATGTCGGCGGCCCGGGTCAGCGCGGGTGCGTACTTCGCGATGGGATGGTCGAACGAGAGCCTGCCCTCCTGCTCGAGCTGCAGGGCCACCGCACAGGTGAACTGCTTGGTGACCGATCCCACCGCGAACAGCGTCTCGCTGTCCACCGGGGTGTTCGTAGCCGTGTTGGCGAGCCCGTAGCCTTTGGCGAAGATCACCTCGCCGTTTTGCATCACCCCCACCGTCACGCCGATGGCGTGTTGTGCCTCCACCGTGGCCGCGACGAAGGCGTCGAGGTCGGCCGGGCTGAGGGACGCCAGGCTGGGCGCCGCCGGAGGCGCCGACGCGGGAGGTATTTGCCGGGCGCGGTCGCAGGCGGCGAAGGCGGTGACGCACGAGAGGATCAAAACTAGAGGGCGGGTCATGGTGGCGCTCATCTTAGCCAGCCAAATGGCCAGGGATCGCCGGCGCCCGGACCTACTTGCCCATCAGGAGTCTGGCGATGGGGTCCATGTCTCGGTGGGAAGTGGTGTCCTTGCCGAGAGGCGTGATGGAAACGTATCCCGCTCGAATCGCCGCCATGTCGTCGCCTTGCGCCGCATCCCACTTGTCGAAGGGCTCCGCGATCCAATAGAAGGACCGGCCGCGTGAGTCCTTGGTCACGGATACGCCCGACGCGTGGCCGCGCATCCCCTGCCGCGTGACCTT
This sequence comes from Acidobacteriota bacterium, assembly GCA_032127745.1. Taxonomy (GTDB): domain Bacteria; phylum Acidobacteriota; class Vicinamibacteria; order Fen-336; family JAGNNV01; genus JAGNNV01. The sequence continues at coordinate 2,473 of JAQBHL010000155.1, forward strand.
GACCCCGAGAATGTCCGACCCGGGCCCGTCGGGCACGTTCAGATTCAGGAGAACACCCGGAGTGGGAGGTGCGGTCAGGAGAATCTCGCACAGCCGCCGGGAGTGTTTGGCCGCTTCGGTGAAGTCGAGGGGCTTGCCGCGGGTGACCAGGGAGCAAGCACCGGCCGGGATGCCCCAGAAGGCGGCTTCACGCGCGCCTCCCACCGTGCCCGAGTAGTAGACGTCGTCGCCGAGGTTGGCGCCGCGGTTGATTCCCGACAAGACCACGGTGGGCTTCGTGGGAAGCAGATGCGCCAGAGCCAGGATGACGCAGTCGGCCGGAGTGCCATCCACCGCGAAGGTGGCCTCATCGATCTGCTCAACCGTGAGAGGTCCCTTGATCGTGATGGCCTGCCCACACGCGCTCCGCTCCCGGTCCGGTGCGATGACCACCACGTCAGCGAGGTCCGAAACCGCCTCGCGGAGGGCCTTGAGGCCGGGCGAGCGGTAACCATCGTCGTTGGTGATCAGGATCAGGGGTCTGGGCATCCCCTCAGCCTATCGGGTTTCCGGGCAACCGGCCAGGAAGCATGAAGGGCCCTTCGGAGTTCCGTAGAATCCCCCGATCATCGCCCTGCTTCGCCGCCTCTCCCTCACCTCGTGGCTTCTGCTCGCCGCCGCGGCGGGCGTCGCCATCGGCTTCATCGCTCCGGAATTCTCGACCCGGCTGGAGTTCCTCAGCGACATCTTCCTGCGCCTCATCCGCTCGATCATCGCCCCGGTGCTGGTGGGCGTGCTCATCCGGGCCATCGCGGGCGCGGGCAGCCTCGGCAATCTCGGCCGCCTCGGGTGGAAAGCCGTCATCTACTTCGAAGTGGCGACCACCATCGCGCTGCTGCTCGGCTGGTTCGTGGCCGCGGCCTGGCGTCCCGGCGAAGGCCTGGAACTGCCGACCCAGAGTTCACTCCAGGCCGAGCCTCTCAGTTTTGCGCAGTTCCTCGCCAACGCCGTGCCCACCAGCGTGGTCGATGCGATGGCCCGCGGCGACGTGCTCCAGATCGTCGTCTTCTGCTTCCTGTTCGGACTGGCCTGCCTCTCGCTGGGCGAAAAAGCGCGCCCCATCGTGGAACTCGCCGACTCGCTGGCCGAAATCGCCTTTCGCTACACCGACTACGTGATGTACCTGGCCCCCCTCGCCGTTCTGGCCGCCGTGGCCAACACCGTGGCCAGCAGCGGAAGCGGCGCTCTCGCCGGGCTGGCGCGCTTCATCGGCGCGGCCTGGTTTGCCCAGGTGCTCTTCCTCGTCGTCGTGCTCGGCGGCACCCTGGCCCTGTTCAAGATCCCGGTCCGGCGATTCGTTCATTTCGCGCGCGAGCCGTTCCTGATCGCCTTCGCCACCACCTCCAGCGCGGCCGCACTTCCCCAGACCCTGGAAAACATGCAGCGCTTCGGAGTTCCCAAGCGCATCCTCGGGGTCATCGCCCCGCTCAGTCTGAGCCTCAATCTGAACGGGAGCACCATCCACCTGGCCATGGCGACCCTGTTCGTCGCCCAGGCGGCCGACCTCCACCTGTCCTTTCAACAGCAGCTCTTCATTCTCCTGACCCTCAAACTCACCAGCAAGGGCGTCGCCGGAGTGCCGCGGGCCAACTTCGTGATTCTCGCCGCGCTCTTCGAAGGCTACGGGCTGCCGATGGAAGGCCTCGCCATGCTGCTCGGAGTCGATGCCCTGATCGACCCCGTCCGCACGTCGGTCAACGTGGTCAGCCATTGCATCTCACCCGCGGCCATCGCCCGCTGGGAGGGCGTCGATTTCCGGCACGATCTGGAGCCAGCCGACATCGCCGACGCCAGCTGAAGCTCCGTTCCCGGCCCTCGTGACCTCAACCCCAGCCGAGTGAAACCCGGAACCGCCCCCGTCGGAGCCCCCGTCGCGCCCCGGCCAGCTCGTTCTAGGAGCCCTGCTTCCTCCCTCCGAAGTGGTACGTGACCGAAAGCCAGGGGATGGGATATCCCTCCTCGATCACTTCGCCGACCAGGACCATCCCCACATCGGCGGTGAGGCGATCGCCCAGGAAGCGCACTCCGACTGCGAAGGGCTGTTCGCTGAGCTTGAATCCCTCACCGAGGATCAGCCAGTTCTCGGAGACGAGGGCGATGCGTGGCGACAGGCGAGCGGTGCCACCGACCATCACCGTCGGGGTATAGGCCGCCTCGTACCGAAAGTCCCCGCGCCACTCTCCGTTCACTTCCTCCGTGTAGTACTCCTCGTGGACCGTCCGGGCCACCCCCGCCCCCAGGGTCAGACTCCTCTCGGGTCTTCCGAACGTGGCCATGGCAAACCCCATTCCGAGTTGGCCCTCCGGGCCGGCGTCCCCTTCGCGAGCGTAGAGAATGCCGGCTGAAACCGCGACCTTGTCGGTGAACTGCTTGCCGAATCTGGGGGACACATAGAGCAGTTGCTCGCTCAGTCCGAGGCCGGGAATCACCGACGTGCCGGCTCCGATGCTGAGGTTGTCCGTGATGCCGTAGGTCACCCCGGGAAAGACCACGTAGTGATCCGAGAAATAACCCTCGCCTCGGGCCAGAGGCCTTCCGGTGGGCGAGAAGAGGAGGCGGGTGCAGTTGGAGTCCGAAGGTCGCGGCGCCTCTTCCCCGTCTCCTTCGGTTTCGACGCGGTCCACCGAGGCCCGCGCGATCTCCATGGCCACTCCTTCCGCGGTGACTATCCTGAGTCGCTCGTCGCTCTGATCGACGATCCGGGCGCGAAGCGAACTGCCGTCCTTCATGCGAAGGGTCACGAACTCCGCGGTTACGGCCACGGGCGCTCGCTCCGGCGGTGAAGGGGGCAGCGGCGAGTCATCAGCCGCGGCGAACAGGGGAGCGGCGGTGAGAATGATGGTGACCAAGGCTTTGAAGTGCTTCATGGGTGTCCTCCTGGGGAACGCATGGAGTCTCAGGCGCGGACGGGCGGGCCGTCCCTAACAAAACCCTGATTTCCTCCAAAATATGTGCAAACTCGGACGAGGGTCTGCCTGCTCACGGGCGGCGACGGTCCGGGGTCCTGCCGAGGACCGGGTCGCGCAGGACCGCCCGTTGACATGAGCCGCCTCGTCCTCAGACTGCAGGGACGGCCGCCATTGGGAGGGCCAGCCTCCAGAACGCCGACGCTCGGTCGAGGGCGTCAAGCCTCAGTTCGGTGATCCGGGACGCCATCGATCCCTGAACACGACGGCACGGTGTCGACCGCCGCAGGTCCTCCTCGACCACCCGCTTCGTGAAATCCTCGACCAGATCCCGATCGGTCACGATGGCCATGAACTCCTGCTGGAACCGGTAGCTCAGCACGTCGAAGTTCGCCGATCCCACCACCAGGACGCTCCCGTCCACGAGCAGGGCCTTCATGTGCGTCATCCGGTCCGGGTAGAAGCGGACGTCGAACCCTGAGTTCGCGGCATGCCAGATCATGGCGTCGCGGCAGAGCCCGAAGTTGTTGTTCTCCGGAGTCACCACGGTGACGGAGACGCCCCGGCGGCGAGCGGCCGCCAGCCGGTCCAGGAAAGGCCCGTTGACGTAGGGGCATTCGACGAAGAGGCTTTCCTTCGCGCCGTCGATGAGCGCGAACACGCGAGCGAAGGCGTCCTCGTTGGTCTCGCCATCGAGACTGTGGAGGACCATGCCGGGCAACGCCCACTGCGCCGCCTGCTGCCTCCCGTTCCAGGTCCCTTCGAAGTCTTCCCGAAGGAAGCGGACGAAGCCCTCGTCTTCGACCCGGAGCATCAGGTCGTGCCACAGGAAGTTGTGATCGGAGAAGTTGATGCCGCCCACGTAGGCGACGCGGTCATCCACGGCCACCAGCTTCTTGTGATTGCGGGCGGGCAATCGCTCGAGGAATCGGCCCGCGGGGCCGGAGAACCGCACGCCGACACCGCCGCTCCGCAGGCGGCCGATCATGTTCCGGGTTTCGCGGACCTCGGCCCGAAGGCCCCGGTCGAGCAGGTTGCGAGGCGTCCACACCAGGCGGTCGTTCACGACGTGCCGGGTGAAGCTGTCGATGACGACGCGCCGGTCCGGGGCCTTCGAGGCGAGCATGAGATCGCCCATGCTCAGCCCCACCGCGTCTCCTTCGAAGGAGAGGGCCTGGGTCAGGACATAGTGGCGGGCCGACGCCACGTCTTCCTTCATGCGACGGAAGTAATCGCCGGAATCGACGAGGAGTTCGATGTTTCGGGGTTTCATGTCAGTTCTCCACTTGATGGATGGTGCGGGGAGCGCGGGCCACTTCGTCCACCGCGTCCACCACGGCTTCCGGGGCTTCCTCGAAAAGGAAATGGCCGGAGCCCGGCACGCGCGTGATGCTGAAGGAGGCCAGGCTGGTTTGAAGGAGATGAATTTCGGCGTCCGAGGGTCCGCCGGCATGGGGCGAAGCACCGAGGACCAGTCGAACCGGGCACCGCAGTTCGGCCAGTCGGGGAGCGAGCGCTTCCGGTTCGCGCGCTTTCGACATCTGCCGGAGCGCATCAAGGGTGGCGTCCATATCCCGCGCCGACCCTTCGGTGTAGCCGGCCACGATCTCGTCGGTCACCCAGGCCGGATTCGCGGACCGCTCCTCCAGCATTCCGCGGACCTTTCCGCGGATGATCCGTTTCGCGCCCAGGAGCTTGAGCAGGGGCACGAACATCATGGCGCGCCGGAATCCGGGGGTCGCCACTTCTTCGGCGACACCGCCCTCGAGCGAGACCACCGCCTTGATGTGTTCCGGGTGCCGGTAGGCGAGACGAAGGGCCATGGAGGTTCCGACCGAATGGGAGACCAGGATGGCGTCCTCCACGCCGAGGGCGTCGAGGGCCTGGTGGATGCGATCGGCCTGCGCGGTGAGGGTGTAGTCCGCCCGGGGCGGCCGCGCGGAGGAGCCAACGCCAAGGGGCTCCACCACGATGGTCCGGAATCCCTTCGCGGTGAATCGGGGGATGACCTGACGGAACCCGAAGGCGGATCCGAAGAGCCCGGGGATCAGCACGACGTCCCCACCCTTGCCGGAGATGGTCACCTGCAGGCATTCGCCGGGGGCGGTGACGAGGCATCGAGTCTCGCTGTCGCTGGCCTGGGATTCGGCGGCGACCAGGAGCGAAAGAACGGCCACGGCGCAGAGGTTCGGGTGTTTCATCACAGGATTCCTTTCACGATTCCGGGCAGGAAGAGCAGGACGGAGAAGCGCAGGATCCGTCCGGCGACTCCCCACGCGAGGAAGCGAGAGAGGGGCCAGCCGAGGGTTCCGGCGATGACGCTGATCGCGTAGAAAGAGGGAAGGCCGGTGAGGGCGCTCACAAAGGTGACGCCTCCCGTCGCCTTGCCGCTCTTCGACAAGCGGGCCCGCAAGGCTTCGATCTTCGCCTGCCCGCGCCCCAGGGGCAGCTTGAGTACGCCGCGGCCGGCGTAGTACAGAACAACCTTCGCGGACATCTGTCCAACCGCGGCGAGGATGATCAGCGCCGGAAACTGGGAGCGGCTCGCGGTGGAGCCGAGATAGAGCATGAACAGTTCCGAATTCATGACCGGAATGACGCCGCTCAGGGCGCAGAACAGGAACGTGCCCGCGTAGATGCCGGCGAGGCTCAGGAGTTCCATAAGCACCTCCCCGACCCGGCCACCGGGAACGTCCTGGGGGACGAGACACCGGAGCAGGTTTTCTTCCGGGTGCTGCGGGCGCTCACTGTTTCCATGTGACCTCCTTGGTCGGGTGCGAGTTCCAATCGCACACGCAAGGTAGAGGTCAGCGGGGTATGAAGTCCCTAAGAGAGCGCAAAACTTCCCTAAATAAGATCCAAAACAGGCTGAACGGCGATCCGTCCGGAGCCTCCCTGGCCGCGGCGGTCGAGGCCAGCCTTTGGCCCCTGGTCCGCGGGAGGACTCCGGGCATTCGAAGGTATGAGTCTTTTCGACATCAGTCCAAATTACTCACGTGTATTTTTGCCTCTGGTCAAAAACGCCTGTACACTCCGATCGTCCCATCATGGCGAAAACGACTCGCTACCTGACCGCTCAGATCCAGCAGGACCTGGCTCGGAAGATGGTGTTCCTGGGCGGTCCTCGTCAAGTGGGCAAGACCACGCTTGCCCGTTCCCTTCCGGGAGGCGGACACGGATACCTCAACTGGGACGTGGCCTCGCACCGCGAGCAGATTCTCAAGGGCCAGCTTCCGGCGGCGCCGCTCTGGATCCTTGACGAGATTCACAAGTACCGTTTGTGGCGGCGTTTCGTGAAAGGCCTTTTCGACGCGCGCAACCCCTCTCAGAAGATCCTCGTGACCGGCAGCGCCCGGCTCGACCTCTATCGTCACGGAGGCGATTCCCTGCAGGGCCGATATCACTACCTGCGCCTGCATCCACTCTCGGTGGCCGAACTGGGGCTCCGAAAGTCTTCCGAGCTCAAGGACCTGCTTCAGTTCTCCGGGTTCCCCGAGCCGTTCTTCGAAGGGAGCGACATCGAGGCGCGGCGTTGGTCCCGGGACTATCGCGATCGGCTGATTCACGGAGACGTCACGTCGCTGGAGCGCGTTCAGGACCTCGGAACCATGGAGCTGCTCGTGACCCGTCTTCCCGATCTGGTGGGATCCCCCCTGTCAATCAACAGTGTTCGCGAGGACCTCCAGGTGGCCCACAAGACGGTCGCGAACTGGCTCGACATCCTCGAGCGCCTTTACGCGGTCTTTCGCCTTGCCCCGTTTGGAGCTCCGAAGCTGCGTGCGGTTCGAAAGGAACAGAAGCACTATCACTTCGACTGGAGCCTGGTGCCGGCCGAATCTGCCCGGTTCGAGAACCTGGTCGCATCACACCTCTTGAAATGGGTTCATTTCGAGCAGGACACCAAAGGGCGCGATCTCGAACTCCGGTACTTCCGGGACACCGATGGACGCGAGGTCGATTTCGTGGTGACCGAGGGCAAGCGGCTCATCCTCATGGTCGAAGCCAAGTGGAACGACGCCGAAGTCGACCGCGGCCTTCGGTATCTCAAGGAGCGGTTCAAGGCCGCGGAGGCCTGGCAGGTGAGCGCCCAGGGCGCGAAGGACTACGTCAGCCGCGACGGCATCCGGGTGGCTCCGGCGATGGAGTTCCTCAAGACGCTGGTCTGACCGGGCGGCCTTTGACCGAGGCTCCACTCCAGCGACCGATCCTCATGTTCTCATCTCTATTCCCAGGTGATCGAGAACCTCAGCCGCCCAGGACCTGTTTCTGGATGGCCTGTACGCGCTTGTCCTTCCGGACCGGGTCGAGCATCGGATCCACTTTCAGCACCACCAGCCAGGGATCCCTGATGGTCAGGGCCCGCTCGAGGGAGGCGATGGCCTGCGCTCTCCGGCCCAATGCCACCTCGATGGTGGCCAGCCGGTACGGGGCGAGGCCGCCCGCGGCCAGGCGGGCCGCGATTTCCTCGGCCTCGGCGCGTTTTCCGGAAAGGGCGAGCGATCGGGCCAGGTTCGATTCCATGGTTGGCGAAGAGCCCGAATGAAGGACCGCGGCCCGGTGGGCCGCTTCCGCCCTTTCGAACTCGCCCAGCCGGTCGAGCGCCAGGCCGAGCGCCCAATGGGCGGCCGCGAATTCCGGTTCCAGTTCCAGGGCCTTGAGCAGAGGATCGACGTCCGGCTGATACTGCTGCGACAGGTAGAGGTGAAAACCCGATCCGACCACGGTCTTCGGGGAAATGGGATCGAGGGCGGTGGCGTCCCGGGCCAGGGCCAGGGCTCGCAGCGTGTCTCCCCGAAGGGCGTGGAGCAGGGCGGACCACAGGTGCGGCTCGACCCGGGTGGGCGCCAGACTTCGCGCCTGATCGAGGGCCTTCTCGGCGCCTGCGAAGTCGAAACGATCGAAGAGCCGCGAAAAGGCGAACGACGCGTGAGCCTCCGCGGAGTGGGGCGCCATCTCGATGGCTCGCTCCCCGTGCTCGCGCGCCGCCCCGAACACGTTCCGGTCCGGGTTGAAGCCGAACAGGCCCTGCATCAGCCGGGCGTCGCACAGACCGGAATGGGCCTCCCCTGAATTCGGATCGAGCCGGAGGCCCGCTTCAAACGCCTCCGCCGCCAGTTCGAGCGACTTTCGGCTCAACTTGTTCCAGAAGTAACGGCCGCGCAGGACGGCTTCGCGCGCCTGGGCCTGGGCCGCGGTCTCGCTCGCCGGCGCCGGCGCCTCGGGGTGAAGCCGGTAGCCGCGCTTGGGAATGGTTTCGATGGGCGCGGCCGCGCCCAGCGTCTTTCGGAGCAGGGCGACATGAACGGTGAGATTCGCCTCCTCCACGATGCTGTCGGGCCAGGCGGCCTTCAGGAGCTCGTCCTTGGTCACGATCTCGCCCCGGCGTTCGACCAGGACCAGAAGGACCTCGACCGTCTTCATGGGGATCTTCACGATCTCGTCCTCGCGCAGGAGGAGAAGGGTCCGGGTATCGAGGGTGAAGGGGCCGAGGCGATGAAGCGACATGAACGGTGCCCTGATTATGAGGCTTTGGGACATTTTTGGATCTATTCAGGACTTTCTTAGGGACGAGGCCGCGGCCGCTCCCCTATCTTGGGCCTGTCGATTCACTTCCACTTCAAAGGAGAAAGCCATGAACATCCAGTCCGTTGCCCTCGACCACGCCGCTCCCCCCCCGCTCTCGCGCCGGGACCTTCGCAGCGTCACCGCGGAGGCGGAGAAGAGGATCCTGGTCTCCCTGGCCGGGCGATTGCCGGGGTGGATCGGTCCCGACCATCTCACCGCGCTCGGCGTGGCCTCGATGGCGGGCGCCGGCCTTTGCTACTGGCTGGTCCCGCGCTCGCCCCTCGCTCTTCTCGGAGTCAACCTCTTTCTCTTTCTCAACTGGTTTGGCGACAGCCTCGACGGAACCGTGGCCCGGGTGCGGCAGAGGCAGCGCCCGCGCTATGGCTTCTATGTCGACCATCTCGTGGACGCGTTCGGCGCCATCTTCCTCCTCACTGGTCTGGCTCTCTCGGGCCTGGGAACGCCGGCGGCGGCCGCGGCCCTGCTGGTCGCCTACCTGCTGCTGCAGATTCACATCGCCCTCAAGGCCCACGCCACCGGCGTGTTTCAGATCGCTTTCGCGGGGGTGGGCGGAACCGAGGCCCGCATCCTCGTGGGCGCGATGAACCTGGGCCTGCTGATGTGGCCCGGAGGCCCGGCCCCGATCCTCACTCCGCTGATCTGGGTTCTGGCCGCGGGACTGGTGGCGGTGGTGGTGTTCGACGGAGTGCGGACCGGCCGCGCTCTCGATGGCGAGGAACGCCTGCGATGGGCGGACGGGGGCGAGGGTCACTGACCCGGGACAGGGTGCGGAGACGCGCAGCAGGGTCCGGCCTCAAGCTCTGGTGCGAAGGGGAGCGTAGGTAAGAGAAGTGGGGGCTCGCCGGGAGCGAAGGCGGGATTCACTCCGGCGCAGTCCGCGGGGGTCTGGGGGGCGGGGCCATTCAACGCCCCCGAGCCCAAGGAAGGACGAAGCCGGATTCACTCCGGCGCAGTCCGCGGGGGTCTGGGGGGCGGGGCCGTTCAACGCCCCCCAGCTAAAGGAAGGACGAAGCCGGATTCACTCCGGCGCAGTCCGCGGGGGTCTGG
>JAQBHL010000156.1:0-8947 GCA_032127745.1 Acidobacteriota bacterium
CCAAATACGAGAAGGACGCCAACGTTACCCGGATCGCGGTGGTCCTGGACGCGCATCTGCGACTGCTGGCCCTGGAGATTCAGGACGCGGAAGGGTCGACGAGCCGCATGGTTTTCGACGGTTTCAGGGAGAATGTGGGGCTCAAGGACTCAGAGTTCCGATTCGACGTCCCCCAGGGCGTTGAGGTGATTTCATGATGAGACGGACCACACTCCTGGCCCTCGCCGCGTTCCTCGTCGCCTTCTCGGGCTGCGCCACCTCCGCGGCCTTCCGTCAGGGTGAGAAGGCGGAGAGGCTGGGCGACTGGGATCGCGCCACCCTCGAGTACTCGAAGGCGGTGACGGAGAAGCCCGAATGGCTCGATGCCCGCCTGGCCCTTCAAAGAGCCCGGCGGCGCTCGGCCGAGGAGCACATCACCCAGGGACGACGGATGGCCGCGCGCGGACTCTTCAAGGACGCCCTCGAGGAATACCAGCTCGCCCTCGATCTCGATGGGGCGCAACCAGGACTGGTCGAGGAGATGGACGCGGTCCGCAAGAGCCGAGCCGCCGGGCTGATGCCGAAGACGGTGGCCGACATCAAGCTCTCGGCGCGCGAGCGCAGCCTTCCCGGCCTGGAGATCGAACCCTCGCTCGATACTCCCATGGGTTTCAAGTTCGAGGGCGCCGACATCAAGGAGGCCTACCAGACTCTGGGCCTGGTGGTGGGCATCAATTTCGTCTTTGAGTCCACCCTGAATTCGTCTCCTCTCACCCTCGAACTCAGGGACGCGCCCTTCGAGCAGGCGCTCAAGGCGGTCGCCACCGCGAGCAAGACCTTCACCCGGGTCATCGGGCCGAAATTGATTCAGGTCATTCCCGATACCCCGAACAAGCGGCGCGACTATGAAGACCAGATCGTCAGGACCTTCTACCTCTCGAGCGCCGATCTCAAAGAGGTGGTGGACGTCCTTCGCATCTCGCTGGGCGCGCGCCGGGTGGCGCCCCTGGCCAGCGGCAACGCTCTCACCATCAACGACACTCCCGAGAAGGTGGCCGCGGCCGAGCGCATCATCGAAGCCCTCGACAAGCGGCATGGGGAGGTGGTGGTGGATGTGGAGATTCTCGAAGTCAATCGCCAGAAGATGCTCGACTACGGCATCGAGATCCATTCGATCAGCGCCGCGGGCGCGATCACTCCCGGAATCATGGGCGGCATCTTCCCGGACCCCTCGAACGTGGTCAACCTGGAAAGCAAGCCCTACACGAAGAGCAACCTCATCGTCTCCGGTCTGCCCGGTGTCGTTTACCGGCTGCTTCGGACCGACGGCTCATCGCGCCTGCTTGCGAACCCCCAGTTGCGGGTCACCGAGGGGCAGACCGCAAGCGCTCGTTTTGGCGATCAGGTTCCGGTCCCGGTCACCACCTTCTCGGCCATAGCGACGGGTGGGTTGGCCCAGCAGCCCATCACCTCGTTCGAGTACAAGAATGTGGGCATCAACATCGATGTCACGGCCCGCGTCCACCAGGACGCAGAGATCACCCTTCAGCTCAAACTGGAGATCTCCTCGGTCGGCGCTCCCGGTTACGCGGGCCTGCCCACGTTCAGCAATCGGACCGTGAACTCCGTCCTCCGCCTGCGGGACGGGGAGACCAATATCATCGCGGGTTTGATCACCGATCGTGAGACGACCTCGTTGTCGGGCCTTCCCGGGATCTCCAGTATTCCTCTCATCGGCAGGATCTTCGGCCGCACCCAGAAGGAAGCGGTGGAGACCGACATCATCATGACCATCTCGCCCCGGATTCTTTACAAGCCGGAGTTCTCCGAAGCCGATTTGAAGTCCTTCTCGGTGGGCTCGGACTCGTCGCCTCTGTTGTTCGAGGTGCCCCCGGCCCCGGCGCAGGCGCCCGCCGGTCCCTTTGCCTCGCCCACCCCCGGCCTTCGCCCCGAGCCCATCCGGCCCCCGATCGCCCAGCCCACGCCCTAGCGCCAGACCTCCAGGAACCCGTGCTTTCCCGCCTCAAGACCATCATCGCGCTCATGCGCAATCCGAAGGTTTCCAGGCTTCCGAAGTTCCTGGTGGTGGGCGCGATCCTCTATGCGGTGTGGCCCTTTGACGTGCTTCCCGACGTAGCGCCCGTGGTGGGCTGGCTCGACGACATCATGATTTTCGTCGGCGCGCTCAGCCTGCTCCTCAACGCCCGGCCGAGGAGCAAGGAGCCCGGAGGAAAGATCATCGACATCACTCCTGACCCGCCAGGCCAGAAACCACCTTCGTAAGGCCGCTGCTAGACTAAAAGCCACTCTCATGCTCGGTCGTGTCGCCCTCGTCGCATCCTGTCGTACGCCTTTCGCCAAGTCCGGCGAGGTCTTCAAGGATCTCACCGCGCTGGACCTCGCGAAGGTGGCGGTGCGCGAACTGATCGAGCGCAGCGAGGTCGATCCCAAACTCATCGGCACGCTGGTGATGGGCCAGGTGGTTCCCTCCATCAAGGCTCCGAACCTGGGCCGGGAGACCGCCCTCGGGGTCCTCCTCCCCAGGACGGTGCCCGCCCATACCCTCAATCGGGCCTGCGCCTCCGCCAACCAGGCCATCGCCGACGTGGCTTCCTCGATCCTCATGGGCCACATCGAGGCCGGCATCGCCGGCGGAGCGGAGTCTTTGTCCTCCGTTCCGATCCTCCACTCGAAGGGCATGGCCAACGTCCTGATCGCCGCTTCGAAGGCCCGCACCCTCGGCGCGCGCCTGGGCGCCTTCTCTCGCCTTCGCTTCAAGGACTTCGTCCCCGACGCCCCCGCCATCGCGGAGCCGTCCACCGGACTCTCGATGGGCCAGTCGGCCGAGCAGATGGCGAAGGACAATGGCATCTCTCGCGCCGAGCAGGATGAGATCGCGTTCCGCTCGCATCACAACGCCGCGAAGGCCCGCGACGACGGCCGGCTCGGCCAGGAGATCGCTCCCGTCCATCTGCCCCCGAAGTACGCGGCCACCGCCACCACCGACGGCCTGATCCGGGCGGACACATCGATGGAAGCCCTGGCCAGGCTGAAGCCGGTGTTTGATCGCCGCTTCGGTTCGGTCACCGCGGGCAACGCCTCGCCCCTCACCGATGGCGCGGCCGCGGTGCTGCTCATGTCCGAGGAGAAGGCCAAAGCCCTCGGCTACGTGCCTCTCGCCTACATCAAGTCCTGGGCGGTGGCTGCGGTGGACCCGGCCTGGCAGTTGTTGATGGGTCCAGCACTCGCCGTCCCCCTGGCTCTCGATCGCGCCCGCCTCAGCCTCGCCGATATGGATCTCATCGAGATGCATGAGGCCTTCGGCGCGCAGGTGGCCTCGAATATCCAGGCCCTGGAAAGCGACGCCTTCGCGCGCGAGCGCCTGGGCCGCGCCTCCCGCGTGGGCTTGGTGGATCGCGAGCGCCTCAACGTGTGCGGGAGCTCGATCGCCATCGGGCATCCCTTCGGGGGCCACCGGCGCCCGCATCACCGGAACGCTCGGTCACGAAATGACCCGCCGCAACTCGAAATTCGGGCTGATTTCCGTATGCGCCCAGGGTGGCATGGGCTTCGCGATGGTCCTCGAGCGGTAGTGGGCCGCGTCGCCGTCGAGGGACTGAACCTGGCGAGGGAGCGCGGGCCGGGGAGGCTCGTCACGCGAGGAGGAGTCCTCTCGCGCTGATGGCTCCGCTTCCTCTGGTGGGCGTTCGCGTTCTCGACCTCTCCCGACACCTGCCCGGACCCTACGTGACCGCCGCCCTCGCCGATCTGGGCGCCACCGTGACCAAGATCGAGGAAAGAGACTTTGGCGATCCCACCCGAGGGATGGCGCCGCCGGTCGCCGATGGTTCCGACAGCGCCCTGCACGCCTGGCTGAACCGGGGCAAGAAGAGCGTCGCCCTCGACCTCAAGTCGAAGGAAGGCGTCCTGATCATCAAGGCCCTGGCCCTGAAGAGCGACGTGCTGGTGGAGAGCTTCCGACCCGGCGTGATGCGTCGGCTCGGTCTCGACTACGAGCGCCTTCGCCGAAGGGCGCCCCGGCTTGTGTTCGTGAGCCTCTCCGGCAACGGCGCCACCGGCCCGAGGTCTCGTCGGGCCACCCATGACCTGAATGCCGCGGGCGAGGCCGGATTGCTGGCCGGCGGGGCCTCCATGTCGGCGGGACTGATCGCCGATACCGCGGCCGGGCTGCTGACCCTGGTGGCGATTGTGGCGAAACTGAAGAACCTCGGGCGGCCGCACTTCCGGGGCGGTTTCATCGACCTTTCGATTCTCGACGGCGCCCTTGCCCTCATCTCGGCGCCCCTCGTCCGTTCCCTCTCCGCTCCGGATTGCGAGCCCGACGAGCTCTGGGGCACCCACGCCTGTTACCGGACCTACGGGTGCGGGGATGGGCGCCGCGTGGCCGTGGGCGCCCTCGAACCGCAGTTCTGGAAAGCGCTGTGCGAAGGTCTTGGGTTGCCGGAGCATATGCGGTCTCAATGGTCGAAGAAGAAGCAGCCGGAAATCTCGGCGGACTTCGAGCGAATGTTCCGGGCCAGGTCCCAGAAGGAATGGCTGGCCCTCCTCGGCCCTCTCGACGCCTGCGTCACCCCGGTGCAGACCATGACCGAGGTCATGGCCGATCCCCAGGTCCGGGCCCGGGACGCCTTCCTGCCCCAGAAGACGGAGCGAGGCTCGTTCCTCTCGCCCACATTTTTGCCCCAGATCACCAGAGGAAGGGTGAGGCGGAGGGCTCCCCGGCATGGCGAGCACACCCGCGACGTCCTTCTCTCTCTGGGCTATTCGAAGTCCCGCATCCTCGAACTGCGCGACACAGGAGTGATTCAATGACTGGGATGCTCACCACCCATCGCCGTGACGATGCCGTTCTCGTGGTCTCGCTGGATGTGCCAGGAGAAAAGCTCAACGTCCTGTCCCTCGGACTTCTCGAAGAGTTCGAGGCGCTCTTCCAACAGATCGAGAAAGACTCCACCCTGCGTGGAGTGGTCGTCATCAGCGGGAAAGCCGAAGGATTCATCGCGGGCGCCGACATCAAGCAGTTCGTGGCCGTGACCACCGCGCAGGAAGCCGCGGCTCTGGCCGGCAAAGGTCACGACCTGCTCAAACGGATCGAAGGATCGAAGATCCCGTTCGTGGCCGCCATCAACGGGATCTGCCTGGGCGGGGGCACCGAACTTTCGCTCGCCTGCGCGGGACGGGTGGCGAGCGACGATCCCAAGACCGCCATTGGCCTGCCCGAGGTTCAACTGGGTCTGGTGCCGGGAATGGGAGGCACGCAGCGCCTGCCCCGTCTGGTCGGTCTGGCCCTGAGCCTGGACATGATCCTCACCGCGCGCAATCTGAAAGCGACCCGGGCGCTACGGGCCGGCCTGGTCGATGAGGTCGTGCCCCGATCGATTCTCGAAGATCGCGCCGCCGCCCTGGCTCTGGCCATCGCGGGCGGCAAGAAGCCCCAGCGTCCCGGCATCAAGCTCATGGAGAAGCTGGCCCGGCCCATCATCTTCTCAAAGGCCCATTCGTCGGTGATGGCGAAGACGGGCGGCCACTATCCGGCTCCGCTTCGAGCGATCGAGGTGATCAAAGCGGGCACCGCCACTTCTCTCGCCGCCGGACTGGAGATAGAGAAGAAGGCCTTCGGAGAATTGCTGGTGGGCGAGGTGTCGCGAGCCCTGGTGAATGTGTTCTTCGCCACCCAGGACATCAAGAAGGCGGTGCCCCTGCCCGAGCCGCCGCCCGCCATCGACAAGGTCTGCATCCTGGGGGCCGGGCTCATGGGCGCGGGCATCGCGGGCATCGCCGCCGACTCCGGAATGCGCGCGCGCATGAAGGATCGCGACGACACCAGTGTGAGCCGCGGCCTGGCCTACGTGAGAGGGATCTGGAACGAACGCCGCAAGCGGGGGAGTCTTAGCGCGCGCGAGGTCGAGCAGAAGATGGACCGGGTGTCGGTGACCACCGACTACGCCGGTTTCAAGCAGGCCGATCTGGTGATCGAGGCGGTCTTCGAAGATCTGGAGGTGAAGCGTCAGGTCCTGATGGAAACCGAGGCGGTGACGTCTCCCTTCTGCGTGTTCGCCTCGAACACCTCATCCCTGCCCATCACCGACATCGCCCTGAACGCGAAGCGCAAGGACCTGGTGCTGGGAATGCACTTTTTCTCGCCCGTCCACCGGATGCCGCTGCTCGAGATCATCGAGACCAAAGACACCGCCCGCCACGCCACCGAGGTGGCGGTGGCCTTCGGCCGCAGGATCGGCAAGCATGTCATCGTGGTCGGCGACGGTCCGGGCTTCTTTACCACCCGCGCCCTCTCCCCGTACATGAATGAGGCGGCGCACCTGCTCGAAGAGGGGGTGGCGATCGAGACCATCGACAAGGCCATGCGGGATTTCGGTTTTCCGGTGGGTCCGATCACCCTGCTGGATGAAGTCGGCATCGACGTGGGCGCCAAGGTTCAGAAGATTCTCCATCACGCTTTCGGCGCGCGCATGGATCCGCCCGCGTCCATGGCGAAGCTCGTGGCGGACGGACGCCTCGGTCGCAAGAACGCCAAGGGCTTCTACCGGTACGAAGCCGGATCGAAGGCGAAGGCCAGGGATGTCGATGCCACGGTCTACGCCCTGATGCCGAGCGGGGCCGGACAAAAGTCGATGGAGGCCGGGGTCATTCAGGAGCGCCTCTTCCATGCTTTTCTCAACGAGTCCGCCTACTGTCTCCAGGAAGGCATCCTGCGTAAGCCGGTCGACGGCGACGTGGGGGCCATCTTCGGTCTGGGCTTTCCGCCCTGGTGGGGCGGGCCGTTCCGGGCCATCGACAAGCTGGGAGCGCGCGCCGTCCTCGAGACCCTGAAGCGCCTTCAGGGTGAGCACGGCGCCCGGTTCGATCCGGCGCCGATTCTGAGCGACTACGCGTCCGCGGGACGGAGCTTCTATTGAACATTCAGCCGCCTCTCGGGAACGGGGTCAAGGCCGCCAAGGCGAAAGCGGGGGTGGGGCGAAGCCTGGCTTCGGCCGGCCGGCTGCCCGGCATGGCCCGGGTTGTCTCCAAGTTCGGAGCCCCCTTCGGAAAGCGGTTCACACGCAACCATTTCGAACTTCTTCGTCTCGCCTACTCGGCCTACGCCGGACTCAAACGCTCGGCGCCCCTGCTCCGAGACAAGGGCGCCAACATCTACACCCAGTGGACGGGAGACCCCGACGCCTTCGGCAGCGCCATCATGCTGGAGGCGGTTCTGCGGAAGCTGGGAGCGGAGAGAGTTCGCATCCTGACCGGGGCCCTCGGGCACCCGCAGAATGTCCAGATGGCGAAGGTGTGCGGCATCGAGTACTTCCACCCGAACGAGGGCCGCATCGAGGGAGGCCTCGCCTGCATGGTCGACGCCTCGCCGCCCCTCGGCGCCCGCAACACCGCGGGCGTCCTGCCTGAGCGCGACTTCTTCTTCGTGGCCGATCATCACACCGGCCTCGCGGAGGTGGAGCGCCAGAGCGAGGAGAGGGGCGTCCGTTCCATCCGTCACGCTTTCGTGGGCCTCCCGGTCGGATCCACCTCGGCCTTCATGGCCGCGATCGGTCTCGCCTTCGGGGTGTGGGATGACATCGGTCCGAGGGGACGGGCCGCCGCCGCTCTGGGCATCTACACGGATACGAGCGCGCTTCTGCACGGCTCCACCGGTCTCGACTTCCGGATGTTCGAGAAGCTCACCCGCGACCATGAGACGCGGGACATCCTGAGCGAACTGCGCGACTATCGCGTTCCCTCCGAGTGGTACACCTACAAATCGATTTCGACCCAGTGGATGATGACCCAGGGCGCGGTGAAGATCGCGCCCATCGGCCGGGTGCCCGACGAACACCGCGATGTCATCGCCGAGATCGCGAGCGACCTGCTTCGGGTGGAGGACACCTCCCTCGGCATCGCGGTGGCCTGGACGGATAGGGGCACGGAAGTGTCGGTGCGGGCGGACTCGCGCCTGCTCGGCTATGACAAGGACCGTATCGTCCGGGTGGTCGAGCACCTTCTGGAAAAAACCTTCCCCGGCGTGTCCGGCTTCAAGTACGAGCGTCGCCCTCCTTTTCGCGTGGAGGGCGGGGCCTGCGCCGCCCACAACACCGCCCCGGATGAGGCCTTCCACCTGACCTTCGTGGACCTGCCCACCGGGTACCCGGAACTCGATCACTGCCGGGGCTGCGGCCGCGCGCTCCTCTCCGCCCTCACCGCACTCAAGTTCAAGAACCCGGAAGAAATTCAGGGGCTGATCTAGGCGGGGGCGTCAAGCGCTACTTCACGGTGAACGGCGCGGCCATCCGGGCCGTGCCCCACATCATCGCGAATTCGCCTCCGTTGCCCTTACCCGTGACCTCGATGGTGAACTGCTCGACCGAGTCCTTCAGGGTGGTGGAGGTGAGGGGAACCTCAGCCACCTTCGCCTGGCTGTCCGGACTCGCGGCCATGACCGTCCAGGCGCCTTTCTCGTCCTTCACCGCGGTGAGCACATAGGTGCCCTTGGGAACCGCGACCGTTCCGAACATCAGGTCAGCCTCGGTCGTGAGCGAGGTGGGCGATCCCGCTCCCATGCGCCAGGGCGAGCCCGCTTTGGCCTGGCCCAGCATGTCGCGGCCGGCCAGCACGGGGCGACCGTATTCGACCGCCACCGCCTTGCCGGCCACCGTGGCTTTGGCCGTGCTGCGCTGTTCCTGGGCCACCGCGATCGCGGAACTGAGGGCGGCCGCCAGGGCCACAATGTGCATGAACTTCATTCGGCGTTTCTCCTTGTTTGAGGGTGAAAGTTGGCTCTCTATTGTAGCTATACTGCCCGGAATTCCCCGAAGTGAGCCGCTCCTCTCCGATGAGGCGCGGTTCTTTGCGCCACCACCCCAAAGATCCCGTTTCAGACGTTCTCACCCGGAGGCTTCATGTCAGCCAACCTCTTCCAGACAAAGTCGATCGAACAGCTCACGAGCGATGT
>JAQBHL010000157.1:0-11741 GCA_032127745.1 Acidobacteriota bacterium
CGAGCGTCCCCATGTAGGCCTCGTAGGGCCGCGCGACGGCGAGGGGCTGGTTGAAGAGGTGGATCACGGTGGTGGGCCCCAGGTCCTCGCCCTTGGCGAAGCGCGAAGTGTTCTCGAGGGTGTCCACGGCCGCGCCCCAGATCCGGATGCGTTGGTCGCGCATCTTACGGTAGAACCCGCGCCAGCCGTAGCTGGGGTCGTTCAGGAGGCGGTGGACGCGGGCATCGATCAGGTTGGCCACGTGGGGCCGCGCATAGACGCGACCGAAGCCGAGGAGCGGGTTTGCGCCCATCTCGGGGGTCTCGCCCGCCTTGGGCATGAGGCCTTCCCCGAGACAGACCATGATCGCGTGGTTCTCGGGGAGCTTCCGGCTGAAATGCCAGAGGGCCTCGCTGGTGACGTAGGCCGAGATCGCGTCGGCGTCCTTCTTCACCTGGTTGAGGGTGTGCTTGTCGGCGCCGCGGCCTTCTCCAAAGCGGGCGAAAAGCTGGGTGCCGAGAGCGGTGACGGCTGCGGTCATGGCGAGCGAACGCCGGATTTCCGCGGGGACGAAGTCGAACGCCTCGTAGCCGCTTGGCGAGCCGGGCCGCCACTCGATCTCAATGTCCTCGAGCCAGAGGTGGAAGCGCAGCAGGAGCGGGCGCGTGTCGAAGGCCCACTGCGCGATCAAATCCTGCTTGGTCGGTTGGGTCATCGTCGCTTCCTCGCGTTCATGCGTGTAAACGCTACCATCAGGGTTGCGCCCTTCCCGACCGGGGGCCCGAACCGGAAGCCCGCCCGCCGGGGTTCACGCCGTCACGCTGAACCGAGTGCGCCCTCGTCGGCCTGTTGTCTGTTCAGGCTGACCTCGAAGTCGGCCAGCGAGCGCTGCATGTGATACGCGAACGCCGTCTCGAAATCGGCGCCGTGGCCGATGTCCAGCAGCATCTCCATGATCGCGAAGCCGCCGGCCTCGTCCAGCAGCCGCTGCACGGCGAAGGCGCTGAAGGCGTACGCCTGCCGGGCGTCCTCGCCGGACATCCGATGAAACGGCTCTCGCAGGGCGCCCAGGGGCAACGCCACGGAGGGGTGCGGGGCGGGCGGGCGCTCGGCGATCTCGAGCGCGGCGGCCAGGCCCTCGTTGAGCCAGGCGGGCACGCCGCCCGGGGCCAGGCTGTGCACCAGCGCGTGAGTGAGCTCGTGCGCCAGTACGCGATCGAGTTCGGCGGAGCGCCCACGGACGCCGCCCATGGGCACCCGGATCGTGCCATCGAACGCGCCGCCCGCCCACGGCGGCAACCGGGTGATGTCGCGGAACTGCTCGTTCGTGTACAGCACCACGGCAACCGGCGCGGTCAGGCAGCAGGACAGCACCTCCCAGAGGCGCGCCGAGGCGCGCTCGGTGGAGCCGAGCGCCTGCTGCGCCAGTTCCGCATCCTCCGGCCCTTCGAACGCGACGGTCACGCCCGCTCCGACGGCCACGGTCATGCGGTCGCGCAGATCCGCCTCGCGACGCCAGCGCTCGAGGGTAGCGGTCACGGATCGGCCGGGGGCGCCGTCACCGGACAACGCGTCGAAGACCAGGATGGCGCCGTTGAGGTCGCCGCCGCGATACAGCAGCCGCCCCTGCAACTCGCGCGCGTCGCGGCGGGCGGGATCCAGCGCCAGCGCGCGGTCTACCGCGGCCTGGGCCTCGGCGTCGCGCCGCAAGGCATACGCGGCCACGGCGGCGCCCACGTGCAGCCGTGGGTTCTTGGGGTCGATGGCGATGGCCTCACGAAACGCGGTGGCCGCCGATTCGTGCTGTCCGGCGTCGAGTGCCTTCCAGGCGGACTGCTCGAGGAGCGCGGTGGCTGGGCCGATCTGGGCGAGGGAAGGCGTCCCCAGCAGGCAAACCAGAAGCGCCGCGGCCAGAGTCCGTGAGCGATCGAATGGTTGTTGGGGCATGCGGAGCTATCGATGAACCATCCATTGAATCACGGTGCGTGTCGAAAGGCCAAAGGGATTCAGTCACCCGGGCGCCCCAGGCAGGGGACAGCCTTACAATCGCGCCCATGGCGACCATCAATCGACGAGGTCATACCCTCGACCGAGGGAGAGGAGATTCCGAGGTCTTCATCGTCGTCGCGACCAGTCAATTGACTCCACCATGTGCCGAAGCCGATGGGGCGCATGAGCGGGATGCCAGGCTCCGAGTTCGAGGTGGGCGAAGCGACCACCGCCGCCGGACGCCTTGGCATACCCACGGTCGCGATGCCCCGGTTTCGGCCAAACGGCTCGGAGCAGGGCTGAGCGTCGCTGTGCGCGGGTCTGCCGGATTGGACTGCACCGCGGGGCGCGCCAGAACACTCTGATGCTGGCCCTGACCGTCGATCCGGCGCTGGCGTTGGTCGAGCGCGGCATGCCGCGCCGCGGTCCGGGGGAGGCCCTGGTGCGGGTGCGCCTGGCCGGGATCTGCAACACCGACCTCGAGATCGTGCGCGGCTACATGGGCTTCCGCGGCGTGCTCGGGCACGAGCTTTTGGGCGAGGTCGTCGAGTGTGACGATGGCGAGTGGCTGAGCAAGCGCGTGGTGTGCGAGATCAACCTCGCCTGTGGCGGCTGCGAGACTTGTCTGGCTGGGCGGTCGCGCCACTGCCCGACCCGGACCGTGCTCGGCATCCTGGGCAAGGACGGTTGCTTCGCCGAGTACGTGACCGTGCCGGTTCGCAACCTGCTCGAGGTGCCGGCCGAGGTCGAGGACGAGCGCGCGGTGCTCACCGAGCCTCTGGCCGCGGCCTTCGAGATCCTGGAGCAAGTGGAGGTTCGCGCGGGCCAGCGCGTGGCCGTGCTCGGGGATGGCAAGCTCGGGTTGCTCGCCGCGCTCGTGCTGCTGGGCACGTCCGCGGAGGTGCACCTGATCGGCAAGCACACGGGGAAGATGGCCATCGCCGAGGTGCGCGGCGCGCGCGTGCATCGACTCGACGAGGCTCTGGACGGGCGGTTCGACGTGGTGGTCGAGGCCACCGGAAGCCCCGACGGCCTGGCCCGCGCCATCTCCCTCACCCGACCGCGGGGGACCCTCGTGCTCAAGAGCACGTTCCACGGCGCCACCCCCGTGGTCATGGCGCCGCTCGTGATCGACGAACTGACGCTGGTCGGCTCGCGCTGTGGTCCCTTCCCGCCCGCGCTGTCGGCCCAGGCCGCGCGGCGCATCGACGTGAGCCCCTTGATTCATTCGCGCTATGCCCTGCGCGACGGTCTCGCTGCGCTCTCGGCGGCGAGCCGCCCGGGGGTGCTCAAGGTCCTGCTCGACATGCGGGCCTGAGTCGGGCGTTACGGAGGGCGCAGCCGGCTCACCAGCCTTCGGTCCCCTGGAAACTACACTCCTCATTCTCGGTATCGTGACCCGTCATCCTGAACTGGAGGTCTCCATGCCTTTCGCGAACCCGGACGGAACACCAAGGTACCCCACGCCCAACGAGATCCGTCACGACGAGGCCGAGCTGGCCGACGCCATTCTCCACGGTTCGGAGTGCCGGCCTGACCAGGCCTTCGGCAACTACTTCGAAGGCCGCCGCGCGTCGTGCGCGCTGGGCGCGGCCTACGAGGGAATGTACAGACTGCCTGGAGAAGCCGGCGGTATTCGCCCGTTGCGGCTCGACCGGCTCTTCGACTGCCTTGAGAACACTCTGCGGAGCTGTCCCGAGGGCTGCAAGAAGCGGCTGGCCCTGGGATCGATGATCCTGCACCTGAACGACGACCACCACTGGACCCGCGAGCGCATCGCCGAGTGGGTGGCGCCTCCCACGCCCGCCTGAGTCTGGGCGCGTCGCCACCGGTGAGAGGGGGTCGGCCGCCTGGAGGAATTCACGGACGGAGAGGTTCGGGTCGCGAGGGTGAACACAAGGGGTCTCGCCAAGGGTCGTGATAGCTTGCTGGGGCCCTGGTATGGCTGCCCTGCCGGTGTTTCACGATGCGCCCATTCCTTTCCTTCAGCGCCGGTCTGCCGCGACCCCTCGGCGCCACCCCGCGCGACGAGGGCGTCAACTTCACCCTCTACACCGAGCACGCGACCGCGGTGGATCTTCTGCTCTACGACCGGGCGGCCGATCCCGAGCCGGCGCAGACCATAAGGCTCCAGCATCGCCAGCATCGCTCGGTCCACACCTGGCATGTCTTCGTGGCCGCCGCCCGCCCTGGACAGTGCTACGCCTGGCGGGTGCACGGGCCATGGGATCCGGCCCGAGGTCACCGCTTCGACCCCACCCTTTCGCTGCTCGATCCCTACGCGCGCCTGATCGTGCCGCGGACCTCCGACGACCCCGCTCGCGAGCCCCCGCACGGCGCATCACGGTCGGGGCACTACGTCTGCGTCGTGGTCGACCCTTCGCACTTCGACTGGCAGGGTGTCCGCCCGCCCCGCGTCCACCCCACGGAGCGCATCATCTATGAGATGCACGTCGCCGGTTTCACCCGACACCCGAGCGCCGAAGCCCGCCCCCCCGGCACCTTCGATGCCCTCATCGAGCGGATCCCCTGGCTGGTCGAACTCGGGGTCACGACCGTCGAACTCCTGCCCATCTTCAGTTTCGATCCCCACGCCCCCGATCGGCGGGACCCCGCGACCGGAGAACCGCTGCGCGACTACTGGGGCTACAACCCGCTGGGCTTCTTCTCGCCGCACCATGCCTATCTCGGCCGCGAGCCGGCCGCCGCCGACTCCGTCCGGGCCCTGCAGGAGCTGGTGCGCGCCCTGCATGCGGCCCGCATCGAGGTGTTCCTCGACGTCGTCTTCAACCACACCGGCGAGTTCGGGCTCGAGGGTCCGACCCACAGTTTCCGCGGCGTCGACAACCTTACCTACTATCTGATGAGGGACGACGGCTCTGGACGTTACGTGGACTTCAGTGGCTGCGGCAACACCGTTCGTTGCGGCCATCCCGCGGTCCGCCGCATGATCCTGGACAGCCTGCGCTACTGGACCACCCACTTCCATATCGACGGTTTCCGCTTCGATCTCGCCTCGATCCTCTCGCGCGACGAGCAGGGTCGTCCGGTCGAGGCCCCGCCGCTACTCTGGGAAATCGAGAGTGACCCGGTGCTCGAGCACACGACGCTGGTGGCCGAGGCCTGGGATGCGACCGGGCTCAATCAGGTGGGACATTTCCCGGGTGAGCGCTGGTGCGAATGGAACGGGCCCTTTCGCGACGACGTGCGGCGTTTCTGGCGCGGGGAGCGGAACATGAGCGGCGCGCTGGCCCAGAGGATGCTCGGCAGCCCCGATCTCTACGAGGCCCAGGATCGCCAGCCCGCGCAGGGGGTGAACTTCGTGACTTGCCACGACGGTTTCACCCTGGCCGACCTCGTGTCCTACGAGCGCAAGCGCAACCTCGAAAACGCCGAGGACAATCGCGACGGGGGGGAAACCCGGACGGCCATGAACTGCGGGGCCGAGGGACCGACCGACGACCCGGGCGTGAACGCCCTGCGGCGGATCATGATGAAGAATCTGTTGACCAGCCTTTTCGTCGCCCAGGGCACGCCGATGTTGCTCTCGGGCGACGAGATTGGTCGCACCCAGCGCGGCAACAACAACGTCTGGTGCCAGGACAACGCGGTGGCCTGGACGGACTGGGACCTCGTCCGCAAGAACGCCGACCTCCATCGCTTCGTGTGCGCGCTGATCCAGTTCCGGCGGACCCACCGCAGCCTGCATCGCTCGCGCTACCTGCTCGGCCACGACGCGCCCGAAGGTCACGACACCCCGGGCTACACCCGCATTCACTGGCATGGCCGGGAGCCCGACCGTGCGGATTGGGGCGCGGAGAACCGTCTGCTCGCCTACACCCTGACTCCGGCCCGGGATGACGTCGCCATTCACGTCATGCTCCACGCCGGCGCGGAAGGAGTCGAGGTCGTCCTGCCCACGCCGCCGCCGGGTGGTCCCTGGCTGCGGGTAATCGATACCTCGCTCTCCTCGCCCGACGACATCGGATCGCCTGGGAACTACCAGGCGGTGAAAGACCCGGCCTATCTCGTCGCCCCTCGCTCGGCCGTGGTGCTCATCGGCAACGGTCCACCGCGTTCGTCGAACGAGCGTGCCACCCAGACCGTGGTGGTGCCGGAAGCGCTCATAGCCGACCTGCGCCGCCATCAGGGCGGAACCCAATGATGGGCCGGGCCACCATCAGCCGCCCCTCAAGCCCTGCGCCGGCCCGGGACTCCAGGCTATTCCGGTTCTTCGACTTCGAACCTTGCGACCTCCTTGCGGGATTCCAGCCACTTCACCACCGCCATGCGCTGTTCGGCGGTGGGCTTGGATTCGTCGTCGCAAGCCACTCGAAAATCCCAGTCCCGGTCGTGCCGCTCGGGGTGGCACTCCAGTCCATTCGGTTCGATCGCCTCTTCCACGAAACGATCCAGGAACTCGTTCGCGCGCCCGCTCGATACGTCGTCGAGAACGTACGAAACTCCGAAGGCCAATCCTGCGAACTCGCCTTCGCCACGTTTCTTTCTGAGTCTCCTTCGCATGGGAACGAGGTCCGGTCCTACCGTGTCCCTCGGGCGTTCCAGACCGTCAGGGTATCCGGAGAGCCCTGGCTGCGCACCCCATTGTCGGTCAGGATGCCTTCGGTAGCGGCCAGAACCTCCTGGTGGGGGAAGACCAGGGTCTCCGTGAAGACGCCTTCGAACTCGAAGGTGACGAACTCGCCCGCCTGATCGCGCAGCGACTCGACCAGGTGGGTCAGACTCCGGACCGGGCGGCCATTCACCTTCTGCAGCACGAGACCCATCGGGTTGGAATAGCCCTGGGAGAGGCGATGGGGGAAAAAGGGGGCGGCGACCACCACCAGACCTTCGCCGGGGAAGCCCGGCTTGTCAAGCATGCGCTTCACCAGCGAACTCGTCACCACCCCCAGCATGTTGGCCATCCCGTTTTGGCGCAGGAAGCCGCTCACGTACTCCATGCTGGCGTTCGAGAAGACGATGGGCCCGTAGACGAAGTACGAGGGATAGCTTCCATTGAGGCTGGGGATGAGGCCCGGTGGGGCGGGCTTCACCGGGACGTTCAGCTGAACCGGCTTCGAGTCGCGCACCACGGTGAGCGGGGTCCGGCCGTCTTTGGTCACGCTCTGCACGAGATACTGAAAGCCCACCCGGCTGTTGGTACCGAGCTTCACCATGCCCTGATCGTCCACCGCGCTGGATCCGATCTTCGTAATGACGTCCCACTTCAAGAGCCCGCCACCTTCGGCAAGGCCGGCCGGCTCGTCGACCACGATGCCCTCGATGTCCTTCGGGAGCTTCAGGAACGTTCGTAGAGCCGGATTTTCGAGGGTCTGCAGGCGATCGGGCAGAACCGGCTTTCCGTCGTACCTTCCATCGGCGATGTCGGCGAGATAGGGCTCGATCTCGGCGCAGGGAATGATGTAGCTGATGTTCTGGGCGCCTCCCAGCGAGGAGAAGGCGAGACCGATCATCTTGTCGCCCACCACCGCCGGACCCCCGCTGTTGCCCGGGTTGATGGCGGCGTCCACCTGAATGCGAAGGCCGGCCGCGTCGGCGCCGCCGGGATCGTAGCCATACGGCGCGAAGTCGATGCGCGAGACGATGCCCTTGGTCACGGAGAGGCTGTCGCCGCCCACCGGATAGCCGAAGGCCATCACCGCATCCTTGATTTCCGGCAGGGTGCTGGCGCAGCCAAGCGGCGGGTGATCGGCGAAGAAGGCGTCGTCGTCGAGCCGGAGGATGGCGAGGTCCATGTCCCGGGCCAGGGTCTCCACCCGTGCGGTCAGTTTGTTCCCCGATTGATTCGCCCGGATCTGAACCTCGCTGGCGTACATGACCACGTGGGCATTGGTGAGAATGCGGTGGCCGGAGATCACCACCCCGCTTCCCGTGGCCTCCGTGGGCGCCTGCTTGGTCCAAGGCTTGAAGGGGTCCGGATAGCGCATGGAGGAGAAGACCTTGACCACCGAATTCTCCAACCCCGCCGCTTCGTTCTGCGCTTCGGCCAGACCCGCGATGGATACGATCACAATCGCGGCAACCCTTCGTCTCATACCCACACTCTCCATCGAGAAGGCCCCGCCGGCCCTCGCTTGTTGATGCCATTGCCCGCGGCCAGCCCGGGCCGGGGCGCGACAGCGGAGTGTAGACGATTGGAACCATCGCCCTCGGGGCCAGGGCTCAAACCGGGTGGGGCGCCGCGGGCATGATGCCGGTGGCGCCCATCGGGTCAGAGCTACTTCAAGTCCTGCGCTTCGTCTCCATCGAGTTCGGACAGGTCGATCGGGCCGGTGGGCGCATCGGCCGGGTCGTACGACGGCGGGGGAGGCGGGGCGAGCTTCGCCCCCACGTCCTCGCCCATCTGGGCCAGGAGTTTGAGCGACCAGGCGCGCTCGGCGTAGTAGATGGGCTGGAAGAGGGTCTGGTTCACGAGGGGAAGGGCGCCGATGCAGCAGGTGAGGCACACTCCCATGAGGAGAACGATGCCTATTCCGATGCGGACCACGAACTTGAGGATCACATATCCGATGAAGAGCCCCGGGTTTCCCGACAACATCGACAGGAAGACGCCGCCCGCCTCTACCGCTCCCGCGTTTCGCGAGATCTGAATGGGAGCGATGAAATCGCGTAGGGACAGGTCGAGGAGGGCCGCCGCGATCAGGCCCAGAACGAAGATGAAGGCGATGGGGATCATGCCCATGAGGATCAGGCCCGCCGCCCAGGTCTGAGCGCGAGCCCAGACCACGAAAAGGGTCCCCAGGGCCACGATCAGAACGAGAGCGATGAAGGCGGCGCCCTGCACCACCAGGCTGAGGGCGAAGAACGAATCGGCGAGGGTCCCGTGCTGACCCCACGGGCGGGCGAGATCGAACCGTCCGGTGGCCACGTCATCGATGTACACGAAGATGGTGCGCGCGCGCAGCCACATGAACACCAGGGACAGCGCCATCACGAGCATGAGGACGCCGACAAAGATGATCATGTTTTCGGCGATCCAGTTGAAGCCTCCCTCGATCATGCGGATCGGATCTCCGATCGATCCCGGAATTGATCCCCGGTTAGCGAGGCGGTTTTGGAATCCGCTCGTGCCGCTGCCGGAGCCGCAGCTCTCCAGCAGACTGACGAAGCCCAAGGTGACCCAGCCCACGAAGCTGAAGGGGAACAGCTTGTCCCGCATGTGGGAGATGGCCTCGCCCAGGGCGTCGATCGCCGAGGGTCTTCGTGGGGGCGTGGAGCCGATCATGCCCGGAACTCTAGTCCCGTCGGCGCTCTGATTGAAATCGCCCCTGCGCCCGAAAAGGTTCCACGGATCTATGCTCTGCCCGCCGGATAACGTGAACCCACCAGTCCGGGCGGTCAACCTGTCGCCCGGGCGTGATTACAGGAGGTCAACCATGCGCCCTTTCCTCGCCCTTTCCATCGCCGCCCTCTTCGCCACCCACGCGGCGGCGGAGCCGCAGACCTTCGGCAAGCCGCTCCAGGGACTCGAGCCGACCACACTCGCGGCCGTTCTCGAAAAGCCGGAGCACGGAAAGATTGTGGCTCTCGAAGGCACGATCAAGGCGGTGTGCCAGGAGAAAGGCTGCTGGCTCACCTTCGAGCAGCAGGAAGCCCACGTGCACGTGACTTTCGAAGGCTACTCGTTCTTCGTTCCCAAGGATTCGGCCGGGCAGAAGGTCAGGCTGGAAGGCAAGGTTCTGGTGAAGCAGCGTGCCAAGGGCGAGGTGGAACACCTTGAAGGCGAGGGTGCGACCCAGGCCGCGGCCGCAGTTTCCATCGAAGCCACCGGAGTGGTGATCGACCGGGCGGCCAAATAGTCTTTTCGTGAGAGCGTAAACGTCGTTCGACCAAAGGAGGCCGACATGGCCACAAGGCGCGCGTTTCTTTCCCGAGCCGGGTCGGCCTCGGTGGCCGCGGTGGCGTTCCAGGACCGGGCCATGGACGTGGTTCGGGCGGCGGGGGCGGCGGCGGGCGGCGCCGGGCCGGCCGAGATGGCGGGGAACGAGGACTACTGGCGCGAGATCCAGGGCGCGTTCTCTCTCGATCGGACCATGGTCAATCTGAACAACGGCGGCGTGTGCCCGTCGCCGCGGGTGGTCATGGACGCCATGCAGCGCTACCTCGACCAGTCGAACCAGGCCCCGGCCTGGAACATGTGGCAGCAGCTCGAGCCGGGCATCGAAGGCGTGCGCCGCGACCTCGCCGCCGAGTTCGGCTGCGACCCCGAGGAGATGGCGATCACCCGGAACGCCAGCGAGTCGCTCGAGATCTGCATCATGGGCCTCGACCTGAAGCCGGGCGACGAAATCCTGACCACGGACCAGGATTACCCGCGCATGATCACGGCCTGGAAACAGCGTGAGCGCCGCGACGGCGTGGTCCTCAAACAGTTCCCCTTTCCGGTGCCGCCGCCCTCGATGGACTTTCTCTACGAGGGGTTCGTGAAGAACGTCACTCCGAAGACCAAAGTCATTCTGCTGTGCCATATCACGAACCTCACGGGTCAGATTTTTCCGGTAAAGCGAGTCTGCGAATTCGCCCGCACCCGCGGCATCGATGTGATCGTCGATGGCGCCCACGCCTTCGGCCAGTGGCCGTTCAAGCTCGCGGACCTCGACTGCGACTTCTACGGGGTCAGTCTGCACAAGTGGATGCTCGCTCCCATCGGCACCGGCTTCTTGTACGTGCGGAAGAACCGGATCAAGTCCCTGTGGCCGCTGATGGCGGCGGTGGAAGCTCAAGATGCGGACATCCGGAAGTACGAGGAGATCGGCACCCATCCGGCCGCCAACCACAATGCGATCGCCGAGGCCATTGTCTTTCATCGCGGCATCGGCGCGGAGCGAAAGTCGGCGCGACTGCGGTATCTGCGCGACCTCTGGATGAGGCGTCTGGCCGCGCAGCCGAAGTTCGTGATCAACACCAGTTTCGATCCGGAGATGGGTTGCGCCATCGGCAACGTGGGTATCCGGGGCATCGACACCCGGAAGCTGCAGGCGCACCTGTGGGACAAGAAGCGGATCTTTACCGTGGCCATCGTGCACGATGAGTTCCAGGGCCTGCGGGTGACCCCGAACGTATACACCACGATCGACGAGGTCGATGCCTTCGCGGAGGAGATGGAACAGGTGGCGGCGAAGGGTTTGCCCGCCTAGGAGCCGGCGAGTCCCACCCTCGAGAAGCCGGACCGACCATCGACAAGGGTCCGGGTCGCGTCCGCTTATCATCCTCGAATGGCTGAACGAAAGTCCCGCGCCGAGGCTCTGGCCCTTCTCCACGAATTCACGCTGACCGACGCTCTGCGCAAGCACGGGGTCGCGGTGGAGACGGCCATGAAAGCCTACGCCCGGCACCACGGAATCACGGACGAAGCCGAGATCGAAAAGTGGGGAATCGTCGGGCTGCTCCACGATTTCGACTACGAGAAGCATCCGACCGAGGAGACCCACCTCGTGCTCGGCCAGCACATCCTGCGCGAGCGTGGCTACGAAGAGGAGATCGTCGAAGCCATCTCCTCGCACGCCGACTACATGAACATCCCGCGTGACACCCCGCTCAAGAAGGCGATCTACGCGTGTGACGAGTTGGTCGGCTTCATCGGCGCCTGCGTGAAGGTCCGCCCGTCGAAGAGCATCCACGACCTGCCCGTGGAGTCGGTGGTGAAGAAGTTCAAGGACAAGGCCTTCGCCCGTTCGGTCGATCGCTCGTACATTTTCGGCGGCGCCGAGGCGGTAGGCCGGACGATTGAAGAGCACACGGCGTTCGTCATC
>JAQBHL010000158.1:0-15010 GCA_032127745.1 Acidobacteriota bacterium
ATCCGCAATCGATCCACCCGGCTCAGACGCCTCGGGTCGCCCGTCCATACTCGCTCCATCTCGGTTCTCCCTCACGAAAAGCCGAGATCTTGACCGAAGTGTTGCGTCGTTCACTTGAGACCACCCGGCAATAACCTGCGAGGGCGACAGTCCGTTTGCAACGACCTCGTCAGGTTCATTGCATTGTTCGACGGCCTGCCCATTGCCTGGAATGGCGGCTCAGTCACGAGCCGGTCGTCGAGCAAGAGTGGCTGATCGCTTCCCATCGAAGAATCCCGTTCCTCGGCCCCACAGCGTCGCGGGGCCACGGACGTCACTTGGGCTCCATGAACTCCATGCCGCTGAGGACTTCCGAGGCAGACCCCTCTTCTCGGAAAAGGAACGTTACAGGTGTTGGGCCCATTGAAATGCTTCCGAGGCTAAAGCCGCGTAGCTTTTCCTTCAAGGTTGGAAGTTCGGCCAGCACTGATGCCGGCGTTGTGGCGGCAACGACAATGTTGATCTGGCGACTGAAGTCCTCCCGAGAGGAATACTTGTTGTAGGCCTCCCCTACCGCCTTGAAGACCTCCTCAGAGAGGACGGCGAAGGTAGCGCCCGTGGCGGTGATGCATATCTCGGTGAGTCCGGTAGTGGGGTTCCGCTGAGTGGAGGTCACGACGTCCTTCGGCCCGCCTGATTTGAAGATCCGGTCAAATAGACTCATTGAGTCCCTCCTTCTGTCGTTGGGTGCCTTTTCCGATGGTCCGTCGAACACTCGGGTTCACCTGCAGGGCGCGCCTCAACGACTGGCCTCCGACGGGGAGCGAAGGCCACTCCTCCGCGCCCTGTCTGGTGCAACCCGTTGTTCGACGGCCCGGTGATTCTCACGATAGCTAGCTCAGTTGTGCGATGAGATCAAAGAGAGGCAAATAGTAGACCGTAAGAAAAGCATCAACGATCCATCGAACCACGATGACCAGCACCATAGTAATCATCAGGCTCTGCCGCTTGTCGGCGACGAGGCGTTCGTTGATGGCAACCCCGAGTATGGCCGCCCCGAACACAGTGATGAACACCGGTCCTCGATGGTCGAGTACGAACTGAGTCAACGGTGGAATATCCGATCCCAGACCCAGAAGCATTTCCTTGAAGGCTCCTCCCGCGCGCCAGAGCGAGAATCCTAGCCAAGCGAAATAGAGGCCGGCCAACGATGCACCAAGCCGAGCGATCGTTGCTTCGCGCTCACGAGTCATTGCCGGCTCCTCACGGAGTCCCAAAGGCCCGTCGAACACTGCGTTGAGCGGCGAGGCGAGACTCTAACGACTGCCCGCGAAGCGGGCACACCAACTCGCCTCGTCCGTTCCAACGCATTGTTGTGCAGCACGGTGCCTCCTTGCGAATGGTCGCTCACGGCGTTTCGCTCTTTGGGCGAGCGCCGCAGGCTGCTTGAGCTTGGGACGAAAGGAGGACAACGAGCAGCGCAACCGTTAGCCCCCAACGGATTGCCACCCCGTTGCTGAAAGCGATGCCTTGCGCGGCCGAGATAACCAAAAACACCGCTACCACCGCGACGCTTGCACGACGTCCCGACTCCTTTAGACGCCACAGTTGAACGGCAGCGAAGCCTGCGAGCGGAGGAAGGGCAACTAGCCCCAGGACAACGATCCACCCGCGAGCGCTGTCTGCTCTTAGTGAGCCGGTGAAAAGGAACAGGGCGACGGCGGCGAAGACGACCACCGCAACCAGAGCCTGCCACAGTGCAACAAGCCTAAGGAACACCCTCACCTCGCCGTTCCCCCGGCCGATCTCTCGATGCCTGCAGAACACGAAATGTGCAGGTCTGTTGATCTAGACATCAGCTGCGTACACGCTGTTGTTTCGAGGACACAGTTTTTCAAGGTCTTTGAAACCAGACCCTAGGGATCAAGCTCGCCACAGTCAAGCGTTGTCCCATGCGTGCACACCCGCCTATCCAAATATCAATGGGCGGACGCCTGGCGTGACTTTGGCCGATACGATCCGTCAGATCCGCTGGGTGGCTGGCCGAGGCATCACTTGCGGATGAGAGCGGTCAGTACGGCCTTGATCGCGACCGGCCCGGTTCAGGTTCAGGTTCAGGTTCGCGTTCACGTTCACGTTGCGACGCTCATCGCTGGAATCGTTCGGGTTCACCTTGACGCATTTCGCCGGATCGTTGACGTTCGAAGCAATCGGTTGGCTCGTTCGGACGACCGAAGGAGACGGATCGGCGTTCTGCGGCCGACTTGAATGTCGACGAACCGGAGTCCCGAACTGCCGTGAACGATCCGGCTTTTTGGCGTTGCCGTGAACGTAAACGCGCCGGAGTTCTGGCGGCCAACCTGAACCGTCCGGTGTTTGTCGCCTAACGCGAACGAACCGAAGCTCGGCTCGCCAACGCGGACTTGAACCATCAAGGCCTCTCTCCCCCAACGCGATCGATCCGAAGTTATCGGACCAACCCGAACGCCCCGGAAGACCGGATCTAGGAGTCTGCGCGGCAGACGAGCGCCCGAACAAAACAGGGGTGTGTTTGGTCAAGAAACACCGGCCTCAATCTCCAAATACCGCGCAACACATGTCTCATTTCGGCCGCTTTTCCTTCTGCCGCGCGGACTCCTAGCCGATCCCTATTCGCGTTTCGCCTGGTCGGAAAACCCGCCGGAGGTGAACTACGGCAGGTAACGCGACAGCCAGGGCAGCTTCGACAGGTCCGAGTAGATGATGAAGACCATCAGGGCCATGATCAGGACGAAGCCGGCGTTGAGAAAGACAAGTTTCAATTTCTCCGAGAGTTCCCTCCGAATCAACATCTCCACGAGCAGCACCGCGATATGGCCGCCGTCGAGGGGCGCCATGGGGAAGAGGT
Organism: Acidobacteriota bacterium; assembly: GCA_032127745.1. Taxonomy (GTDB): domain Bacteria; phylum Acidobacteriota; class Vicinamibacteria; order Fen-336; family JAGNNV01; genus JAGNNV01. The sequence goes on from JAQBHL010000158.1 coordinate 2,867, forward strand.
TCAAGACCCCGACCGAGATCGACAGGAGGGCGATCAGAAAGAGCAGGGACACGACCCCGGTGCGAGCTGCTTCGCCCGCCGCCTGAGCGATGCCGATGGGGCCGGAGAGGGCCGACTTCGCGGCCACCCGGAAGGTGAGGAGCTGTTTCAGCAGGCTTACCATCTGGACGGTGCGATCCCAGGTTTCCCGTCCCGCTTCCCGGGCCGCGCGGACGAAACCGAACTTCTTGATGATGAATTTCTCTCCGATGCCGACCCGGCCCCCCCGGGGCACGATGTTGAGAGTCAGACGCTGTTCGCCGCGCAGGATTTCGAAAGCCAGAGGCTGGTCGCCCGCGGCCTGAACCTTCTCCGGCACATCCGCGAAAGACTGCAGTGGAGCCCCGCCGACGCGGAGGAGGCCGTCGTCGGGCTTGAGGCCGGCGGCTTCGGCGGGCGAGTCCTTGACCACCTGGCCGATCCGCACCAGCGGGAACACACCGATGTCGCCCAGGCGTTCCTCGATCATGCGCGAGTGCACGGTCCTGGCCAGGCGTTCGGTTCCCCGCGCCACCTCCAGGGAGATGTCGCGATTGGGGCGCATCAGGATGCCGATCTGAACCTGCTCCCAGTCTTCGGCGGGTTCGTCGTCGAACCTCGTGATGGTGTCGCCCGGCTCGAGACCGGCTCGTTCGGCGGGAGAACCCGGGTCAATGGCCCCGATGGTGGGCTGGTCGTAACGCACGCCGGGGACGCCGACTCCAAGCATGAAGATGATGGTGAAGGTCAGCACCGCGAGCACCGCGTTCATGGCCGGCCCGGCGAAGTACACGATCAGTCTCTGCCAGCGTGGTCTGGACAGGAAATCATTCCCGTCGCCTCGGGGCGTGGTGTCCTCGGAAATGACGTCGTCCGGCTCGCCCTCGAGCTTGACGTAACCCCCCAGCGGGATCAGGGAAACCCGGTAGTCGGTGTCTCCGCGCTTGAAGCCAAAGAGGCGTTTCCCGAAGCCGAAGGAGAAGATGAAAACCCGCATCCCGAAGGCTTTGGCCAGCAGAAAGTGCCCCGACTCGTGGAAGAAGATGATGATGCCGAGAACGACGACGAGGGCGACGGTAGAGTTGGTGAAGCTGCCGATTGCGTCCATCAAATCAGGGGGGTTCCAATCATGTCGGGAAAGACTCCGGAGTCTAGTTGGCCGAACCCGAAAATCCGGACTCCGCCCGCGGGTTGCCCTCCGTGCTCAGCGGGCCGCCGGGAGATCGGGCGCCTTCGATGAGCACGCTGGCCGATGTTCTTGTCGCTGTGGTGGCCCTGCTCCACGCGTGGTTTCTGGTCCTGGAGATGTTCTTTTGGACCCGGCCCCTTGGACTCCGGACCTTCCGGAATACGATCGAAAACGCTCGGGCTTCGGCGACCCTGGCCGCGAATCAGGGGCTTTACAACGGATTCCTTTCCGCCGGTCTCATCTGGGGGCTGATCACATCGCCTCCCGAACAGGGCTTTGCGGTTAAGACCTTCTTTCTCTCCTGCGTGATCGTGGCCGGGATCTACGGATCCGCGACGGTGTCGAAGCGGATCCTGATAATTCAGGCGGCGCCTGCGGCTCTGGCTCTGGCCCTGCTATGGGCAGGACACCCGTGACCTGTGTCCTCTGATCCAGGTCACGGGCTCAGGGAGTCGAAACCCGGGCCATAGCACAGGCGCGTCGTGCCTGCTCTCTCGCGGTCTGGTCCGCGGCGAGGACATCGCCCAGAACGGCGGCCTCGTGGCGGGCCTGCGTCGCGACCACCTCGCTGACCACGTCGGTGATGGCGGGGAAGAGAATCTCACCGTCCAAAAAGGCCTGAACCGCCACTTCGTTGGCCGCGTTCATGGCCGCGGGCGTCGTCCCGCCAAGGTCGAGCGCGTGGCGCGCGAGAGCGAGACTCTTGAATCGGGTGTGATCGGGGGGTTCGAAGGTCAGGGACAAGGCGGCGGAGAGATCCATGGGTTGAAGCGGCGTGGTCCAGACCTCGGGATAGCTCAGCGCGTACTGAATGGGAATCCGCATGTCCGTCCGTCCGAGCTGGGCCAGCATGGTGCCGTCTTTGAATTCCACCATCGAGTGAACGATCGACTGCGGATGGACCACCACCTCGATGTGGTTTCCCGGGACTCCAAAAAGCCAGTGGGCCTCGATGATTTCGAGCGCCTTGTTCATGAGGGTCGCCGAGTCGATGGTGATCTTCCGGCCCATGCGCCAGGTGGGATGGTTCAGCGCCTCTGCGACGGTGATGGCGGCGAAGGTCGAGGTGTCGCGTTGGCGGAAGGGTCCGCCGGATGCGGTCAGCCAGAGCTTGCGAACGCTCTTGGGATCACGGGAGGCGAGGCACTGATGAAGCGCGCAGTGCTCGGAGTCGATGGGCAGAAGTCTCGTACCGCGTTCCCGCTGCTCCCGGGTCATGATCCCGCCCGCCATCACCAGGGTTTCCTTGTTGGCGAGAGCCACGTCCTTTCCCGCCTGAATGGCGGCCAGGGTGGGCACCAGACCGACCGCCCCCACCGCGGCCGCCACCACCAGCGAGGCCTCCCTTGCCGTCGCCACCGCCACCATGGCCTCCTCTCCGAAGCCCGCTTCCATTCCGGACAGATCCACCAGACGACCGAGGGTCACAAGCGCCTCGCGGCTGGCCACCGACACGATGCGCGGCCGGAACCGCGCGATCTGGGCGGCCAGTTTTTCCACATTGCCTCCGGCCGAGAGTCCGACCACGCGAAACTGCTCGCGGAAGCCGTCAATGACCGCCAAAGTGCTCTCACCGATGGAGCCGGTGGAGCCGAGAATGGAAATCGCTTTCATGTATGGCCCATCAAAGTAGCATAACGACGATCATTTTCGGCGATAATGAGGGATTACATGTCCCTTCGTATCGGCGTACTCAAAGAAACACCGCTCGGCGAAAAGCGCGTAGCCATCGTGCCGGCGGAACTCAAGGCCCTGAGAGCACTCGGCGGCGAGGTCGTGATTGAAGCGGGCGCCGGTACGGCGTCCACCTATCAAGACTCGGCCTATGAAGCGGCGGGCGGCCTCATCGCGAAGACTCGCGGCGAGCTCCTGGCTTCATGTGCGATCGTGCTTTTTGTCTCGCCCGAAACGGGTCTTGAGGGCCCCGGGCGAACCGACCAGCTTTTCGTGGGGATGGGCGACGCTCTCACCCGGCCCGGACTCCATGACGCCCTGGCCAGGAGCGGTGCGTCCATCATGGCCCTCGAGCTAATGCCGCGCATCACCCGGGCTCAGTCCATGGATGTGCTCTCCTCCATGGCGACCCTGCTTGGCTATCGCGGCGCCCTGCTCGCCGCCGAGGCCCTGCCCCGGGTGTTCCCTCTGATGATGACCGCCGCAGGGACCCTGGCCCCCGCCCGGGTGCTCGTGATGGGGGTGGGAGTGGCCGGCCTTTCCGCCATCGCGACCTCGAAACGGCTGGGCGCCACCGTCCTCGCCTACGATGTGCGCGCCGCGGCCAAAGACCAGGTCGCCTCGCTCGGGGCCAAGTTTCTCGAGCTCGACGTGGATTCGAGCGAGGCCGAAGGCACGGGTGGATACGCGAAAGCGGTGAGCGAGGATTTTCTGGCCCGGCAGCGCGCGGCCATGCTGAAGGCGGTGGCCGAGAGCGACGTGGTCATCACCACCGCGGGTGTTCCGGGCAGGAAGGCGCCGGTTCTGGTGACCCGGGTCATGGTGGAAGCCATGCGCCCCGGCTCGGTGGTGGTGGACCTCATGGCCGAACACGGCGGCAATTGCGAAGTCACGAAGACGGGCGAAACCACAAGCGTCGCGTCGGTGTCCGTTCTAGGTCCCACCCACGTGGTTTCCAGCCTGGGCGCGCACGCGAGCCAGTTGTTCTCCCGCAACCTTCTGAACTTGCTCAAGCTGATCGTGAAGAAGGGCGAACTGGTCCTCGACATGGAGGACGAGATCGTGCGCGATGTTCTGGTGGCGCGAGGCGGAGCGGTGGTGCAACCCCGGGTGCGCGAGGTTCTGGGCGGGCCTCCGTCCTGAGCGCATCGAGAGCGCGCCCCTTAAACCCAAGGAAACTCTTCCCAACTTCGGGAATTCTGGAATAAAGACCATGGACCAATTCGTCGCTGCCTTTACGATCTTCGTACTCGCGGTTTTCGTCGGCTTCGAGGTGATCCGCAAGGTGCCGCCTCCCCTTCACACCCCCCTGACCTCGGCTTCGAACGCGGTCTCCGGAATCACCATCGTGGGCTCCTTGTCCCTGGCCGGTCATGGTGGGGTCGTGGTGGAAACCCTGGCTTTCGTCGCCATCGTCCTCGCCACCGTCAACGTGGTGGGGGGCTACGGGGTGACCCACCGCATGCTCAAGATGTTCAGGAAGGGCTGAGCCCGATGAACCTGACCCAAGGCGCCGTCAATCTGGGCTACCTGATCGGAGCCGTGTGCTTCATTGTGGCCTTCAAGATGCTGTCGTCGCCGCGCACGGCCGCGCGGGGAAACTCGATCAGCGCGTTCGGCATGCTGCTCGCCGTCGTGATCACGGTGCTCCACACCGAGAGCCTGAACGTGGGTATGGTGGCGGCCGGTCTGCTCCTCGGAGCCGCCATCGGGGCCTGGCTCGCCAGGACCACCCCCATGACCGGCATGCCTCAGATGGTGGCGCTTCTCAATGGCTTCGGCGGCGGGGCCTCGCTTTTCGTGGCCGGGGCCTCCCTGCACTCCGGGGATGTGTCCGAACTGCAGGCTCTCATCGCCACCGCGCTCTCCGGAATCGTGGGCTCCGTGACTTTCTGGGGGAGTCTCGTGGCCTACGGAAAACTGGAGGAGTGGAAGTTCCTCGAAGGTCTTCGGATGAAGGCGCACCAGACCGCGGTGTTCACCTTGCTCACCCTGGCCGTTCTGGCCATGCTGCCCATGATTCTCCTGCCTCAGGCGGAGCAATGGTTCTGGATTTCCGCCGGGATCTCGTCCCTTCTGGGCGTGCTCCTCGTGGTCGCCATAGGCGGAGCGGACATGCCGGTGGTGATCTGTCTCCTGAACTCCTACTCCGGCATTGCCGCCGCGGCCACGGGTTTCGTGCTCAACAACTCCATGCTGATCATCGCCGGGTCGCTGGTGGGCGCTTCCGGACTCATCCTCACCCAGATCATGTGCAAGGCCATGAACCGGTCGATGTTCAACGTTCTCCTCGGGGCCATGGACGCCTCCACCGCGGCTAAGGCGGACGATGTCTACGGCGGCAAGGTGAAATCGGCGTCCGCCGACGAACTGGCCATGCTCCTCGCCGACGCCCAGAGCGTGGTCATCGTGCCGGGGTACGGTCTGGCCGTGTCGCAGGGCCAGCACGCTCTCAAGGACCTGGTCGGCAAGATGGCGGCCCGGGGCACCAAGGTCACCTACGCCATCCATCCGGTGGCCGGCCGCATGCCCGGCCACATGAACGTCCTCCTGGCCGAGGCCGACATTCCCTACGACCAGGTGAAGGAGATGGATGACATCAATCCGGAGTTCAAAGAGACGGATGTGGCCATCGTCATCGGAGCGAACGACATCGTGAATCCGATCGCCCGAGAGCCCAAGGGCAACCCCATTGCCGGGATGCCCATTCTGGATGTCGATCACGCCCGCACCGTCATCGTCCTCAAGAGAAGTCTCTCACCGGGCTTCGCGGGCATACCGAATCCGCTTTTTGCTCTTCCGAACACGGTTATGTTCTACGCGGACGGCAAGAAGGGACTTTCCGACCTGGCCGTCGCGCTGAGGGACCTCTAACCGATAGTGAGGGCACGGCCGACCGCCATAGACTTGGTGGTTATGAGACTGTTTCCCGGCCGCGGTCGCCTCAGGGCCGCCCTCGCCACGGCGCTCGCCTTGGTCTTCGTTCCCGCCTGCTCGCCCAAGGCCACTAAGCCGGTCCGGCGGTCCGCCGAGCGGGTCTTTGTGATGGGCTTCGATGGAATGGACCCGACCCTTACCAACAGGTTCATGGCTGAGGGCAAGCTGCCCAACCTCCAGAAACTCGCGGAGTCGGGAACTTATCGGACTTTGGGGACCACTCAGCCGTCCGAGTCGCCGGTGGCCTGGGCCAGTTTCGCGACCGGAGTGAACCCCGGCAAACACAATATCTACGACTTTCTCGTGCGGGACCTCGACACCTACATGCCGGATCTGGCCATGGTCGACCGGACGAGCCATCCCCTGAAGCTCTTGTGGGGAACGATTCCAATCGCCAGGCCCGTTCCGCTTTCAACCCGCGCCGGAACGTCCTTCTGGGTCGACGCGGGCCGCGATGGTGTGAAGAGCATCGTGCTGACCGTGCCCGTCACTTTTCCGCCTGAGACCATCGAGCACGGAGAGATGCTGTCCGGCCTGCCGGTTCCGGACATTCGGGGCACCATCGGCACTTTCTACTACTGGTCCACCGACCTGTCCTCGTTCGAGGAAGGAAGCCCCGAATTCGGGGGCTACTTGAAGCGACTGCTCTTCGATGGCGGAGTGTCCAAGACCTATCTCCGCGGTCCGGAGAGCCCGGTTCTCAAGCAGGAGGAAGCGGCCCTGCGGGCGAAGCAGAAAACCGGCGAGCTGTCCGAGCGGGACCAGGCCAGGCTCACCGCTCTCAAGGACATCAAGGACATCAACATTCCCGTTTCCATGAATTGGACCGAGAACTCCGGAAAGGTCGACATCGAGGTCCAGGGGACCAAGCTGTCCCTGAAGCAGGGCGAATGGAGCGGCTGGGTCCCGCTCACCTTCAACGTGAACTTCCTGATCAAGCTGCACGCCATGACTCAGTTCTTCGTCCAGCGGGCCGACAGTGAGTTGCAGATCTACGCCCATCCGGCGAACCTCGATCCTCGGGACCCGCCGACCCCGATCAGCAAGCCCGACTCGTTCGCCTCTGATCTGGCCAGGAAGCTGGGCCTGTATCGCACCATCGGCTGGGCCGAGTCGATGGATAAGTCGCTCCAGGAACTGCGGACCGACGAGGCTTCTTTCCTCTACGACGCCGACAAGGCCTTCGATGATCGGGAGAAGCTGATCTTCGAAAACCTGAAAGGCGACGACTGGGACCTCTTCGTGGCCGCCATCGAGACCACCGACCGCGTTTCCCACATGTTCTTCCGCCTGATCGACCCCAAGCATCCGATGTACGACAAGGAACTCGCCGCCCGCTATGGCGACGCCATTGAGAAGATCTATCGGCGCGCCGATGCTCTGGTTGGCAAGCTTCAGGCCGCGCTCCCCAAGAACACCACCTTCATGGTGATGTCGGACCATGGATTCCACACCTTCCGCCGGGGCGTGAATCTGAACACTTGGCTGGTGCAGAACGGCTACATGGTTTTCGATGGCCAGGAGAGCCCCCAAAAGGGCCTCGACGACCTCTTTGGCCGTGGTCAATTCTGGGAGGGCGTCGATTGGTCTCGCACCCGCGCCTATGCCCTTGGGCTGGGGCAGATCTACTTCAACCTCAAGGGCCGCGAGAGCCGGGGCATCGTGTTGCCCGGCTCCGAGTACGATGCCCTTCAAGAGGAAATCGCCGGCAAGCTCGTGACCCTTGAGGATCCCGACGATCACGCCCGGGTCTTCCGATCGATCTACCGGCGGGATGACATCTACCATGGTGAGTTCCTCGCCAACGCGCCCGATCTCCAGGTCGGTTTCAATGATGGCTACCGGGTGGGATGGCAGGACACGATGGGCGGGGTGCAAAGGACCGTGGTCGAGAACAACAACCGCAAGTGGAGCGGCGACCACTGCGCCACCGCCACCGAGATCAGCGGAGGGGTCTTCTTCTCATCCCGCAAGTTCGCGAACGAGTCGCCTCACATCATGGACCTCGCTCCCACCATCCTGGAGATCCTCGGTGTGCCCCTTCCCAAGGACTACGACGGAAAACCGCTGCGCTGATGCTTCGGAGAATCGCTCCGATCCTCTCTGCCCTGCTGATCGCGATTCTGGTCCCGTTTCCGGGACTCCCGAAGCTCCAGGCCGCGCCCGCCCCGCCCCCCAAGAAGCCGACGAGCATCCGGCGGGGTCCGTCTCCAGCACCCGCGTCCCCGGCCCCTTCCCGCCCCGAAACCACACCCCGGCCAGCCAGCTCCTCCTCCGGTCTTGCGAGTCAGGCCGGTCCTTCGGCGGCGGACAAGGCGCGCCTGGCCATGATCCGCGCCCGCCGGGTGGCGGTAGAGAAGGAAATAGAGCGTCTGAAGACCCAGGCCGAATCCGCCCTCAAGGATCTCGACTCGATCGATCTCGACCTCCGGCTCGCGGCCCACAGATTTGACGAGGCGGAGCTGGAATTCAAGCAGACCGCGCGACTCCTGGATGCCACCATCAAGGATGTCCAGACCACGCGGGAGAGAATCGAGAGGACCCGGCCCCGGGTGATCAAGAGTCTTGCCGCCCTGAACAAGCTGGGCGAACTGTCCTACGCGCGCCTGCTGTTTTCCCTCGATGACCCCGCCGACGTTCTTCGCGGCTACCGCTACGTTTCGAGGATCGCCAGCGCGGACGGCGATCAGATCCGGATCTTCCGGGCCAGCCTGGTCGAGCTCGGCGTTCTCGAGGACCAGCTCAAGAAGCGCACGGTCCAAAACGTTGAGAACAGACGCCGGCTGGGCGAAGCCCGGAGGGCCCTGTCGAGCCGGAAATCGATCAAGGAGGCGCGACTGGAGGAGATCACCCGCGAGCGTCGGCTTCAGGAGCGAGTGGCGGGAGAGTATGGGCAGCGCGAGGCCGAACTCCTTCGTCTTCTCGGCGAATCCGGCGAAGGGGCGAAAAGCGGAGCGCCGGTCCAGACCATCCCTCCGTTTCCGGGCGAGATTCCGCTGCGCAGCAGAAAGGGGGTTCTGGCCTGGCCGGTGGTTGGAACCGTGGTCAAGATGTATGGAGTCGAGCGGGATCCGAAATTCGGCACCCGCACGATCCAGCAGGGGATCGAGATCGACGCCTTTCCCGAGATCGAAGTCCACGCGGTTCATGCCGGACGCGTGGTCTTCGCCGACCTGTTCGTGGGCTACGGAATGCTGGTCATCGTCGACCACGGGAATCGCGAGCACACCCTGTACGCGCGTCTGGGAGAACTCATGGTCGCTCCGGGCGACGACGTCGCCGAGGGGTCCCTTCTCGGCCTGCTTCCCAACACCCGCGTCACCGGCAGCGGTCTTCACTTCGAGGTCCGGGAGCAGGGGAAGCCTGAAGATCCCCTGGAATGGTTGAAAAGACCATGACCCACCGTTTCGCACCTCTCCCCGGAGCCCGCGGCCCAAAACGGGGTCTCGTCCCTATAATCGGGCAATGACTTCACGAAGTCGCTTCGTCCTCTCCCTGGCTTCCACGGCCTTCGTGCTGTATCTGGCCTCCGGACCCCTGATGCGCCGCGCCCTCGGCGATACCGGCTACACGCAGTTGTCGATTTTCCACGAGGTCGTTTCGATGATCCGGGATTCCTATGTCGATCCCGTGAACATGGATCGCACCCTGAATGCGGCCGAGAGCGGTCTGCTCGAGGCCCTGGACGGAGACAGCGGTGTTCTCGACCCCGACGAATTCAAACTCCTGCAGTCCGGAAAGCGCGCTCCGGCAGATACCGGCATCGTGCTCGGCCGTCGTTTCGGTTACCTGACCGTGGTGGCCACCCGGCCGGGGTCTCCTTCGCGGAAGGCCGGGATCAAGGCCGGTGACTTCATCAAGAGCATCGACGGGAAGCACACTCATGGCCTGGGCGTGGTCGTGGGCGAGCGGCTTCTCGAAGGCGAAGCCGGAACCACGGTCACGGTGGCGATCTTCAAGTCCGGGACCGAGGCCGCCCTGGACCTCCTGGTTCGAGAGCGACCCGCGCCGAGCCTGCTCGTGACTCACCTCCTCGAGGGCGGCGTGGGCTACATCGCCGCTCCGGATGTCGGCGACGGCAGGGTCGGCGAACTCAAAGCCGCCATTGCTTCGTTGCAGTCTCAGGGCGCCCGGGCCCTCGTGCTCGATCTCCGCAGCTCGGCCAGCGGACCTTTGAAGAACGCGGTCCCCCTCGCCGAGCTCTTCATCAAGAGCGGAGTGGTCGCCAAGGTGGCGTCCCGGAACGCCCCCGAACAGACTCTGGTCGCGAACAACCTCGCAAGCGCCTACGGCGGCCCGCTCGCCATTCTCGTGGATCGGGGAACCGCAGGCGCTTCCGAAATCGCCGCCGCCTGCCTGCTGGAGGCGAAACGCGCCACCCTCTTCGGCGAGAACACCTTCGGTCGAGCCGGGGTTCAGAAACAGATCCCGCTGGACAGTGGCGGTGGCCTGGTGCTGACGGTTTCGCGCTACCTCACCCCGAAAGGCGATGTGATCAGCGGCAAGGGCGTCTCTCCCCCGAACCTGGTTCGGAATCCGGAGTCGCTCGACGCCATCGGCTCGCCCGGGGAGGACCCGGTGCTCGACAAGGCTCTCGAGTCGTTGCGAGCGACGGCGCAAAAGGCGGCGGCCTAGAACCCGAGGCCGCGATGGGCGGAGGCCGCCCTGGCGAGGTTGGTCGTAACCTTGGCTTCATGACCCCACGAATTCCCGCCATCAAGGTCCTCCTCCTGCCCAAGGACACGAACGCCTACGGAACCATTTTCGGTGGCGTCATCCTTTCAAACATCGACCTCGCCTCCGCGGTCGAGGCCCGCAAGTCCGCCGCCCGTCGCTACGTGACCAAGGCCATGCGAGAGGTCGAGTTTCATGCGCCGGTGTTCCTGGGCGACATCGTGAACTTCTTCACGGAAACGACCCGGATCGGGCGCACCTCCATCACCGTGAAGGTCAGCGTCGAAGCCGAGCGCTGGGGAGCGGGGGAGGGCGAACGGGTCAAGGTGACCGAGGCCGAAGTGGTTCTGGTGGCCGTCGATCAGCAGGGTCATCCCACCCCCATCAGGCCTGAGGGCCCCTCGAACCCGTGACCGCGCGGATCCGGGTCGGCATCCTCCTGGGCGGCGCTTCCGAGGAGCGCGAGATCTCGCTCGCCTCGGGCCTGATGATTGCGGAGAACCTTCCCACGGATCGATACGAGGTCAAGCTCCTCGACACCCTGGCTCTCATGGCCAGGCACCAAGGGCTCTCACCCGAGCTTCGCGAGCGGGCGATCGCGCTCTTGGAATCGAGGCCCCTGAAGGCGATTCCCGCCCGCGGCCAACTGTCTCCCGGCATGCGCGACCAGGTGGAGCGCGCGGAGTCCCAGGCCCTCTCCGCCACCGACACTCTTGCAGGTCGGGGGGATCGGGGAATCGACGTGGCCTTTCTCGCTCTTCATGGCAAGTATGGCGAGGATGGGACCATCCAGGGATTCCTGGAACTCACGGGCACGCCTTATACGGGCTCCGGCGTTCTCGCCTCGGCCCTGGCCATGGACAAGGTGATGGCGAAACGCGTTCTCTCCGCCGATGGAATCCCCGTGCCCCGCGGCGTTCACCTCTCTCGCGCCGATCTCGTCCGCCCGGGATCCTCGTGGCTGGCCGCAGCGTCTGAACTCCTGCCCGCGGTGGTGAAGCCCTCGAAGCAGGGGTCGAGTGTGGGCATGTCCCTCGTCGACTCGGCCGGGGCGATGGAGGTCGCGGTCCGGCTCGCCCTCGATCACGACGACGAGGCCCTGGTCGAAGAACGCGTGTTCGGCACCGAGATCACCGTGGGCGTGCTCGGGGTTTCGGGGAGCGCTGAGCTGCAGGCGCTTCCGGTGGTGGAGATCGTGCCCCGGCGGGAGTTCTTCGACTACCAGGCCAAATACGACCCCGATCAATGCGAGGAGATCTGCCCGGCCAGGATTTCCGAAGCGGCCACGGCCACGGCCCAGGCCCTGGCCGTGCGCGCGCACCGCTCTCTCTCGTGCCGCGGATACTCGCGGACGGACATGATGCTGGGGCCGAAGGGTTCGGTCGTGCTCGAGGTCAACACCCTGCCCGGCCTGACCATGAATTCGCTGCTCCCGAAAGCCGCGGCGGCGGCGGGGATTCCTTTCGGCGAATTGCTCCACCGAATCGTGAGTCTCGCTCTCGAGCCGCGGGACTAGCCCGAGTTCCGCAGTTGACGAGAGAAAGCAGCTATTTTGAGGGGTGATTGGTTTCTAAGTCGTTGAATCGTTTAGAAGAGGTCTTGGAAAAGGGCATGTAGTGCCAACCTCCAGCCTTGCTCTCCGGTCGCGATAC
>JAQBHL010000159.1:0-2567 GCA_032127745.1 Acidobacteriota bacterium
AGAGTGCGCCTGTTTTTGCCGACGGTGGAAGGCTCGGCCTGTGGGAAACCGGGTCTGTTCTCCGGTTTTCCATAGGCAGAGGAGCCTTCCACGAGGGCTACAGACAGGGCGTTGACGTAGAGCCTCGGCCAGAACGAGGCACGGGGTAGGGGAGGCGTGTCGCGATCAGGGAACTGCCTGGTGACAGTCAGCGCTTTGCCCCGCCTTGTCCCTGTGGCTCGCGCAAGGACGGTCCCTCGATGTTCACGGTGGTGCATTGATGTCGGACACGGCCGAGGAGGGCCTCGGTCATCAGGCGGTTTCCGAGGAAGCCGGCCCACTCCTCGTAGGGGAGGTTGGTGGTGATGATGGTGGCCTTGCGCCGGTAACGCTCCTGCATGAGCTTGAAGAACACGTTGGCCTGCTCGGGCCGGATGTTCAGGTAGCCAAGCTCATCAATCACGAGGAGGTCGAGGCGCGCCAGACGGCGAATCAGCCGGGGCGAGGATCGATCAGCGAGGGAGGCGTACATATCGTCAAAGAGGTCCTGGGCGCGCATGAACTGACCTCGGCAACCGTTCTGGATTGCCTTGAGCAGGAGTCCGGAAGCGAGTCCGGTTTTGCCCACGCCGGTCGGTCCGATGAAGACGATGTTCTCGGCCTTGGCGATGAAATCGAGTTCGGCAAAAGCGCGGATCTGGCGGCGGTTGACCCCTGGCTGCTTCGTGTAGGGAAAAGTTTCGAGGGTCCAAAGCTCGGGCATCTTCGCGCGTCTGACCCTCCAGGAAAGGGCGTTTTCCTGGCGCGCGTGCCACTGGGGCCGCAGGAGACGCAAAAGGAACTGGTCGTAGGTGATGTCTTCGGTCTGGGCCTGTTTGAGTTGCTCGGGAAAGATCTCGGCGATTCGGAGCAGGCTCAGGCTCTTGAGCAGTTGCTGTAGTTCTTCAGTCATCGTCCTTGTCTCCTTCGATGTCGATTGGGAAGTAGTCGCGGGCGACGCGACGCAACACCATGCGCTCGACCCGAGCGAGGTCGTAGAGGCCGTAATGAAAGGCTTCGGTGAGGGCGGCGGTGACCGCGTCTTTGGGGTACTCGCGCACCATCCGCAGGAGTTGTCGCAGAGCGAGGGTGATTTGTACGCGTCCTCGCTTCTTGAGGGCATCCACGTAAGCCGCGGCGTCGGGGAGCGCTTTGACGATGGCTACCTCCTCGGGTCCGAGCACGCTCGGGCCGCTCCGAGAGCGGGGATGGAAATGTTCTTTGAGCGTGCTGCGCTGGCCAAAGACGCCGATCAGGCGGGGGTGGGTGACACACTTGCGGAGACCGTCCTCGATGTGGACGTGGTCCTTGGTCTCGCGGACTTCCACCTGGCGGGAGATCCACTCCGCGGGGACGGAGTAGCGATTCGTATGTAAGGAGACATAGCCCGCGAGGTCCACGAAGCGCTGGTGGAGGCGATAGACCTCGGGGACCCAGACGGGCAGAGGCTTGAGGCACGGGCGCTCCTGGGCGTAGAGCTCTATGGGGATGGCGCGAATGTGTTTCTTGTAGGTCGCGTTGACCTTGTCGCACCACTCCTTGGCCTGGGCGTTGAGGTTGGCCCAATCCGCAAAGCGCCTTCCGGGGATGAAGTTCCTTTCGATGAATCGAAACGGAGCCTCGACCCGTCCCTTGCGATCAGGATCGCCGACCGCGTGCGCGGCAAATTCGAAGCTGTACCGCTCGGCAAACGCTGCGGTCTCCGGGGCGGGGATCATGTTCTTCCCCGTGCCACTGGCGATGATCACGTGGGTGTTGTCGATCATGGTGGTGGCACAGGAGCCGCCCATGTAGTCGAGGGCGTCGGTGAGAAAGACCTTGCAGTGGAATCGCTGGAATTCCGGATAGAACTGGAAGAACAACCGGCGGGAGAAACACAGCACCAGAGATGCCGTCTGCGCGAGATGCTCGACTCCGGAAAGCTTCACTTTGTGCGGGGACGTGTCGTGCTGCTGCTCCTGCCCCGGCCCGAAGTGGTAGCGGCCTTCCGGGATCTTTGGTTCCTGGCCGATGCCACGGCGACGGCAGAACGCGGTGAGGGTCGAGTAGGAGAGCGCCGCTCCCTCCTTCGACAGCTCCTCATGGACTCGGACCAGGTTGCCCGAACAGTCCTTGAGTAACTGCTCGATGTCCTGCCGGTACGGATCCGCTTTCTCGGCCCGCTCGATCTGTGGGACGGTGGTCCCTTGGGACTGGATCACCCTCGCGACCGCCCCGCGGGAGACTCTCAGCAAGCGGGCGATCTGGCGTTTGCTCACCCCCTTGGTGTGCAGTTCCAGGACCGACATTCGTTGTTCGCGTTTCAGCATCCGTCTTGTCCTCTTCCATAAGTTTTCGGAGTCGCACCAGGTCCGCGATCGCGTTGTCGACGCAGCGCATGGCCTCCTCCTGTTTCGGTTCATCCATAAACGCCACACCTTCACGCCAGTGGCGCTTTGCCCGGCGCGACAGCGCGGCCACGATGTCGAGATCGTTCAGCAGGGCTTTGGCTGGATCCGCAGCCACGGGCTCTTGCGCCAATTCCCGCCTGGCCTTCAGGAACAGCAGGG
>JAQBHL010000160.1:0-11476 GCA_032127745.1 Acidobacteriota bacterium
CCGCGGCGGTGGCGTAGACCCGGACCGCGCGCGACCCCGCGCCCAGGGCAATGGCCCGAAAGTCGCGGAGCGCCTCGCCGGCGCGCTCCATGGCCGGAGCGCCGATGGCGTGGTTCTCGACCACGCCCTCCACCAGACGCAGCGAGGACCGCGCGCTGGCCAGGATGCGCAGATGGCCGCCCGGCTCGCGGTCGTAGACCACGATACGGGCCGAGTTGCTGCCTATATCGATGATGGCGAGCGGCGGGCGGGCGGTTCGCATTTCGAGGATCAGGCGCGAGTCGGATGGGCGGTAACGCCGACCCGGGGTAGGATCCAGCGCATGATCGCACCGGAATTGCTCGAGGTCCTCTGCTGCCCTGCCGATCGTTCGGAGGTCAGGCTCGCCACCGCGGCTGAACTCGAGACCCTGAACGGGCGCATCATCAGCGGAGTAAAGAACAACGTGGGCGCCTCGGTGGGAGAGAAGCTCGAGGCCGCCATCATCCGCGTCGACGGAACGTTTGCTTACCCGGTCCGGGAGGAGATTCCCGTGATGTTGATCGACGAGGCCATCCCCCTTCGGGACGGCCTGCCTCCTCTGCGCTACGTGCCCCCTTCGGCCTGAAGCCGGACTTGGTCTTCACCGCATCGAAGCCCGACTTGCGTCCAAATGCGGGGGGCCGGTGGGGGCGCGGTCGTTCGCGGTCGTGCTCCGGCCTCGATCGCAAGCCAGGGTCGGCCGACTCTTCGGTCCCCGCACCCGGGCGAGCGGGCTCGGAGGGGGGAGCGGCGCGGATGGGCGCGGGCACCCCGTAGGAGACCTTCTCCAGGGAAAGGCCCGAAGGCGGGGCGGTGAACTCGGCCACGGAGGCGCCGCTCGCCTGCATGATCCCGGCCACGTCTTTCGGGCTCAGCCTGCCTCGACCCACCTCGACCAGCACCCCCACCACCCGGCGGACCATCTTCCACAGGAAGTGCGAGCCCCGGATGCGGATGAAGATGTTCGGCCCCTCTTCGAAGACATCGACCGACTCGATCTTCACCTTCGTGGATTCGTCGGGCTTGCTCGGGTCGGCCTGCGAAAAGGCCGAGAAATCATGGAGGCCGCACAGGGCTCTTGCGGCCTCAGCCATGGCCTGGACCTCGAGCGGGTCGCGCACCCACCACACCACCGGTTTGTCGAACGCGCTCCGGCGGCGCGAAATGCGGTACAGGTAGGTGCGGGCGGTGGCGGAGTGGCGGGCGTGGAAGCCTTCGGGCGCGAGCTGGACCTGGAGCAGGTTGATGTCGCCCGGGAGTTCGTCGTTCACCATGCGGAGCAGTTCGTCCGGATCCACCGCCTTCGCCAGATCGATGTGGGCGACCTGGTGGAGGGCGTGCACTCCGGCGTCGGTGCGTCCCGAACCGTAGACCTCGATCACCCGCTGCCCGGTGGCTCGATGGATCGCCTCCATGATTTCGCCGGCCACCGTGCGCGCGTTGGTCTGGAACTGCCAGCCGCTGTAGCGGGTGCCGAGGTATTCGAGGTCCACGCGATACCTGAACCCGTGACGCGGCCCGGAGGGGCGAACGGACTCCGTTCGTTCCGAATAGCGCGGGCGATCGCCGCCCGAAGCTTTCCCGCCGGGGTGGACTCTCGGGCCCTGCCCCCCGCCGGGGTGGTCTCTCGGGCCCTGCCCCCCGCCGGAATCGGAGCGGGGCGGCTTCGGCCATCGGGGCACGTGGACCTTCGGACGCAGCCGGTTGGTGTGGTCGTCGGAGTCGTCGGTCATGAGGCTGCCCTTGAGTTTACGTGGAAGACGGGCGCTCGAGTGCCGTTCCTTCCGAGCGGAGGGCCCCGAGGTTCCTCTATGCTCCCCTGGTTCTCAGATGAAGCGCGCGCCCACCACCTCCCCTTCTCGAAACGACGTCGGTCTCTTTCGCGCCGTGGCCGCCGACGCGGCCCTCATTTCCGGCCGCCTTCAGAAAGCGCGGCTCGGGAGCGAGCTCGGAATCGAGAACAAGGGCGAGCTGGACCTGGTGACCGAGGTCGACCGCGCCTGCGAAATCGCCATCCTGGCCCGACTGCGCCGGTCGTTTCCCACCCACGATGTCGTGGCCGAGGAGAGCGCCCCTTCCCTCTCCGGATCCGAGTACGTCTGGTACGTCGATCCGCTCGATGGCACCACCAACTACGCGCACCAGTACCCGTTCTTCTGCACCTCCATCGCCCTCACCCGCGCCGGCGAGGTGATCGCGAGCGCGATCTACGATCCGGTCAAGGACGAACTGTTCACCGCGGCGCGCGGACAAGGCGCCACCTGCAACGGCGTGCCCCTGAAGGTCACTCGCGCCACCGACCTCCTCCGTTCGGTTTTTCTGACCGGCTTCCCCTACGACCTGCGTGACGACGTGCGCCACACCATGCGACTCTTCGAGAGATTCCTGCATCACGCCCGCGCGCTGCGCCGGGACGGAGCGGCCGCCCTCGACCTCGCCTACCTCGCGGCGGGCCGGATCGACGGATACTTCGAGGAGCGTCTCAAGCCGTGGGACGTGCTGGCCGGCTCGCTCATGGTCGAGGAGGCGGGCGGGCGGGTCTCGCGTTTCGACGGGTCGCCCATCGGTCTGTCCGCCGAGGAAGTGGTGGCTTCGAACGGCGCCCTTCATGAGGCGATGCTGAGGGTGCTCGCAGAAGAGGCCCCGTCGCGATAGCCTTCCCTCGATTCCCGAGAAGCTGTGGGTCGCGGGGCGACCTGGTGGCATCCCCGGGGACCGCGCCAGAGTGGCGAAATTGGCAGACGCAGCGGACTTAAAATCCGCAGACCCGGAAGGGTCGTAAGGGTTCGATTCCCTTCTCTGGCACCACCGCAAAGGAAAAGCCTCAAACGAGTATGGACGAAGGGCCCTTCAGGATGGCCGACACCGACGACGTTCTCCGGCCGGATCAGGTTCATGAGCCTCGGTTCATCGCGGCGCGAGACGCCTTGGTCATCCTCGGCCTGCAGATCCTCCTGCTCCTCTTCCGGATCGGACAGGTTCCCCTGCTCGGTCCGGATGAACCGCGGTACGCCCGGGTGGCGGTCGAGATGGCGCGCGCGAACGAATTCGTGACTCCGACCCTTTCCGGCGAGCCCTGGCTCGAAAAGCCGCCCCTGTACTACTGGCTGGCCGGCCTCGGCTACCGGGTCTTTGGAGAGAACGAGATGGCGGCCCGGCTCCCCGCGGTCCTCGCCGCCCTGCTCCTGACCGGATTCACCGGACTGGTGGCGGCACGGCTTTTCGGCGCCTCTTGCGGACGCCTGGCCATGATCATCCTCGCCACTTCGCCCCTGGCCTTCGCCTACGCTCGCGCGGCCACCATGGATGTGCTGGTGGCGGCGTTCATCACCGGGGCCAGCGGGCTCTTCGTCCTCTCCATCCTGGGCATCGCCGGACGGTCGGCGGCGCCCGCGGCCTGGGCTCTGATGGGCATCGCGGTTCTGGCCAAGGGACCCATCGGCATACTCATACCCCTCGGCATCGCGGTCGGGCTGAGCATCGCCCTGCGACGCCTCGAGGTCTCGAGGATCGTGAGCCCCCTGGGCCTGGCCCTGTTCGCCCTGATCGCGGGACCCTGGTTCGTGGCCATCTGGTTCGATCAGGGCTTCCGTTTCATCGAGGTGTTCATCCTGAATCACAACCTGGAAAGATTCACGAGCACCATTCACAACCATCCCGGGCCCGTCTACTACTACCTCCCCCGTGCTCTTCCTCGGGGTCTTCCCCTGGACCGGCCTCGTGGCCCCTGCCCTCTCCGCGTGGCGCGAGGTGGAGCGATCGCGTTGGATATCACTTCTCGTCTGGCTCCTCATTCCTCTGGCCCTCTTCTCGGCCGCAGGATCCAAGCTGCCCGGTTACATTCTTCCCTGCCTTCCGCCTCTGGCCATCGGCCTGGCCCTTTCGGCGCGCACCTTGCGATCCCCGAACCACCAGGGGTCGCTGCGAGCGGCGGGGCTGATCGGCCTCCTCATCTCCGCGGCCCTGCTGGCCCTGACCCTGCGGGCGGCTCGAGAGGGAGAGCCCTGGGGACGCAGCGCGGTGGTTCCCGCCCTTTGGGCGCTGGCCACGGCCTTCGTCGCCTCGAGGGCGTTCGAGCGGGCGCGCCACGAAAGCCTGCGCATCCTCGCGATCGGCGCGGCCGGTTTCCTCCTCCTCCTGACTCTGGTGGGGCCGCCGGTGCTGGAGGCAATGGAATCGGGCCGAAGGCTCTTCCTGCCCGCCCAGGGTCGGGAGGTGCTGGTGGTCGGGGCCTGGCGAACGGCCTGGATGTCGGGCTATTTCTACAACGACGGGCGGGTCAGGGAAATGCATTCCCTGGACCAGGCTCTGGACCTCATTCGCGAAGAGCCCCGCCTGATCCTTTTTGGGCCTTCACAGTGGCGACAGGCTCAGCGCATGAAGGAATTCACAACCCTCCCGCTGGCCGACGGTCCCCGTGGAAACATCCTCGTCCGAGTGTCCAAATCCCAAATTGACTGAGTTTTCCCGTGTTTTCTTCAGGGCTTAGCAAACACTTCAAGTGAAACTTGAGGAAAAGCAGACTAACCCTTGACTAGAGAAACAACCGTCTGATACCCTCATTGTCGCGGAGCTTGTAAAGCGACGGTTCTCCGGGATTTAATAGGAGCGAGGTTCTCCAATGTTCACACGCAAGATCTTCATGAGTTCTTTGGCGGCCGCAGGCCTTTCCCTGGCAACGCTCGTGGGAGCCCAGACCGATGCCCCAGCACCCGCCCAGTCGGCCAGCGTCGGACCTTTCGAGGTGGCACCCCACTGGTCCCCGTATGACTTCCCCCGGTCGATCCCCGAAGGTCAGGCCTATCACATGATCGTAAAAGGCGACACCCTGTGGGACATCGCTGGGCGCTACCTCGGAAATCCCTATCTGTGGCCTCAGATCTGGGAGGCCAACAGCTACGTGACCAAGGCGCGCCTGATCTACCCGGGTGATCCCATCTTTCTCCCCTCGGTCCAACTCGCCGACGCTCCCCCAGGCTCCGGACCCGAAGCCGACGGCGTGGCCGTCGCGGAGGGAGGGCCCGACGCTCAGGCCGAGGCCCATCCCCGGCCGGAATGGCTGGACATGGACGCGCTCATCAACGTGGCCTCCACCGACACGGTTCGCTACGCCGGATACATTTCCGCATCGATTGAGGATGAAAGCCTCAAGATCAAGGGCATGGAGGCCCAGAACGGCTCGCTCATCGAGAAGGTGACCGCCGGAACCTACGAGTACCTCTACCTCAACCGCGGAGCCAACGCCGGAGTGAAGGCGGGCGACCTCTACATCGTGAATCGACGCGCCCGCGAAATCAAGCATCCGGCCACGGGGAACAAGGTGGGCTACCGCATCGAGACCAATGGAGTCGCACGGATCCTCCTGGTCGGTGATTCGAGTGCCCGGGCGGTGGTGCAAGCCTCCGGCCGCGAGGTCGCGACCGGCGACTACCTCCGGCCCCTCACCGAAGTCGAGTCTCCCCTGGTCAAACGGAGGGTGGTGGTCGAAGGCGGCGATTTGTCCCTGGAAGGGAACCGACCGGCGGGTTACGTGGTCGACATCGAAGACGACTCGGTGACATCCGGCGCGGGCGTGGTGATTGGGGTGGACATGGGCGCCGGCGCGGGACTCGCCGTGGGCCGGGTGATCACCCTGTTCCGCCAGGGCGACAAGTCGGACATCGTCACCAGGCGTCCACTAGGGGCGGGAGTGGTGGTGTCGGTCCGGGAGAACTTCTCGGTGGCCCGCCTCGTGTACTCGAGGGAAGAAATCCTGCTCGGCGACCGCGTGATGATCCAGCCCTAGCGCCAGCCTTTCAGGCAAAAGCAGAGGAGCGGGGAAACCCGCTCCTTTTTTCTTGGTTTGTTTGCCCCGAGACTGGTCATGCTCTTCCTGGGACCCACTCGATCCGACACTCCGCGGATCACCATCCGTCACCCCGGCGAAAGCCGGTGACGGGAGAGGCGTGAAGTAATCGCAACTGTGAAACACACCCCTAGCTCGTGCGGGAGAATCGCCTGAAGTAGTCGATTCCCGAATAGAGCGTGAGGGCGAGGGCCACGAAAAGGGCGGGGCCGACCAGGTATCCAAAGACATCCACTCGAAGGGCCAGCAGCATGACGTAGACGGCCACGATCTGCGAAACCGTCTTGGCCTTCCCAGCCGGGGAGGCTGAAATGACGATCCCCCTCCCCAGCGCCTCGCTCCGAAGCCAGGTCACCGCGAATTCGCGCCCGATGATCACGGCCACGATCCAGGCCGGAGCCATTTCCAACTCGATCAGAGAGATGAAGGCCGCGGAGAGAAGGAGTTTGTCGGCCAGGGGGTCGAGCATGGCTCCCAGTTTGGTCTGCTCATTTCGACGCCGGGCCAGCCAGCCGTCGAAGTAGTCCGTGATCACGGCCACGGTGAACACCCCCAGGCCCAGCCACCAGCCCCACTGGGTCCGGGTGAGCAGGAGGACCACGAGCCATGGAACCAGGAAGATCCGAAGGCCGGTGAGCGCGTTCGGAAGGTTCACCTTCTCCGTTCCCGGCCCCTGGCCGTCCGTGGTGAAAGTCCGCCGTCGCACCGAGACGAGCCCGGCGCCCGGATGGCAAGGCGCCGAGTCCGACGCATATTCGACATATGCGATGGCGAGCAACGAAGCCAGTCGGCATGCTGGGTTCGTCGAATGCAGGCCGACTTTCGCCACGGGCTCCTAGAGACGGACAATGTTCGAAGCCTCAATGCCCCGGGTCGCGTTCCGGGCATCCAGGACCAGTCGGGCGCGCTTCACCAGATCCTTGTAGGGGACGTTCGAGTGGTCGGTGATGATAACCACCGCGTCGGCCTGGTCCACCGCCGGTCCCGCCTCGATCGACTTGAGATCGATGCCTTCGTGCTCGAGAGTGGGGACCCAGGAGTCGGTGTAGGTGACGATCGCGCCCTTGGACTGGAGGATCCTGATGAAATCCACCGCCGGGGACTCGCGCACGTCCTCGATGTCCCTCTTGTAGGCGGCGCCAAGGATGTGGACCTTGCTCCCGCGCAGGCTGCGTTCGCGGTCGTTCAGGGCCTCCGCCAGACGATCGACCACGTACTCGGGCATGCCCGCGTTGATTTCGCTCGCGAGTTCGATGAACCGGGCCCGATAGTTGAGGGTCTTCAGCTTCCAGGAGAGGTAGAGAGGATCGATGGGGATGCAGTGGCCACCGAGGCCGGGGCCTGGATAGAAGGCCATGAAGCCGAAGGGCTTGGTGGCGGCGGCGTCGATGACTTCCCAGACGTTGACGTTGAGACGCCGGCACATGAGGGCCACTTCGTTGACCAGGCCGATGTTGACGCTGCGGAACGTGTTCTCCAGCAGCTTCACCATCTCGGCCGCGCGAGGCGACGAGACCACGATGATCTTCTCGATGGCCTTCAAATAGAGGGTCTTCGCGGCATCCCCGCAGGCCGGGGTCATGCCGCCGATCACCTTGGGAGTGTTGTGGGTCTGGAACTTCGGATTGCCGGGATCCACGCGCTCGGGCGAGAAGGCCAGAAAGAAGTCCGTCCCCACCTTCAGGCCCTTCTCGGACAGCATGGGCAGGATGAGTTCATCGGTGGTTCCAGGGTAGGTGGTGCTCTCCAGAACCACCAACTGGCCCGCGCGCATGTTCTCGGCGATACGTCCGGTGGCCGACACCACCATCGAGAGATCGGGATCCTTGGTCTTCGAGAGCGGAGTGGGAACGCAGATGATGAGCGCGTCGCACTCGCGGATTCGAGTGAAGTCGGTGGTGGCCTTGACCAGACCCTTGTCGACCAGGCCCTTGAGCCGCGCCCCGTCGACGTCTTGAATGTAGGACTCGCCCTGGTTCAGCTTCGCGACCTTGGCCTCGGAAAGATCGAACCCGACCACACTCAGGCCCGCGGCCCCGAATTCGACGGCCAGGGGCAGCCCCACATACCCCAGACCCAGGATACCCACTCGCGCCTCCCCGCTGGCGATCCGGCTCTTCAGCGTATCCAACGTCGTGTTCGCCAAGGAAGCAACCTCCGATAATCGAAAAAGATGCGTGATTTTAGCCGCGATCGCGGCCGGATGCGCGCCCGGCCACGTTTCTCGCTCAGGACTGCGCGACCAGCGCGGGCACGGGCCGCAGATCGTCCGTGGCCGCTCCCCGGGAGGACAGGATCCGCTCGATGGACCTCGCCACCACGCTGTCCGGAGTCGAGGCGCCCGCGGTGACCCCAAGGGTGAGGGGGCGGCCATCGGCCCCAAGCCATCCCTCAATCCTCTCGCTCGAGGCGGCGCCCAGAAGACGATGGGTCAAAGCGCCGCTGCCGGGATCGATGCACTCGGGGGACTCGACGTAGTAGGTCGGACACTTCGCCGAACAGATCCGGACCAGGGCCTGGGTGTTGCTGCTGTTGTAGCCCCCGATCACCAGCATGACGTCGGGAGGAGTCTCCTCGAACATCCTCAGGACCGCGTCCTGCCGGTCCTGAGTGGCCGAGCAGATGGTGTCGAACGAGCGGAAACGGGTGGCCGCGCCGGCCTCTCCGTAGCGCTCGAGGAAGACCCGGCGCAACATCTCCTGGACTCGCAGGCTCTCGCTCATCAGCATGGTGGTCTGATTGGCGAGGCCGATGCGCTCGAGATGGACCGCGGGGTCAAAGCCCTCGCTCACCGCCTGGGCGAATTTCGCCATGAACTCCTCGCCGCTCAGGGTCCCGCGGATGAACCCGCACACCGCCTCCGTCTCGGCCTCGTCGCGCACGCAGAGGTAGGCGCCGTCTGGATGGAGCAGGGCCTGCGAGGCGGTGGCCCGGGTCTCCTCGTGGTAGTGCTTCCCGTGGATGACCACGGTAAAGCCATCCCGGGCGTACTTGGAGACGTTCTTCCAGACGTTCAAGACGCTGCCGCAGGTGGTGTCGATCAGGACCGCTCCGATCCCGCGCAGGTGCTTCATCTCTTCCACCGTGACGCCAAAGGCGGGCAGCACGACCACGTCGTCCGGGCCCACGGGGGCGTAGCGCTTCGCGGGGTCGCGACCGTCGTCGAGGATGGTAAAGCCCATGTCGCGTAGATTCTGGTTGACCGAGGGGTTGTGAATGATCTCGCCGGAGAGGAACAATCGGCGCTCTGGAAATCGTCGCTTGGCCTCGTAGGCGTATTCGATGGCCCGATCCACCCCGTAGCAGAAACCGAACTCGCGGGCGAGGCGAATGGTCAGCCCCGAAGCCTCGGCCGCGTAGCCGAGTTCGCGGATCCTGGCGATGACGCTGCTGCCGTAGTCCTGGTCGAGGAGCGGGGCCACCTCGGCCTTGAGGCCCAGTCCCTTCGGAAAGTAGGTCTGCACTGGGACGAGGTTACCAAGGCCTCCCCCGTACCCGTGACGCTGGCCCGAAGGTCTTTTGGCCCCGGTGCGAAATAATGGGGCATGTGCGGAAGATTCACGCTCGCCACTCCTGCGGAGGTCCTGGCCGCCCTGTTCGAGCTCGATGACCTCGGGGACTGGAACGACCCGCGCTACAACATCGCACCAAAGACCCGGATCCTGACCGTGCGACGCGGCCGGGAGGGACGACTAGCGCAGTCCCTGCTTTGGGGCGTCCTCAATCCGCGCGACTCGCGTCCGCTGATCAACGCCCGTTCGGAGACGGTGGCGACCTCCCCGCTCTTCGCGCCCGCGTTCACACGTTCGCGAGTCCTGGTTCCGGCCGACGGCTTCTTCGAGTGGACGAAGGCCGGAGGCCGCCGTCAGGCCCACTACTTCCAGCAGCCCGGCGGGGCTCCGTTCGCTTTCGCCGGCCTCGCGGTGAACCCGCCCCCCGCGGCGGCGGACCAGGGCGAACCTTCGGCGGTGATCCTCACCACGCAGGCCTCCGATTCGGTGCGGGCGATCCACGACCGGATGCCTCTCGTCGTGCCCCGTGATGGCTTCGAGACCTGGCTCGACCACACCGTCTCGCCCAAGGCCTTGATGGACTTGATCCTGGCCGGTGTCGGGACGAGCTGGATCTCGCGCCCCGTGGGCCCGCTGGTCAACAACGTCGGCAACGACAGCCCCGATTGCATCCGCCCCGCCGACCACGCCTCCGAGCCTCAGGGAAGCCTCTTCTAGCCGGTGATGTAAATTCAAGGGCTCCACGATGCCCAAGACCAAAGCCCGCCGCCCCAAGATCAAGACTCCCCCGCTCCTTTTCGACAAGACCCAGGCGCTTTTCGAACAGATCGGCCGGAAGGTCGAGGGCACGTTCCTCGCCTACTGGACGTCGACCTCGGGTTCGGTCTGCGACAACGACGTCATGGCGCTCCATGAGGTTCTGCGCAGCATCGGACCCCAGGACACCATCACCCTGTTCGTGAAGTCGGACGGCGGCAGCGGGATGGCCTCCCTCCGCATGGTCCATCTGCTCCGCAGTTCCTGCAAGCGGCTGGTGGTGCTCGCCCCCCTCAACTGCGCCTCCGCGGCCACCATGTTCGCGCTGGGCGCGGACGAGATCGGCATGGGCCCGCTCTCGTACCTCACCGCCGTCGACACGTCGCTCGAACACGAACTTTCGCCCGTGGACCACACGAACAACCTCGTGGCGGTGAGCAACGACGAGGTCGATCGGGTGATCAAGCTGTGGCGCGAGGCCACTCACGTCGAGGGCCGCAACATCACCCCGTATCAGGAACTCTACAAATACATCCATCCCCTGGTGATCGGCGCCCTCGACCGGGCCAGCAGCCTCTCGCGCAAGCTGTGCCAGGAGATCCTGAGCTATCACCTGAAGGACGCGAAGAGAGCGGAACGGATCGCCCGGGAACTGAACTCGTCGTATCCAGCACACCAGTACCCCATCACCGCCCGCGAGGCGCGCCGCCTGGGCCTGCAGATCAAGGACCTCGACCCGCAGATCGACCAGTTCCTGCAACAATTGAACCTGCTCTACTCGGAGATGGGCCAGCGCGCCATCACCGACTACGACTCGGACAACCACCACGACAACGAAATCACGAACATCCTCGAGTGCAAGAAGCGCCAGGTGTTCTATCAGGTGGAAAAGGACTGGCACTATCGCAAGGAGGAGCGCCGCTTCGTGCCCTTGAACGACCTGTCGGCCTGGTACTTCTGCGAGAAGAAGAACGGCAAGCTGCTGAAGTCCAAGTTCCACATCCGGTAGCGGCGGGTCCCCGCCGCCCGCTTGACCCCAAGACAAACCCCACGGGTAGGTTCGGGCTTCCAGATGAGTCGGAACTCCTCCCCTCTCCCCGCCACGCCAAAAGAAAGGTGGACCGACGGCGGGCCCGCGCGGCTCAAGCCCGAGCCGGGAGGGCGCGGCGCCAGGATGTACCTGCTTCAGTCTCCCGACGAGCTGAGACGGCTTCTCCGCGACCAATCCTGGATCTGGCTCCCCGACAACCTCCTCCTGCTGCAGGAGTATTTCGAGGTGGACGCGACCCGGGGCATCGTGCGCATGGAGTTCCTGGGCAAAGACCTTCTCTGGAGGCCAAGG